>NZ_JBTOOE010000035.1:0-24168 GCF_054786815.1 Pseudoneobacillus rhizolycopersici | reverse complement strand
TTAATGTGTTAATTCCTTGGGGTGAATTCCTTGTTGGTTTAGGTCTAATCCTTGGATGCTTAACAACTGCTGCTGCTTTCTTCGCGGTTGTGATGAACTTCAGCTTCATGTTAAGTGGAACTGTGAGCCACAACACAACTGACATCATTATGGGTATGCTGATCATGGTTGCTGGTTACAACGCTGGTGTCTATGGACTTGACCGTTATGTGGTTCCATTTTTCAGAAAAAGATTCCGTAAAGAAGTGAAGGGTAACAAAATAGCTGCTTAGTGTAGCGCTGTGAAAAGGGTTGATTCGATTGAATCAGCCCTTTTTTTGTCCATGGGACAAAAGCGATAATCTTTTGTTTGTATGATCCGTGGGGACAGACCCTGAACTGCTAACTAACACCACGTTCGGACTCGATTTCGTTTTTGGGGGCTTTGCTGTCCGAACTGACACCTTGTCCGGACTCGATTTCTCTTTTTCTGCTCTTTGCTTTCCGAACTGACACCCTGTTCGGACTCAATTTCGCTTTTTTGTTTTTTCTGTCCGAAGGAAGGGGAATCTATACCCACTTTCCCTTAAAAACACATATTTTCATTGAGGTAAAAGCTAAAAACATACGAAAAACCCAAAAAAAGGAAAAGAAAGGATTGAATTCCCATTGGCCGAAGGCCGCGACTTCTTGGGCAATCATAAATTTTGCGCTAGTTAGGCCTGGTACATACTCACAAAAATAGCACAGCTAGGTTTACAACCTAGCTGTGCTTCTTTATGCGCAAAACTTCCGATTGACCCCTAAAAGAACCTTCCCCGTCCTTCAGACAGTTGAAACTTTTCCCTTTTTATGTCGTAATTAATATCATATCTTAACTTAATCTAATATAAGTTGGTATATGTTCTAAATTATAAATAACGTACATGGGTGGTGACATTCTGAAATGGAAAAGATCATCGTTTGTATAAGCAATCCCAATCATGCCGAAAAACTTATTCAGAGAGGAAAAATTTTGGCAACTGCATTTAATGGAGAATGCATTGTCTTGAATGTTGTGAAGGTTCCATTTGATGAGCTAGATTTTAATCAATTACAAACAAAGCTTATGTTCGAAAGCTTAGCAGAGAAGTATGATGTTAAATTGATAACAGAACCTTCTAAGTATAAAAAAGTTTCAAACCACATTGCAGAATTTACTGAAAAGAATCATGCTACACAAATCGTCTTAGGTCATACTGTTCAAACAAAGTTGGAATCGGTTCTAAAGGAATCGTTTATTAATAGCCTTTTTGAAAAACTTGAAGGTGTGGATATTCACTTGGTAGAGGTAACGCGTGTAGTAAATGATGAGGTAAACTATCATCGTGGCATTTCTGCTGTATTAATTCAAAATAATGGATTGTATAAATTATCTTTTGACGATAATGAAAATCAAGGAGTAAAAAGAGGATTCTTCTATCAGGTTAGCGCAACAGACTTTTCAAACGGTTTTTTTGTAATCAAGAATGAAAATGAGCATCAAGTCGTTAAGGTTGAACACGGTAAAGTAAAATATGAAGATATCAACCGATAGAAGCTTTTCCATAATTAACAAACTTCTTCAAAATAGAGGGCTCAGTATTTAAGTAACTGAGCCTTTTTCTAAGGTCTAGTATTATGAATTGCATAGCATTTTAACCGATTTGGCGAGAATGATATATTACCGCAGAGGATACATTATCCTAAATAAGGAGGAATGCCAAAATATGCATGAATTAGATTTACATCATATCTTTGAACTTGGTCTCATCTTGGTCATGATTGCAGCTGGGATTACAGCTATTGCTAAAAAGTTTAAACAACCTTATCCCATTGCACTTGTTATCGTGGGGACTCTCATTGGCTTAATGAATATACCAGTGTTGGAACCATTAAAGCTTTTCATTACCGAGGGGGAAATTTTCAATTTTGTTATCATCACTCTTTTTTTACCAGCCCTATTAGGAGAGGCAGCCTTAAAGCTCCCTTTCTCACACTTAAAAGACAATAAAAAACCGATTCTTGCCCTGGCCTTCGGGGGCACCCTCTTATCCTTTATTATCATTGGATTTGCAGCCATCTGGCTCTTAAACTTCTCTATTCCCGCAGCCTTTGTCTTTGCAGCATTAATGAGCGCAACAGATCCGGTAAGTGTACTTTCTATTTTTAAAAGTGTAGGCGTGAATAAAAGGCTTGCAACGGTCATTGAGGGAGAAAGTTTGTTTAATGATGGCTTAGCTGTTGTTTTATTTAAGATATCGGCTTTTTATTTACTGACTTATATGGAACTTGGGATTGTCGGAGCAGGCTATGGAATATGGGAGTTTATTAAAGTCATTTCACTTGGACTCATCATTGGAGGATCCCTTGGATATGGGTTTTCCATTTTAACAAAATACTTTGATGATTACCCATTGGAAATTATTTTTAGCACCATTTTATTCTATGGTTCTTTTTTGCTAGCAGAAAGCTTCCATGCTTCTGGAGTGATTGCCGTTGTTGTTGCCGCCTTAATTTTTGGGAATTTTGGTGCAAAAATTGGAATGAGTCCAACTACGAAGTTAAATATTAACAACTTTTGGGATGTTGCAGCATTACTTGCTAATTCTCTCGTATTTCTGATGGTCGGACTAGAAATTACTAGAATTGATTTAGCCGATAAATGGGGGCTGATTGTAATTGCCATCGTTATTGTGCTTGTTTCCAGAAGCGTTGCTGTTTACTTTAGTTTGGCCTTCATTAATAATTTTCCTAATCCATGGAAACATATTATTAATTGGGGAGGATTGAAAGGGTCATTGTCAATTGCCTTAGTTCTTAGCCTTCCAAGAGACTTTAATGGTCGTGAAGAACTATTATTACTAGCTTTTAGTGTAGTCCTCTTCTCATTAGTGGTTCAGGGTCTATCTGTTAAGCCATTATTAGCCATGTTAAAAGTGAACCTGAAGGAAGATGGCCTTAAAGAGTATGAAGAACTCATTGCAAAAGGTCACCGTTTTGATACCGCGATTGAAGAGATCCAAAAGGTGAAAAAGAATTTATTTATTACAGATCATGTATCTCGAGGAATCATCCATCAATATGAAAGTAAAATAGCTAAACTTCAAATAGAAATCGATGAGTTGTATAAAAAATACCCAGACCTTAGACAAAAGCAAGAACTCATTCTGGAAAAGCATTCTTTATACGCCCAACACGAAGCGATTGATTTTCTTTTACAAGAAGACATTATCTCCAATGAAGTAGCCGAACAAGAGTATAATCAGATTATTGATAGGCTCGTAAAGTTAGATGATGCTTATTAGAGTAACTTTCCCGATTTTTTTTATTCAACGAGCGTTAGCAAAAATTTACTAGGAACTATTTTTATTACTATAATCATCGCTTATAGGTCATTTTCATTCACACCAATAGGACCTATCCTGCAGTCCCCACAGCACTTTGGTATTCTTTTCCAATATTTGAAAATACTAAAGTTGTCTTTGGTTTTTTGGTCAAAAGGTCCGCCGACAATCCTACGGCATGTATGTTGTAATGATCAGGTGTTCGCGCACCTGATCTTTTTCTTTATATCCTAATTATAGATAAAATATTCTCTCAACTCAAGAACGAAAGAGAAATGCGGTAATTTTGGATTCTGACTTTTTTTGGTACAAAGGGATTGGTAGTCTACGATTATATGAGGGGCAAAAAACCTTCGGTTACCACTTTTCTACGGTTTAACAAGATGGTATACTATCTATTCAAAAAGAAGGTGATGATTATTCAACAAGAATTGGTTTTATTTAGTATTGTAATTGTCATTTCACTAGGTATGCTTTCCCAGTGGTTAGCCTGGCGAATTCAGTGGCCATCTATTGTAATCATGACGATTTCTGGACTATTAATCGGTCCAATCCTAGGTCTAGTCAATCCGCAGGAGGGATTAGGGGCACTTTATAGTCCAATTATCTCTCTTGCTGTTGCGCTGATTTTATTTGAAGGTAGTACAAGCCTTGATATTCGTGAGTTGAAAGGTATTTCCAAGTCCGTATTTCGGATTGTAACCCTAGGCGCCCTTTTAGCTTGGATTGGGGGTTCTTTAGCCGCCCATTTTATTGCTGGACTTAGTCTTGAGATCTCGTTTATCATTGGTGGATTATTTGTGGTCACTGGTCCTACTGTCATAATCCCACTCCTTAGGCAAGCCAAATTATCCCCCCGAGTCTCATCGGTACTGAAATGGGAAGGTATTATTGTTGATCCGATTGGTCCTTTGCTGGCTTTATTCGCTTATGAAATTATTAAAATCACCGCAGATAAGCCTTTTCAATTAAGTGACTTCATTCCATTTTTTATCGATTCAATCTTAGCCATTTCTGTCGGTTTTGCGATTGGTATACTTGTTAGCTTTTTAGTTAGTAAAGGAATGTTTCCTGAATATCTGAAATCCCCTATTGTCTTTTGCTTTGTCTTAATTTGTTTCTCATTTGGCGAAGTTATCATGCATGAAACCGGAATGCTTGCGGTGACCGTCATGGGGCTAACATTAGCTCGGTCCAAAAAGTATGTTCATTCCATAGGAAGTATTGGCCATTTTATGGAAAACATCTCAGTTATGCTTACTTCTACCGTTTTTATTTTGCTAACTGCTTCCCTTACAAGGGAAACGATAATGGATATTTTCAATTGGCAGATTATTTTATTTGTTATTGCCATGCTTTTCCTCGTTCGTCCATTGTCAATTTGGTTAGCTACGATTGGAACAGAACTCACCATACAGGAAAAGACACTAGTTGGCTGGATTGCCCCAAGAGGAATTGTGGCATTAACGGTTTCAGGGTATTTTGCTGAGTTATTACTAGAAGATGGCTATCAACATGCCTCTATTTTAACACTCCTTACGTTAGCTTTGGTTTTCATTACAGTCTGTGCCCATGGTTTTTCTATCGGTCCAATTTCCCGAAAGCTAGGTTTGGCTAATAACGACTCCATAGGTGTTTTGATAGTAGGTGCCAGCAGCTTTTCGATTACTTTCGCCCAATATTTACAAAAATTAGGTGCTGCAGTCTTAATTACCGACACGTCCGATGATCAATTGTACCGAGCAAGAAAGTTGGGAATAGCCACATATCATGGAGAAATTCTCTCAGAACATAGTGATTTTGATATAGACATGACACCTTATGATATGATTCTAGCGATGAAGGGGGATGCGGCCTATAATGCACTTGTTTGCCAAACCTACATCCCTGAATTCGGTTATAACAACACATTCTCTCTACCTACTGAAGCGAGACAACCGGAAAACAAAGAGATCCCCCTTGCTATTAAAGCGCATTTATTATTTGGAGAAGGGGCAACATTTACGGAGTTAAATAAAAATGTCAACATTGGCTATACACTAAAAATTATTGAAATAAATAGTAAACAAACCGCGTTAAAAGAAGAACTGAAATTAAACGGGATCCCCTTATGTATTAAACGAAAAAATGGCAATCTTGAATTTATCACGTTTAAAGATAAATTCAGCCTCGACGTAGGAGACCGCCTTATGGTACTGGAACTGGAGAAGGAACCATCCCGTTCCTTATCAATCAATATTTTTTAATAAACCAAGGCTCCCATTCAAACAACCGAGTAGCACCTCCTGAAACATTCAACGCATCTAAATACATTCACTAGCTTTTCGCACACCAATTGTAACGATTCAATGGATGTCAGCTGCCACTTTATTCGGCAGCTCTTTTTGTGTTTAAGGAAAATTTTTTGAGGGAAAAGGGCTATTTTCGCCTTTACCAAGATGTTCCTTCAGAATGCGATGAGGGTTTACGATCTATCAGGTGGCACTTCTGTGAATTTATGTTCGAATAATTAGGCATGATATGTAAATAATGTAAATAAATACGATGTCCTTACTTTGGTTTAGGGGTTGAATTTTTTGAACAAAACGAGGGCAAAAGAAGTTGTCTTTATCTTTATTCTTTCGACTGGATTATTGAATCATGTCATTATTATCCCAGCCTTATTAGAAGCTGCAGGGAGAGATGCCTGGTTGAGTGTTGTTTGTGTTATTTTCCCTTACATGCTTTACTTATTTCTCCTTTTTTATATATCCAAAAATTTAAAACATAAAAACCTATTTACATGGTTAAAAGATGAGTGTGGCAATTTTACCGTATTATTATTTTATGTTCCCTTAATCCTAATATTGTTTTCCAATACTTATATTACCCTTGTGGATACTTCCATTTGGGCCAAAACGTATTTTTTACCTGAAACACCGTTCTTAATTATTCTTTTACTTTTTATTCTCTCTTGTTTTTGGTTATCCACTCGAACATTTAAGCAATTAACCCTATTGGCAACCCTTGTACTACCCATTGTTGTCTTTTTAGGATTTTTTATTGCGACTGTAAATTTTAAACATAAGAATTGGGAATATTTATTCCCATTATTTCTAAATGGTTATAAGCCCATGCTAAAAGGAACCCTTTATTCCTTTTCTGGCCTAATAGAGGTGTTCTTCGTCTTATTTGTGCAAAATCACTTAGATAGTACCTATAAGTTAAGACACTTCGTTATTCTCGGTGTGATATTGATTGGATTAACTTTTGGACCATTATCTGCCTCTATTATGGAGTTTGGACCAGTTGTTTCCTCTAATTTGGGTTATCCAGCATATGAGGAATGGAAGTTACTACAGCTCGGAGATTTTATTTCCAGAATGGATTTCTTGGCCATGTTTCAGTGGATCAGTGGAGCATTGTTTAGAATAAGCCTTCTCATGTATATGATTTCACATTTTATTAACAAAAAGAATAGAGTAAAGTTCCTATCTATTCTTTATTCATTCTTACTCGTCGTGGCATTAATCCCTATCAGTGCCTACCAGCTACGTTGGATTCTCTACAATTATTTTTTGCCAATAAGCTTGGTTATCATTTTTTCGCTTTCGATTATTCTGTTTTTTTTAGTGCTCATCAAGAAAAGAAAGGATTATTCACAAAATGCAGAATAAATGGATCCATAATCAGATGGACAATCATAAAATAATCCAACATCTACAAAAGTCATTTATACATTGTGAAGATATTATATTTAAAAGATTTCTAATCCATGAATTCCCAATTACCCTAGTGTATGCAGAACATTTAATTGATTCATCCTTTATTGATAAATACATCTTGCCTAAGTTAGACAATCTCCCACTTTATACAGAAAACTTCTCCGAATGTCTAATGAGTGAAGTACAACTAGAAGACCTATCACGTTCCAGGGAAGATGAAATTCAATTAAAAATCTTAAATGGATATATTTTAATACACATTCGTGACATGATATTCGCAGCCTCCGCAAATAGTATCCCAACACGGAAACCGGATGAACCAGCTACTGAACCTTCCTTTCGTGGACCAAGGGATGGGTTTATTGAAGATTTGGGTAGTAATATTGCGCTGGTTCGGAAACGATTAAAATCGAATGAGCTTAAAGTCGAGAAATTCACTATAGGAAAAAGAAGTAATACATTCATAGCACTATTATATGTGAACGATATGATTAATAAGGAGTTACTGTCTACCATACAAGGAAAACTAGAAAAAATCGAATTAGATGTAGTCAGTAGTATTCAACAAATTGAAGCAATCATATCGGATCAACCTTATTCCCTAATCCCAACCTTCGATACTACTGGAAGGCCAGATTTTGCCGTTGATTGCTTAAATCAGGGGAAATTTTTATTATTAATGGACGGGCAACCGACAGCTTCTATTGCACCAGTTCAAATTGCAAACTTATTTAAATCACCGGAAGATGCAAATTTGAATTTTGTATTTGTTTCTTTTGAAAGATTATTAAGGCTTTTTTCTTTATTTATTTCTGTTCTATTGCCTGGAACATGGGTTGCTCTTACCACTCATAATATCGAGCAACTCCCTTATCTACTCGTAGCAACAGTTAGTCTAAATCGATATGGAATCCCTTTATCATCACCCTTTGAGTTGTTATTAATGCTTTTATTATTTGAATTATTCAATGAGGCTGGATTACGATTACCACGGGGAGCAGGACAAACGGTTTCTGTATTAGGGGGGCTGATCATTGGGGATGCTGCCATTAGAGCTGGAATCACCTCACCTCCGATGCTCATTGTTGGAGCATTAACTTTTATTAGTGGATTTACATTGGTTAATCAAACCCTTTCATCTAGTGTCACCTTCTTTCGCTTTTTCATCTTTTTCCTTGGCTCAGTATTCGGAATTTTTGGAGTTGTATTAGGGTTCTTGCTTATCCTCTCCTATTTTGTTTCTTTAACATCAATTGGTGTTCCATTTATGTCAATGACTTACCCATTTCGCTTTTCAAATATACTACGGTCATTTTTAAAATTACCATGGAAATTATATAGAACAAGAGGCAGCTTTGCTTCACCGGAAGACAGAACTCGTCAGGAGGATTAAGTTATGATAGTAAGACAAATCGTTATCATTTTCATTTCTGCTTTTTTCCTGACAGGATGCTATGGACAGAAGAATATCCAAGATTTGACTTATATTAATGCTTTCGGCATCGATTATGACGATACAAAGGAAGAAATTATTATCAAAGCCCTAGCCTTGGATTTTTCAAATGTAGCCAAACAAGAAGGCGCTAAATCGATTCCTCCCCCACCAGAATGGATAGGAGAAGGAAAAGGAAAAACAGTGGAAGAAGCCATTTCTAAGTTATATGAAGATAGCCAGCCAGATTTGTTTCTTCAGCATGTTAAAAGTATTATCATTACAGAAAATGCGATTATCCATAAATTTAAAGAAATTAGTGAAAGTTTAGGAAGAAGCAATTTCTTTCGTTTTTCTGTTTATATGTTTGCTACCAGCTCTTCATTAGATGAGATTTTTAAAACAAAAGCCCTGTTTTTCTATCCACAAATATTCGCGGTGTACATAAAACCATGGAAAGAGGAAGGCGAGTCCTATGTCCTATCAGCCAAAAGTTTTCGGGAATTTTTATCTGAATACTTTGAACCAGTAGGAGCAACTTATCTCCCCTCTTTAGAGGTTTCTAGCAAGTCTTGGAAGCAAGATGGAAAAAAGTATCCACTCGTCCAATTAAATGGTGCGTATTTTTTTGAAAATCAAAAATATCGTGGACACCAACCAATCAATGAGATCATAGGAATAAGGTGGTTGGATGAAGAGAAAAAGAAAAACACCTATATCCTTGAAGAAAACACTCAGAAAAGAACGGTTGTTAGAGTGACTACCTCCAATTGTAACGTGAATATCAAAGACCCAAAACAACCGTTATTTGAATTACGCGTTAAAGGATCGGCGGAAATATTAGAAAACGTAAATAATCTTTCCGAAAGAGAAATTAAAAAGAACATTGAGAAGTTAATTCAGAAGGAAATCGAAAATACTTATATGAAAGGTCTTGAAATAAACACAGATCTATTTAGACTTGGGACTCACTGGTTTCGATTTTATAGGAAAGATTATTTGAATTTTTCTAAAAAAAATCCCGAGGGGAACTATTTGAATAAGGACTCCCTAAAAAATATAAAGGTTACTATTCATATTCGAACTTCAGATAATTATAAAAGTAAAACACACTCAAATGTATATGATACAAAATCTGTATATGAAAAATAGTCCATTGGTTAATGCTTATTTTCCGCATATCTGCTCTTTTATTCATTAAAGAATAAAAGAGTTGACTGCTAAAAATAGTCCATAGTTTTTAGTTTTTATATCTTGCCAACCGTTTTCATCCTACACCTTAATTTTGTATAAAATGTGGAACTGGGCAAAAAATATAATAAGACTTAAAAATAAAGAAGGGAAATTAAAACTATGGACTTAAACTTAATTTGGCAAACACCTCTCATTTTTGTGATAGGAACTTTTATATTAAGGATCAGTGGAAGAAGATCGATTTCTCAAATGACTATTCCCCAAACTGTTATCATGATAGCCATCGGTACACTTCTTATTCAGCCGGTCACCGGGAAAGGACTTTGGACGACGTTTGGTGTAGCTATATTATTGGTACTGAGTCTAATACTTACGGAATACATTCAATTAAAATTTGATGGAGCTGAGTCTGCTATATCTGGTAAATCTATACTGGTAATTGAAAATGGTACCTTAAATGAAAAGAATTTAAGAAAACTCCGACTTACCGTAGATAAATTAGAGGAACGACTACGCCAATCAGGAATTACTACAATTAGTGACGTTGAATTTGCTACACTTGAAACTAGTGGACAATTAGGATATACATTAAAAAAAGAAAAACAACCTGCGACAAAAGAAGATATTCAAAACCTCGTTCAATTGATTGAAAATGGTCTTGGTCGTATCATGATCTCGAACAATCAAACATCAAAACAAGACAATATCTTCACTGAAGTCTTAAATAAAAACTCTTCTAATATACCTAAACATTTACAATAATAAATTTAAGCATACCGCTAAAAGGTCATATATCTCCATTATGACTTTTTCTTGTTTATTAATATTCTTCATTTGAAAACATTGCTTGTAGATTTTCATGAAGTTTGTCTTCCAAGAAAGATGGGACATGCTTTTTTGCTATACATTTCTTGTTGGACAACGCCAGCTCATTTAAGTAGTTTATATGCCTCTGAAACTTTTCGTGCAAAAGAAAGTGGCTCTTCGATAGAAATATAATGTGCATAAAGTAGATGAGGATTATCAAGTAGCCAGTGATTGTGTAATGCTGATAAAATGATTCCATTTCTTTGTAAGTGCCAAGTAAATGGATATACTTCTTCTTGAAGTAGGGGGGTTTCACCTAAGTTTAAAGCTTTTCCATGAGAGTCTAATGTTTCGAAGGACCAATTTGCAACTTTAGAATGAGAGGGTCTTCCAAAAATATTTAAGTTAATGTATGAGCGTTCTCTACTGACCATACATACACCGTTTTTTATATTCATTTCTCCACCAAGTATATGAGAAAATTGATGACAAAGCTTACTATAATCAGGCATAACTCAACCTCCAAGTTGTTTTATTAAGTCTATGCAATTGTTAGCCTAGAAAATAACTACAACTTAATAATGAAGTGCGCTTATTGGATTGATATGTTCAAAGTCTTAATGAGATATTGTGGCAGTACCACTTATCGAACTCAGAAATTGGATGTTTTCTTTAAGGTCTAGGATTGGGGCGGGTATCTGACCTTCGGTTCAAGTATAATATAGGACACACTTTCTCCCAACTGACATCATCATGGGTATGCTGATTATGGTAGCTGGTTACAATGCAGGTATATATGGACTTGATCGTTATGTTGTTCCATTTTTCGAGAAAAGATTCCGTAAAGAAGTGAAGGGTAACAAAATAACTGCTTAGTGTCACGCTGCGAATAGGGTTTATTCAATTGAATCAGCCCTTTTCTTGTTCAAACTGCTACTTGATTCGGACTCGATTTCACTTTCTTCGCCTCTTTATGTCCGAACTGACACCTAGTTCGGACTCAATTTCTTTTTTTTGGTCTTCTGTTGTCCAAACTGACACCTAGTTCGGACTCAGTTTCTCTTTTTTGGCACTCTGCTGTCCGAACGGACACTTGGTTCGGACTCGGATTCTCTTTTTTAGCCTTGCGCTGTCCGAATAACCCCTCGATTCGGACTCGACTTCGCTTTTTTTGCCTTCTGCTGTCCGAATAACCACCCTATTCGGACTCGACTTCGCTTTTTTAGCCTTGTGCTGTCCGAATAACCAACCTATTCGGACTCGACTTTGCTATTTTAGCCTTGTGCTGTCCGAATAACCACACTATTCGGACCCGACTTTGCTTTTTTAGCCTTGTGTTGTCCGAATAACCACCCTATTCGGACTCGACTTTGCTTTTTTAGCCTTGTGCTGTCCGAATCAACACCCTATTCGGACTCGACTTCGCTTTTTTAGCCTTGTGCTGTCCGAATAACCAACCTATTCGGACTCGACTTCGCTTTTTTAGCCTTGTGCTGTCCGAATTAAACCCCTATTCGGACTCAATTTCCTGTTTTGGGACTTGTGCTGTCCGAATCACCAACTTATTCTGACTCGACTTCGCTTTTTTAGCCCTCTGCTGTCCGAATCAACACCCTGTGGTCACAAAAAGACCATTTCCACTAGGTCTCAGGTCCTAGTGAAAAATTCGTCTGGTGGCGTATGCGTTACCAATGTCTTCCTTTTAAAATTAACTTAAGAAGTTAATCGAAAAAGATGAAGGGCGGAAATAAAGTTGAGTAAATGGATTAAGTTTTCTTTGAGGAATGCCGGGGTTATTTTTGTCGCCATGCTGATGGTATTAGCAGGCGGATTCTATTCCGTTAAGACGATGAAAATGGAATCAATGCCAAACGTAGATATTCCTTATGTGATTGTCCAGGTGCCATATGTTGGGGCAACACCGGAGCAAGCATTAAATGATCTTGGTAAACCTATAGAAGCAGCACTTTCTAGTGTGCAAAAAGTGAAGAACCTATATATTGAGTCCCATAGCAACTATGTTTTGTCGATATTAGAGTTTGATATGGATCGGAAAATGGATGAGGCGGAGAAGGATGTGACAACAGCTATCTCGACAGTTGACATGCCGGATGGAGCAGGAAAGCCTGTCATTATTAAGGATGGACCTGCCGCCGCTCCTGTATTTAGCTTTGCTTTATCATCCGAAAAGGCTAATCGTACGGAATTAACGCAATTTATGAACGAACGGATCAAACCAAGTTTAGCGACAGTTGATGGAATTGGCAAAATCAATGTCTATGGTGAGGCCGAAAAGCAGTTATTAGTCGAGTTAGATCCTGAGAAAATGAAGGAAAAAGGAATAAGCTATGATTTAGTGAAGCAAGCGATTACCTCTCATCATTTCTCTTTCCCTGCTGGTCAGGTTGATTTAAATGGGAAAACCTTAAACGTTCAAGCGGATAATAAAATTCAGTCGATAGAAGATTTAAAAGAAGTTCCACTTGCTGTTGCTAGTCCAACTGGCATCCAAACCTATCAATTATCTGAAATCGCAAGCGTTCAATTTAGCACAAAAAAGGAAACGATTTATACACGAATCAATGAGAAACAAGGAATGTTAGTTGACATTACCGCTCAACCTGGCTCCAATGCGGTCGAGGTCGTAGCGCAAATTAAAGAAAAGCTGGATGCCATCTCACTTCCAACTGACTATGAGCTTACGTCTTTATATGATACATCCAAGGATGTTAAAAAGTCCGTTGATACGATGCTTCGCGAGGTATTGCTTGGAACGCTATTTGCGGTGATCGTGACCTTTGTTTTTTTACGAAATGTGAAGGCAACGATTGTGGCCGTATTATCGATTCCGCTTTCCATCCTAGCAGCGATGATTACGATGAAATTTTTAGATTATAGCTTAAATATGATGACTCTTGCCGGGATTGCGGTAGCGGTCGGTCGCGTGATCGACGATTCCATCGTGGTCATTGAAAATATTTACCGTCGCACCCTAATAAGTAAAAATCGAAATGAACGAATGGTGTTAACAGCCGCAAAAGAAGTGGGTGGGGCCGTTATGTCCTCCACGCTTACAACAATGGCCGTGTTTGGTCCATTATCTTTTGTACCAGGAATCATCGGTAAATTCTTTGCGCCGTTTGGGATTACAGTTCTCGTTGCCTTAGCCTTCTCTTTAATCGTTTCGTTAACCGTTGTGCCATTGTTAGCGAAGTTATTTTTATTAAAAATGAAACATCTAGAACCTAAGGAAAATTTTATCCAAAAAGCCTATAAGACCTCCCTGTCATGGGCACTTCGCAGACGTGCTATTACCATCGTGATGGCGATTGTCGTATTTGCAGGTTCGTTGGTTTTAGTTCCAATGATTCCGAAAAACTTTTTACCTGAAGAAAAAGCGGTATCTTATCGTTTATCAGCCGATTTACCGGTTGGAACTTCGCTTCATCAAGCGGATGTATTAGCAAAGGACTTAGAGAAGCTCCTAAAGGATCAAGAAAACGTGGAAAATGTGCAAACGATCGTGAATGGAGAAAATGTTCGCTTATCGATTCTTTTAAACGAAGAAACGACAGCAGAAGAAAGTAAGTCTTTTGAAAAAAATACTCGTGAAAAATTGAAAGCCTTCGAAGACCAAGCCGAAATTGCCTTATCTCCGATTGGAATCACGGGCGGAGGCGGCAGCTTTATGCTGATTGTCGAAGGTGGAAATGCGAAAGACTTAGAAACCGCAGGAAACATGATTGTGAAGGCAATTGATGATGTTGAAGGTTTGACCAATGTTAAAACAAATTTATCAGGGGTAAAACCACAATTAAATATTGAGGTAGATGAAAAAAAGGCAGCGGAAAATGGCCTAAATCCGATTATGGTGTCCGCTTTTATCCGAAACCTTATTTCTGGTGAGAACATCACCAACATCCAGGTGGATGAGCAAACGACAAGCTTAACATTGTCTGTGAAAACAGACGAATTATCGACAACGAAAGCGATTCTAGATCAAACGATGACTAACCTATTAGGCAATGGAATCAAGCTATCGGATGTAGCCTCCCTGACGGAAAAGCCGGGACCTACCGGAATATTCCGTTTAAATCAGCAGGAATATGTCGAAGTAACAGGAAGATTCGTGACCGATAATGTATCCGGCGTGCAAGATGAAGTGACGAAGCGAATCGATTCCTTAGAATTACCAGACGGTGTCAAAACACGCTCGGAAGGTCAGGCAGCAGCGATGAGTGAAGGCTTTACGAACATGATGATTGCCATGGGAATTGCTGTGGTTCTCGTATTCATCGTCATGCTCGTGACATTCGGAAATATGACGGCACCTATCGCCATCCTTACCTCCTTACCATTCCTATTTACTGGAGGTTTGCTAGGTCTATTTTTAACCGATCAAGCATTAGGCATGCCAGCACTAGTCGGATTCTTGATGTTAATCGGAATTGTTGTCACAAATGCCATCGTGTTAATGGACCGAGTGATGCAAAATGAAAAGAGCGGAATGGAGTTAACGGCTGCCTTAATCGAAGCAGGAGCAACCCGTATTCGTCCAATCCTCATGACCGCAATGGCCACTATTGGAGCCTTATTACCACTAGCCTTGTCTTCAGAAGGCGGCTTAATCTCTCGCTCCTTAGCCATTGTTGTCATCACAGGATTGCTTACATCAACCCTGCTCACACTCATCATCGTTCCAACCGTCTATCATGTTTTAAAATCAGTGAAAAAACGTTTTACTAAAAAAGAAGAAATCGTACAAGAGAAATTCGAATCAGTGTCTTAATTAAAAAGGAAGTAAGGCTAGTTTGCCTTACTTCCTTTTTATGTGGGACGAAATCGCGTTTCATTCGGTTCGTGAAATAGCTTTTTCCGTGCCTGGCACTCCCCGAATGGTTCACAGGGACAGGTAAGTATTTCTATGTGTTGGCTTGTTTGGTATCTTTTTCTTTCAAGCTTCTTTTATTTCATTGTAATCCTTCCTCATATACAATAATCTAGTAGATATGAATATAGTAGTTTTTTACTAAAAGGAGAAGAAAAATGTTAACGTCTATTACTCATTGGCTAATTTTAGGATTTTTTGCTTTACTATTTATTTTGTTTGTGAGTGCTGTCGTTTTTATCCTGTTGGTTATTAAAAACGATAAAAAACAAACTCAACACTCTGTTAAACGAAATTATCCGTTTTGGGGATGGCTGCGATATATTCTTGAACATAAAAGAAATGAAATCAAACAATATTTTGTGGATGATGAAGAAAAAGGGACTCCCTATGCACCAGGCCATTTTGAAGAGATTGTGAAGAAAGGAAAATACTTAAAAAGTGTCATCGCATTTGGGGGAAAGCGTGATTATCAAGAGCCGGGTTACTATATAAAAAATGCCTTCTTTTCAAAACAAACGGATCAACTTAAAGTTGATAATAGTTTTACCATTGAAACTAAAAAATATGTAACCGATAAGGAAAGTTTTGCATTTGGACGTTTTGAACATCAAGAAGATGCAGAAACCAAACCGTGGTTACTAGAAGATCAGAATGCGATTGTCATTGGAAAAAATACATGCAAATACCCTTTTGTTACCAAAAGTCCTATTGGAATGAGTGGAATGAGTTTTCCGGCTTTGGGAGATCACGCCATCACCTCTTTGTCTGTTGGTCTTGGACTAGCACGAAGTTTCATGAACACGGGAGAAGGTGGTTTGACGAAATATCATTTAAAAGGTGATGTTGATATTATCTGTCAAATCGGGCCAGCTAAATTTGGGTTCCGCAATCCAGATGGGACGTTCTCTTTTGAAAAATTAAGAGAGAAAGCAGCAATTCCAAAAGTGAAAGCGTTTGAATTGAAATTAGGTCAAGGGGCAAAAATTCGAGGCGGTCATGTGGAAGGAGCCAAAGTAACTCCTGAAGTGGCTGAAATTCGAGGCGTAGAACCATGGAAGTCAATAGATAGTCCCAATCGTTTTGATGAATTCTACGACACTCCTTCTCTCTTATATTTCTTGGAAAAGGTCAGGGATGTAGCGGAGAAACCTGTTGGCATCAAAATTGTTGTTGGCGGTCCTGATACATTCGATGAATTTGTGCAGGAAATGAAAGCATTAAATATCTATCCCGATTTCATTAGTGTGGATGGTGGTGAAGGTGGAAGTGGAGCTACCTATAAATTTATGGCGGATAGCATGGGGCTTCCGATCAAGCCTGCTTTGATGATCGTAGACGAAACGCTTAAAAAACATGGAGTGCGGGATAAAGTGAAAATCATTGCTTCTGGAAAATTATTTTCAGCCGATCGGATCGCTATTGCTCTTAGTATGGGAGCTGATTTAGTTCAGTTAGCTAGAGGAATGATGATTGCTGTAGGTTGTATTGGAGCACGAAAATGCCATAGCAATGATTGTCCGGTTGGTGTAGCCACTACGAACCCTAAATTACAGCGCGCCTTAGTAATAGAAGAAAAACAATATCGCGCAGCTAACTATGTCATTTCACTTCGGGAAGATTTATTTTCACTAGCTGCGGCATGTGGTCTTACCAGCCCTACACATTTTTCAGAAAAGCATGTCCTGTTTAAAGGTGGAGATGACATCGTTAGAGAGTTATCTGATATAAAACGCAAGATGATTTCTGTTGAGGAAATGAGAATGGAAAAAGTCATGCATTAGTAAATTTCAATTATGTAGGTATGAAGGAGCGGGATATTTAAAACCCGCTCCTTTTTTGTTGGAAATATCTATATCCACTTTTTAAAAGGTGGAATGCTTTGTGGAAATGTGAAAACATTAAATGGGTCATATTCTGTTTTCACTTCTCGGAGCCTCTGAAAATTCGCACCATAGTAGGATGTTGGCCAATCCTTGATGAATAGATCCGGCCAATTTACATAATCACCGGTTGTATAGGGTGATAACGCTCTCCTTAACTCTTCAATCCAACGAACGTTCTGCCTTTCTTCAGCGGGATTGTTCCATGTAGTTAGGTACTCCTGGGCAATTATGGCGTCTCTGTGATAGAATGCCGTTTCATTTGGAGCCACTCGTCCCGCTGCTCCTCCAAGAGATTGATGCCATATGGCAGATTTCTCATTTGGGGCATTTGCTAAAAACTTTTTCATGATCAATATTGCTTCCATAGGAAATGGTTTATATAGAAACGATCCCGATCGATTACGGGGGGCTGGCAGGTTTCCACTCGGATCATCAAAGAATTCTACTGCTTCAATGTAGGGGACTCTCTTTACGAATACATTCTTAGGTGAACCCACGTTCCTCAAGGGTTTAAGTAGCTCATTTAGTTTTGATGGTGAACCAACAAATTCACCTTGTGCGATAATTTGATTTGCTTCCTTTGATTTGAATTCAATTTCTGACGTTAGACGATTATCCACCTCAAGTGCCCAATTTTGCCAAGTACTAAATACTGCTTCGAAATCTTTCCATTCCCATGTAATCGAGAATATGGACACATTAGAAATGGGTTGGACCTTGAAAGTAAGGGACGTGACAATTCCAAAGTTCCCCCCTCCCCCTCCACGACTAGCCCAAAATAGGTTGGCATTGTGGTTTTAATTTGCCCTTATCAATTCAGCATCTCGATGTCCACTGGCTCTAACCATTTCGATTTCTAAAAGATTGTCACTCGTAAGTCCAAAAAATCGTGTTAGCATACCAATTCCACCACCAAGTGTAAGTCCAACAAGACCGACACTGCTTTCCGTTCCTGCTGGGATGGTCGTGCCATACTCCCACAATTGATGGTAAACTTCCCCTAAATTCGCGCCGGCTTCTATTTTGGCTGTCATGTCTTTTCGATTCACAGAGATGGCATTCATTTCGCTTATATCAATGATTAAACCACCATTAACTAATGAAAAATTTTCATAACTATGCCTACCGCTTCTTACTCGAAATGGTGTACCGTTTTCCCTCGCCCATTTCAATGCATTTATGACATCTTTAACTTCCTGACAAAAGACTATGATTCTTGGAAATTTTGGGATGCTTAAGTTGTTATTTATTCTGGCTTCCTCGTATTCAGAATCATTAGGTGTTACAATTCGTCCACTAAGCTCTGTCATTCCAATATAACCCCTTTTTCGGATAGTGTTGAGAGGATGTTATATCCTATGAAAATGTTTGCGGAAAGACACATATCGATCCAAAAAAATGAGACTCGGTGTATTAGCACCGAGTCTCTATATGTATTCTATTAATAAATTGCTTTTGGAATAAATATTTCCAGATTTCCAGATGAATACGGGGCAATTTCATAATGTTGGAGCACTAATACAATCCCGCCATCTTTATAGCTTCTTCTCCTATAAGTTTTCTAGATAAGTAGTTTTGTACCTCTTTATTTACCTTGAAGATCTCGATCACTAGGTTCATTAATTCTGTTTGATTTTATTGTATTAAATGCTTTTTTAAGACAGTTACTTTTATTTTTCATACTAATTCTCCATTCCATGAAAATCTTGCCCATCTGTCACGGGTCACCGGAACTTACCAACTAATTCACTTTAAATTTTGAAAAAGGATCCCCATCCCCATTTTACTTGGTGTTCAATGATTTGCCATAATGTCTTTTCGGATTTGTGAAGGTTTCTAATATCACCCTATCCTATTAGGATAAAAATTTATTTCAAAAAAAGAAGCTGTTTCAAAAGCTTCTTTTTTCTTTTTGACACCACATCATTATTTCACACTAGCAAATTCAGCCAAGTCTTCTGTGTTGCCTATTACGACTAAAATATCCCCCTTGTGAATCTTTTGCTCGGGTGAAGGCGATACAATAATTTCTCCATTACTAACGATGGCTAGCGCACTTATATTATATTTAGCGCGTAAATCAAGTTCACGTAAATTTTTGTCCACGAAACTGGGTGAGACTTTAATTTCTTCAATATGGTATTCATCCGACAGTTCTATAAAGCTAAGCACATTTGGTGATAAAAGCTGATGGGCAACACGTTCACCCATATCCCTTTCAGGATAGATGACCCAATCCACACCAATTTTATCTAACACTTTTCCATGAATCCTGCTAAGTGCTTTCGCAATGACTTTCTTTACGCCTAAATCTTTTAAAAGCATCGCAGTTAAAATACTCGATTGCATATCATTACCAATTGCGATAATGACGCAATCAAAATTGCGAATCCCTAGTGATTTTAAGGCGTCTTCATCCGTGCTGTCTGCGGTAACTGCATGGGTTACAATGGAGTCCGCATCTTCAACTCTTTCTCCATTAATATCTATCCCCATTACATCTTGACCAGCATCGTATAATTTTTGAGCGACACTCGTACCGAAACGACCTAAACCTATAACAGCGTATTGTTCTTTTACCATTGAATTATCATTACTCCTTAAAATAGGTAGCTACTTCTTTTAAAATTTACCATCCTAAGCTGCCCCTTGCGCTTTTCTAATTACCCAATCATTATTCTTCCCTTTGGATGGCGGAAAGCATCCGGGTTTCGCCGCAAAGCAATGGCAAAAGCGATCGTTAATGGACCTAGTCTTCCGGCAAACATCGTCAAAATAATCAACATTCGACCAATTGGTGATAATTCAGGGGTAAGTCCCATTGAGAGTCCTACTGTCCCAAAGGCTGAAGTAGCTTCAAAGAATATCATTAAAAAGTCTTTGCCACTCTCTGTAATGGTTAATAACATCGTGATGACCATTACAAGAAATAGGGCACTAATTGTAACAGTAAGTGCTTTATAAATTGTTTCAGCCACAATGCTCCGACGAAACAAAACAACTTCATCTTTCCCTTTTATTTGCGACCAAACCGTTCCAAGTAGAGTGGCAAAAGTGGTTGTTTTGATTCCCCCGCCAGTAGAACCAGGTGAAGCACCAACAAACATTAGAAATATAGTCAAAAACAAGGTTGGTTGTGTTAAGTTGGCTATGTTTAATGTATTAGCACCATCCGTCCTTGAAGTAACTGATTGAAACAAGGCCGATAATATCTTCCCCAAAAATGATAATGGCTGTGCCGTTTTGGGATTGCCATATTCAAAGAGAAATACTAAAATTGCTCCTCCAAAAGTAAGGATAAAGCTTGTAGCTAAGACAATTTTTGTATGTACAGATAGCCGTCTAGTTTCTCGATAATCAATCAGATCGTTCATAACGATGAAACCGATTCCCCCCAATGTGACCAGAGCACATACAGTTAGAGTTACGGTTGGATCATCAACATAAGGAGTTAGGCTTCTAAATTCACCTATTAAATCAAAGCCAGCATTATTAAAATTGGAAATAGAATGAAAAAAACCGTAATAAATGGCTATCCCTAATGTCATATCAAAAGAAAATCGAATCGATAAAATGATTGCTCCAGTAATTTCAATTAGTATAGTAAACAAAATAATCCTTTTTGCAAGTCTGACAATCCCTTCAATGGATAAATTATTTAATGATTGTTGCAACACTAATCTTTCCTTTAATGAAATTTTTTTACCTAAAAGCATAAAGAAAAATGTCGCAAAAGTCATAAATCCCAAGCCACCAATTTGAATCAGCGATAAGATCGTAAGTTGACCAAACTTCGTAAAGGTAGTTCCTGTATCAACGACGACAAGCCCAGTTACACAGGTTGCTGAAGTAGCCGTAAATAAAGCATTAAGAAATGAGAGGCCATCTCCATCCACTGTTGCAATTGGAAGGGTCAGCAAAAATGCTCCAATTAAGATTAAAACTGCAAAGCCAAGCACAAGAACTTTCGGAGGATCTAAATATATTTTTCCTTTTTTCATTTTTCACTTTCCCACCTGGAATAAATTAATGGTAAGCTGATTTATCAATAGTATCTGGCCCACTTTATGTTCCTATTCTTTTCACGGTTATAAAAAACGCCATTCCAGTTTGAATGACGTCTAAATTCAATTGATATTAAGCTTTCATAGAAGAAGATTCCAGCCATTTCTCTAAATCTTTATCAACCACAAATACCTCAATTCTTTCGCCTGTTTTCGTGCTAATATCGCTATGGCTTGATAAAACTCTACAGCCAGTACGCTGTTCGACAATTTCTTCAATGTTTTTACTATACATTTCCCTAAGAACCTGACGCATACGTTTGACTAAAATTCGGCCTTTTTCATGGTCAACTAAGTGCTTTTCCTCGACTGTAAGTACCCCTTTAAAACGTGCAATTACCATATCATCCACAATGTAGGTTTTTGTTTCTTGAGGTCCCCTTCCGATGAGGTCTCGTTGCAGTTTAATAAAGGATTCGCTTAATTCTGCTTCCATCTTCCCCTTTTTTGATTGCATTTTTGCTTCCTCCCCAATTTAATCCAGTGTGTCAATTTGCTATTTAGTATCATTCTTGAATCATTAAAGGATGTTTATTTAAAACAGTTTGAGAGTTATCCAACACAATCCGAACAATTAAACTGTAGTCATATATGTCTGAATGATCTTTACTTTTTTCTGGAACGTTAATAATAAAAGGTAGGATTTCTTTTTTATTTGGTAAACATTCCTTTGAACAATAAACGGAGCGACTATTTAATAGCTCTTCCTTTAGTGAATCGCGGTCTTTTCGAACCAAGTCAATTTCATACCTTTTTAACACATTTTTAATGAAGCCACCTTTTATTTCTACCTGTCCGTTAATAGCACTGCCAAAAGTTAATTCATCTTCCTTAAGATGTAATATTGCTTTTGGTAATCCTAAGTTTAATTTGTTTAAATATTGACTCAGCATCGATAATCACCTTTTAGTTGTTATTGTTAATTCAAAATAAAAAAAGACCAATGTAAACTTTTCCCCATGCTGAATACAAAGTGCCTTTACTGGACGAATCTCCATATAAAAGATCGTCATTGGAGGTAACCGCACTTACTAAAAATCCAACGATGTTAAGGAAAAAGACTACATCGGTCTACTTAACGCCCAGCAAGCTCCCAGCTCTCTTTGCGTTCCGTCTCCCACGTAACATTTTTCAAAAATAGGCATAATAAAAAGACCTACGAGTTGATTCAAGTTTCCCTTTTTGCTGTATACAAATGAAACAACAAAAAAAGCCCCTTGTTCAAGGTGGTCTTATGACCTCCTTCGCTTTAGCCGACGAAGTTAGCTGACGGGTAGGATGGCGAAAGAGTTTATCTCATCCCTTCTACAGATAGTAGAATTAACCCCAATTAGTGGGTCCTCCGTACTCAAAGAACAAATGATCCACTTCGTGAAATCATTTTTTCATTACTTGAGATTTGGCCGAAATATTTATTTGCTTTTATGAGCATATTCTACTCTGACAGTCACTCATTGTAAATTAATAAATTTTGTCATTTAAAACGATTTATGACTGTTTTAGCTATATAATCGCTATAAATCTTAGATTATCTTATTATTAATCATTATTTACTTTATATTAAAAGTGAAGTGGGCATCTTGTCCCAATTTCAATGAATCAATGAACCTATCCTTCCGTCCCTCTTTTAGTATTCCAAGTTTTTATCCTGCTATGCCCTAAATCATCAACAAAGTTATAGAAGTTCGACTATTTCGAATGATATTTTCATAGTTGTGCAACTATTACGAAAATAAATGATAAGATAAGAGGGAAAATGGATTTGTTATTCTAAAATAAATTAATAGATAATAAGGAGAAATGGACATGAGCTTTCACTTAGCAGCAGAGGTTGGACAAATTGCAGAACGCGTTTTACTTCCGGGAGATCCGATGCGGGCAAAATTTGTTGCCGAACAATTTTTAGAAGATGTGTTTTGTTATAACGATGTAAGAGGTATGTACGGTTATACTGGTTTGTATAAGGGGGTACCTATTTCTGTTCAAGGTACAGGAATGGGAAATCCATCTATGAGTATTTATGTAACAGAATTGATCCAGGATTATGGGGCAAAAAAATTAATCCGAATTGGTACCTGTGGGGCCATGCAAAAAGAGCTTAATATCCGCGATATTGTTTTAGCACAAGCCGCTTCCACAGATAGTAATATGACTGAAAAGATTTTCCATGGTTGTAGCTACTCACCTATTGCGGATTTTTCAATGTTAATGAAAGCCTATCAGCTGGCAAATGGCAAAAACGCCAATGTTCATGTTGGTAATATTTATAGTTCAGACGAATTCTACCGAGAAACTTTGGATCGATTACATAAATTTATGGAATACGGTGTATTAGCCGTGGAAATGGAAAGTACCTCTCTTTATACTTTAGCTGCTAAATATGGAGTACAAGCATTATCGATATTAACGGTTGGAAGTCAGCTACTAACAAATGAACGTTCCAGCCACAAGACAAGTGAACAATCTTTTACGGAGATGGCAGAAATAGCATTAGAGACGATTATTGATTAGTAAAGTAGAAGAGTAAGAGAAAAAGGACTAGTTTCCATTACTAGTCCTTTTTCTCTTAACAATCTTGAAGGAATCAGGTACCTGGTACCTCATAAACACGAACTACTAGCTTATTCGGACTCGGTTTCGCTTTTTTGACCTTGTGCTGTCCGAATAACTAGCTTATTCGGACTCGGTTTCGCTTTTTGGAGCTTGTGCTGTCCGAATAACTAGTTTATTCGGACTCGGATTCGCTTTTTGGAGCTTGTGCTGTCCGAATAACTAGCTTATTCGGACTCGGATTGGGAGTGTAAATTATTTTGTGTAAATGATTGAGTTACAGAATCTAAGACTATAAT
>NZ_JBTOOE010000034.1:0-25309 GCF_054786815.1 Pseudoneobacillus rhizolycopersici | reverse complement strand
TTTAGCGCTTTAAAGCATGTGGGGACAGTCCCCACATGCTTTAAAGCGCTAAAGGGCATAAAAAAAACTGCTGGGATCTGACACCCAGCAGTTTCTATTCAATTGATTCATTTATTGGTAGTTTCAATATAGCTTTGAGGCCGTGCCCTATTTCGGTATGATAGTCTATTTTTCCGCCTAGGCTTTGTGCACGTTGGTTCATGCTTGTTAGTCCCATACTGTTTAAGGTAGGCTGAACTAAACTTTGATTGAACCCTATACCGTCATCACAATACTCCAACGTTAATTCACCATTCCCACCATTCATCTGGAATGAGACTTCTGTAGCTCTAGAATGCTGCTCCGCATTTTCTAGCAATTCTTGTACGATTCGATAAATACCAATGGTATGTTCTTCCGTCAAAAAAGGAAAGTTGTCAGACTTAAAATTAATTTTAAATGTAGAATTCATTTGAACGTGTTCAAACAGATTTTCCAACGATTGGACTAGCCCTAATTCTCGTAATAGAGGTGGACGCAATTGATTACAAGTCATCCGAATCTGGTGGATTGTATCGAGTAGCCCCTCTTCGATATCCTTGAGCTTATTCCATGCTTCCTTGTCGAGATTATATCTATTAAGGATCGATTCGAGTCGTCTGTACAAGTCAATCTGATCTTGCAAAACGGTGTCATGTAGATCACTTGATAGGTTCATTCGCTGCTTTTCTTGGAGGTTAAACATCATTCGTAAAACCCACTGCGGTGACTCTTTACCTTCAAGAACCGATTCTAATTGGCTTATTAAATTCTGGATTACGTTTAAATTCTCAAAAACCATCACGGCATAATGGGTGAGTGTTTCTAACCAAACGGTCTCCATGTTTTCACAAAGGGCATTTGCTCTAATCTTTACTATATAGGGGTTTTCGCCACGTTCACCTAATTTGATGAAATGATCATCCCCTACCGTCTTGATTTTCCCTACCTCTAAATCCACATCCATGTAATCATTTATCATCAATGGTTTCGAATCCGGTAGAATTTCTGATAATTCTTTTAGCAATCTCTCTTCAAGGTCCGTCAGTTTCATCACTGAGCTTAGGTCCTCGGAAAAACCTTTCAAACTTTTTTGAAGGACTTCATAACGATTCTTGTGCCTCTCCAGCTCTAACTCCATTACCTTTCTATTGGTGACATCCCTTGTGGATACGACTTGCAAAAACCCTTCCGTATTGGGGAGGACGGTTGTTTTACATTCAAAATAGCGTAAATCGCCCGTTTTACTAATCATCCGATATTCCGTTTGGCCGTGATGATGGGATTCAAGTAAGGCTTTATGTCGATTCTGCATAAATTCGATATCATCTGGGTGAACCACAATAAATGCATCTTGATTCCGTAATTCCTCAGGACTATAGCCCGTAATCTGATAAAAATTTGGTGTCGCAAATAAGACATTCCGATTCTGATTCACAATAAATAGCATATCAAATGTATGATTCAGCATTTCTTCAAACACCTGTTGGTTCTCCACCATAAAAACACCACCTGCCTATTCTACCTTGCTTTTATTTTACCGTATTTATCGATTCTCTGAACCGAAAAATTCTTGCGTGACCATATAAAAATAGCCAACACCGACGCTGGCTATCGTTTATCAACCTATTCCTTTATTTCCACCACAAATGGAAAAGCCCTTACCTTTCCATTTTGTTGGAATTCAGCCCAAATTTTATAAATCCCAGGCTTTTCAAACTTAGTTTCAAAGATAGGTTCTGTGTCATTACTTGGATGGACATGGAGGAAGTTCTTTCCATATTCATCTAAAATAACGACATGACCCATTGCCCCTAAATAAGGAGTTAAATTTGTTTGATCTAATTCAAATGAAAGCTTCACATTTTCATTTGCCTTAAAAGTACTAACAGTGAGATTTACCTTTTCCCCGTCTACTGTTTTACTAAAATCAGTATCTGGTACTAATGGATGACCATGTGACTCAGATGACGGAATACCGACTACAAACGGGATTGGTTCCACTTCATAGGCAAGGTTTGTTGGTTTAATGTCTACAAAAGCCTTATAAAAGCCTTTAGGAAGAGGGTTGCTAATCGTAAATTCCCCTTTAGCCGTTCTTTCAGGATGAACATGATAATACTTCTGTAAATGCTCATCTACAATAATAAGGTGAAGAATCTTCTCGTGATTTACTTCAAGATTATCAACCGGATTACCCGCTTTATCTTTTAGATGAATGATAATCTGGTTTTCATTATTAAAAACAAACGCATTTACCTGACTTCCTGCACTATGAGAATTGCCACTTTCATGCCCATGACCATCTTCTGTCTCATTACCACTGTGGGAATCCGTTGCGGTTTCCTCGTGACCTGTTGAATCTGTTTTTTCATTTCCATGATCTGATCCATTTGATTTCCCCATATTTCCCATGCCACCCATTTTTGCTTCTGCGAACGTTTCTTCATCGACAATCCATTTTTCATATGCTTGAAAACCAAAGATAACAGCTGTCACATAAAGCATTCCGGCTATTGCCCATTTCCGCATTCTAAACACTCCTTGTAGTGATTTATTCTGATGTCCTTATCATATCTCCGAATCACTTCAAGTAAACCGCAATGCTTCGTTTCATTCCCGCAAAGATTTCAGTTGCTGCCGCAAATTAATATCGTCTTTCTTGAGGAAAAAAAATAAACCACATAGGTGGTTTAAACAGTAGGTATTTTAATGTTTACCATAAGACCTTTCCCAGGCTCGGAGTGAAAGTCAATTGTTCCATTAAAGCTTTGGACTCGCTCCCTCATTCCCGAAAGTCCCATACTTTTAAACGTCGGAGCCAATTTCCCTACCTTTAGACCTTTTCCGTTATCTGAGTATTGCAATTCTAACCATTCATCTCGTTTTTTTAGATGAAAAGAGAGATTAGTAGCTTGAGAATGCTTGTTAGCATTATTTAATAACTCTTGAACGATACGGAATATCCCGATAGTTTCCTCCTCATTTAAATTCAAAACTGCTGTGTTTTCACTCGAAAAGTTAATTTTATAAGTCGAAGTAACCTGTGTTTGTTCAAATAAATTTTCCAGCGCTCGTTCAAGCCCAAGTTCTCTCAAAAGTGGCGGTCGAAGCTCATTACATGTCAAACGAATCTGATGAATAGAATCTAACAACCCTTGAATGATCCCCTTCAGCTGATCATCCACGTTTTTATCAAATTGATATTCTTTTAGGATTTTTTGAAGACTTTTATATAAATGGATTTGATTTTCTAGAACCGTATCATTCAAATCGCTCGATAATTCTGACCGTTGTTTTTCCGATAAATGAAATAATAGCCTTAAGATCCATTGTGGCTTTTCATTACGCTGAATAGCCGTTTCCAATTGGTTCATTAAGTTTTCGATAACATTTAAGCTTTCAAACACCATAATAGTGTAGTTCACCAATGTTTCAAACCAAATCGAATCCATTAACTCTTTAGTGAAAATGGATTCCATTGAAAGAATATAAGCTTTTTCTTTACGATCTCCTATTAAAATGAAGGTCCTACCATTCACATTTTTTTGCTTTCCGACCACTAATTTGGCTATATAGGATGGTTCCTCAAGAGACAAATCGCCTTCAATAAAATGGCTGTCACGATGATAAGTAACGACCTGGGGGTCAGAGTGTGGAAGGAATGCTTCGAGCTCTCTAATGAGCCTTTCATTTAATTCGAACACCTTGGTAACCTTAGCTAAATCCTGAGAATAGTTGATTAAGCTATTTTGAAGATCTTGATAGCGGTTTTTTCGTTTTTCAAGCTCTGTTTCCATATTTTTTCTAGCCGTGATGTCACGAATCGAAACGACGACAAGCTTTTCAGGATGGTCAGGAATTAAGGTAACCCGTGATTCTAAAAATAGGATGGTTCCATTTTGATGTAATACGCGATATTCATCTACCTTGGGAACCTGTGTACGAATAACCTCTTGATGGGATTGAATTAATCTTTCTCTATCCTCGGGATATAGTGAGTCAAATGCATTTGCTCCAATAATCCCCTCCATTTTGTAGCCTAGAATCGTTTCAAACGAAGGAGTTGCATACCTTACAATCTGATTCTGGTCTACGATTAAAAGGATATCTAGCGTATGCTGGGTAATTGTTTCAAACTCCCAGTTATAATGGTTGGTTGCTTCCAAGTTCTCACCACCCTTTTTGGATGTTTTTTCCTCTTAAAATATTTTACATGAAAGACTTGGCATTTGGATATCATTTTTTTATAAAAAAATCTCCTATGGTAGTAGAAATGGATTGTACAAAAAAGTGCCAACTTCTTTTAATAAGAAGTTGGCACTTGGTTGTTTAGCGCGATGCTTTTGGCGGTTGACAGACATCACATTTACGTTGGTTGTTATTTTTAAATTTTGTAAATGATTTTTCAAACTGGCTTCCACAAACACATTGAAAAAGTAACTTTTGTGAAAATCCATGAAATTCCGTCGATAGCAACTTACTTTCCGAATTGTTTTCCACAAACTTTTTAATTTCACCGATAGTCCAGCGTTTATTCATTCTCTTACACCTCTATATATTTAACCTAAGTTTCTCATTATACCATGAGTAGGGTCACAATGAAATCTATCTCAGTTCTTCCTCCGGAATTAATCCAAGCTTCTTTGCTTTGGCTATGGTATCAACTCTTGTTCTGACGCCAAACTTTTGATAAAGCGTTGTTAGGTTATATTCTAGTGACCTTTGGCTCATCGCTAAGGTAGAGGCAATTTCCCTCGTACTTTTTCCTTTTGACAATTGTAATAATATTTGTTCTTCATTTGTCGTTAAAATGACTTTTTCAGTGGTAGTGGAGCTATCGGCTATAATCCCCGGTCTCCTTAACTCCCTTACTAAAGAAAGTGGCAGAACGACCTGCTTCTTTAAGGCACAGCGAATGTTCGTCACCAATTCATCCCTTGATGATGTTTTGGATAAAAATCCAGCTACTCCTGCTTCCACCA
The DNA here is from genome assembly GCF_054786815.1 of Pseudoneobacillus rhizolycopersici. Taxonomy (NCBI): domain Bacteria; kingdom Bacillati; phylum Bacillota; class Bacilli; order Caryophanales; family Bacillaceae; genus Pseudoneobacillus; species Pseudoneobacillus rhizolycopersici. The sequence continues at coordinate 20,306 of NZ_JBTOOE010000034.1, read as the reverse complement.
ACAAATTAAAATGTGGCTTAATATCAAAACCTGTATAGATTAAGACGGTTAAGTCTGGATTATAGGCTAATGCTTGTTTGGCCAGTTCAAGACCGTTAAGGTGTGGCATATATAAATCAAATAATAACGCATCATAATGATTTAGCTTAATTAAATTCATTGCGTTTAAAGAACTATTTTCAACGGTGATTTTAAAATCTGGCTCTTGTTCTAAAAGCATTTTAGTACCTTCAATAATGGATAAGTGGTCATCAACAATTAAAATATTTACCATTATAGTAAACTCCTTTTTCATTTATAGGTAATTCAAGATTCACTTTGAGGCCAATCCCTTTATCCGAGAAGAGTTCGATCTTTCCACCAAGACTTTTGGCCCTTTGACTAATCGTCGATAAACCGATATGTTGCATCGGATTATTTCTCTCTCCGTCATCACTGTACTTCAATGTCAAATCATCGTTATCACTTCGAATTGCGAACTTGATACATGTAACACTTGATTGCTCCTCAACATATTGGAGCAATTCTTGAACAATTCGATAAATCGTTATCGTTTGCTCCTCCGTAAGTGCTAGTTCCTTAATCCCTTCTGAAGTAAAGATAATCTTATAGGTCGATGAAACTTGAATATGGTCAAATAAATTTTCCAAAGCGCTTTCCAGCCCTAATTCTCTTAAGAGAGGAGGGCGTAGGTGATTACAGGTTTGGCGAATATCATGAATGATATCCAGTATTCCTTGTTCGATATCCTTTAATTTGGACTTAGCTTCCTCATCTATTTCATAACGCTGTATAATAGATTCCATTCTTCGATATAAATCAATTTGGTCTTGTAAAACGGTATCATGTAAATCGCTAGATAGCGTTAGTCGCTGTTGTTCCTGCAAATTAAACATCATTCGTAGTACCCATTGAGGTGTTTCATTACTTTGTAACGCCGTATCGATCTGGCTCATTAACCCTTCTATCATTGCTAAATTTTCAAACACCATCACCGCATAAAAAGCGAGAGTTTCAAGCCAAATGGCATCCATTTTTTCCTGAATTGATTTGGAGATAATGGATAGGATATATGGATCCTTGTGACGTTCACCTATCTTGATTAGTAGCTTATCATCGAATGATTCTAGTTTTCCTTTTGATAGTTCCTTATTTTTTGGATGAGAATTTATAATAATAGGATTAGAATTCGGTAAAATCTTTCGTAATTCCTTTATTAATCTTTCCTCAAGGTCATTAACCTTCATAACGGTAGAAAGGTCGTTAGAAAAAGACTTTAAACTCCTTTGCAAAACCTCATGACGGTTCTTGTGTCGTTCCAGTTCCAATTCCAATAGCTTTCGATCGGTAATATCTCTAGTGGACACGACTTGAAGGTATCCTTCCGTATCGGGTAGCGGGGTGGTTTTACACTCACAATAAAGAACCTCACCATTTTTTGTTATCACCCGGTATTCCGATGAATTGCTTTGTTTCGAAGCTAGAAGATTCCGATGCCTCGCCAGCAAATATTCCTTATCCTCTGGGTGAATCATATCGAAGGTATCCCGATTATAAAATTCTTCAGGCTTGTAACCTGAAATCGTATAAAAATTAGGGGTAATGTATTTTATATGACGGTTTTGATCGACGATCATGAGTATATCACTTGTGTAATTTAAAATTTCCTGAAAAAATGCATGATTGTGATTCATCAAAACACCACCTTATTTCTTCTTCTACCATTAGTTTACCTAAAATTGGTGGATGATGAACCGAAAAAATCTTGCGTGTTTGGCGCTTTTTTTGTGTATCGTAATAAAAAAGCTTGCGGACCTCATTACTTGAATGAATCGCAAGCTTTTTGGGAAGTCCCGCAAAATAATACCCAATTTTATCCCAGTAGGGAATGTGAGTCTCGACCTTGTATGCTATATTAATATCGAAGTCAATCGTATTTATTTTCAAGGTGAGGGAATAACGTGAGTAATTTACATCGAATTCTTTGGTTTGATGATCAAGTTCGTCGGGGTAGGTACCCAAATAGTAGTAGTTTGAGTGGACAGTTTGAGATATCGAATCGGCAAGCGTTGCGTGATATTGAATATATGGTTAATAGTATGGGAGCCCCGTTGCAATATATTCCAGGGCAGAGAGGCTATGAATATAGCGAGAAGACTTTTCTTCTCCCCTATCAAATTATTACCGAAGAGGAACAAAAAATCCTTGCGTTTCTGGCTTATCGTTATAGTCAATACTCCTATGAAAACTCTTCTTCGGTAACTAGACTTGCAGCATTGTTTGACAGATTACATGGTAAAGTAGTTACGATCGCTGACAACTATCCATTTTTCGCCATAAACGATACATTGGTTGATATGGTCCATCAAATTAACCAAGCTATTAGTCAAAGAAATAAATTGTATATCCACTATTATCATCATCAGCATCAAACTTATGTTTCTAGTCTACTGGAGCCAATCACCCTACTCTTTCAAGGAAATATTGACTATTTAGTTGCCTATCATTCAGAAACGAAGTCTGAAGTTATTATCGATATAGAGGAAATTCAAGACATTTCGTTTTCTGACCAGTATAACCAAGAACAAAGGAAGAAGTCGTCTCAGTCACTGACGAAAACGCCATTTCAAGCAAAAGTGGAGCTTTTTCAACCGTTTTCAGGCGATACTTGGTATGGATATCAGGTTAAACATTTGGAGGGACAGATTTTCTCCATCGAGTTTTATTGTATGAATAGCTTTCTTGACCATCTGCTAGGCTCTTCAGCTACCGTTAAGCTACTTGGCCCTCAATGGTTAAAGGATAAACTAGTTGAAAAATGCCATTTTATACTGCAAGGATGATGTAGGTTGGTTAAGGAAATTTTAACAGATATAAAGATTGAGAATGACTCTTTATCCTACATAAATTGTTTGCATGCGATCTTAACAGCAGCCGATTTATTTGAGGGACCGAAGTTTTTACTGTCAGGCATGACTGGGATGTGCTTTAAATTCAGTGTTGTCAAAGGTATTTCCCCAATCTCCATTCATTCGTATGGCCCTTGGGCTAGAGACCATTGGACAGCAGTCAATTATCTAGGTATCTATAATTCAGCTAATGCTGATCGATGGCGGCACCGTACCTTTCCATTATTACAGAAAAAGGCCATCGAAAAGACTATCGCTTCCATCGATAAAGGAATAGCTGTTCTATATTGGGGACCTCCCTTTTCTGTTATTTATGGTTATGACCTTGAAGAACGAATATTTTATTATCAAGAGAGTGACGATTTTTTTCGGAAAGGCCGTAAGAGCCATCTCCTTGGTAACATTTGCTTATTTGATAATTTCGGTATCAATCGAACGGAATTTTGGTTTTACCAAACCTTCGGGGAAAAAATAGAGAAACCAACAAAAGCTATTTTACTAGACTCGTTAAAAAGTGCCAGCATCGATTGGAACAAACAGGCTAGCGGAAATACTGCCTTTGGAAAAGGGGCTTATTCACTTTTAATCGATACTCTTGAATCGGGTGACTTTCATCCAATGGGTGCCGCTTTTACACTAGATTCTTATGCAACGTCAAAGGCGGATATTTTCCTATTTATAGAGGAGGTCACGAAGGTCTTTCCCCAACTCGCTATTGCGAGAGACCAATTTTTAAATATAAATGAGATTTTTCAAGACATCAAGAAGGTGGTAGGTTTTGTAAACAAGTACTCAACTTTAGCTTATGATGACCGTGCCCCTTTAATCGAGTTGTTAAAGGAAGCATGGCGGTTTGAGGAGACGGCGATGTGCGAAATGGAGGATTTTTTGAAGCATCAACCGGTGACAGCTAGTGACCTTTTTAGAGATAGATGGCTGCAAGGCGATGCTAGGTAAGGGAGATGCAGCATTTGGGTAAAAAAAATCTAATGGTAAGTGTTCAGAGAGACACATCAACGATTATTGATCCGCTGTATAGTGTTTTGGCATACTTAAACCTAATTCCGTTTGACAAAGTAATTTTTGCTGGTGTATCAAATCTAGTTTTTCGGTTTTCTGTTAATAGAAGCCTAGAATTTCAGTCGACCTTTATTTATAACTGGAATGCGAATTGGCTAGCGACCGATTTTATTGGCATCTATTCGAATATGCATTCTTCTTTTACAGATGATCTTACTTTCCCGCTCTACCAAAGGAAATTACTTCAATCCATTAAACAGAATCTTGATGACGGGATACCTTCGATTATTTGGCGTGATGATTTCGTGGTGGTTACTGGCTATCACGACGGAGAAGAATTGCTTTTTTATTCAGACGGAAATGGCGAACATCCTCTTGCCTATCACGAACTAGGATATAGCAGCATTCCAATGTGGTGCATCCATTTGTTTAGTCGCGATAAGATTGAAATTCATCCAAAAGAGCTATATTTGGAATCGATTTTTCAGGCGGTTTATCACTCTAAACATCATGACACAACTTTAGATTGCGAGGAATTTGCATGCGGGGTAAGGGTTTATGATTTTATCCATGATGCCCTTAGCGGAAGAGAGGCTCCCGACTGTAGCGTTGGTACAACCCTTTCGACATTTATTAAAGTAAAGTTGCAAATGTGTCGCTATTTTATCAAGATTCAATCGAGTATGCCGAAGCTGAAAGAGTTATTGGATGACCTTGAGGAGCTAGTGGCTGTTTTATCGAATCTCCAAAAAAGGTTAGAAAACGTTAGCGATTCGGTATTGATTTCACAATTTCAAGACGCCAAAAGATTGGAAATGGCATTCTTCCAAAAACTTGAGAAAACATTTCAAACTGAATTTCATAACCGCATGGGATCATTTTGGCTTAGATAATTTTTAAAAAGACTTACCATGACACTTTATGTCATACTTCATTTGGTATTTTAGTATTTAGAGGTGATAAACATGGAGAAAATTTCTAAGCTAACCATACAAAACTACCAACCTAGTCTTCTCGATGGACTTAAAAAACTTTATCGAGCGGTAATGAGTAAAGACCCTAACGCCGTCTTTTGGTGGCCAGGAGAACAAGAATTTACATGGAAGTATTGCTTTTGTGTCTTGGATGGTGAAGAGTTCATTGGCAAGGGGCAGGTCCAACCGATTAATGTCCAAAAACCTGGTGAATCTAGTCATTCGGCCAAGCATGCAATATACCTAAATATCAAATTGCATCCAGATTTTGAGGACAATCACGAAGTATTCACAATGCTCTACGACGCATTACTTGAAAAAGCTATGGAGATTAAGAGCCAATTGCCAGCCGAGTTTGATACACTGCTTTGCGTAGGGAATGCCTCAACAGAAGCTGCGAATAATAGTCTGTTTGCGACGAAAGGATTCACTCCTTTAAACTTTTTATATGGAATGGAAAGAGACCTTACCGGCGCAGTCACTGAAGTTGAGCCGTCGATTGAAGGGCTGTCTATTCAATTTTGGAAAATGGAATCGCCTGAAGAAGAACAGCGCTATTTGCAACTCGAAAGTATGATTTGGCCCGAACATGCCCTTAGCCCTAATCGGTTAAAAGAATACAAGTCCAAGGAAGGTTGGACCGCGATTACAGCTGTCGTGCAAGGAGAAATGATTGGTAGTGTTATGTGTTGGGAAGAAAGCGAAGCAAACAAGAAATATGGTGAAATTGAGGATTTATTTGTACTGCCAGAATGGCGCCAAAAAGGAATCGCTCAAGCTCTATTAACCAAGGCGCTCTCCACCTTAAAGGAAAGAGGGCTCGAACGAGCGGAATTAATGGTACTTACTGATAATGTAAATGCCTTAAGTCTCTACCAAAATGCTGGCTTTACCTCCATCTACACAGAGAATCGCTATTGTTTAGAACTGTAGAATCGGGAATAAAAAGACAGAATGTGAGGATAGGTCCGCACATGCTGTCTTTTTATTTAACTCTCTCTTGAAAATAGCTTTGTTGCTAAATCATAAATTACTAATAAAATCGCAGAAATTAAAAATGAAACCAACACACTATGTAAACCATCAAAAATAAGGAGTGATAAATATCCAGCAGAAACGCTCAGGATGGTTATCAACAATAAGATTTTACTAAATCTACTATTCGATAGAAGGATGAACAAAATTGGCAAAAGAAGGGAGGCATTTAGAACACCAATAAAGAAAAATAAATCCAAAATACTAGGCTCAACAAAGTAATATCCCCCATACATGATCATTAAAACGAGTATGGATAGAAGATAAACGTTCCTTTTTTGTTTAGCAGACTGTCTCGTTTCTAAAAGATAGAAAAAATCCTGCAATCGTTCAAAGTAGGTAGAAATTAATGTACCTAGAATAATGGCAGATAAGAAAATTAATAGAACTGGGTATTCAAATAAATGAAGCAAATCATGATAAATGGTTCTAATATTTTCATATCCACCCAACCCCAGGACAGGAAAAATAATAATGGAAAAGGCAGTGGGGATGGTAGCCCAGATAAAACCTGATAGAATAAGACTACCTCTTAATTTCTCTTTTTTAGTTCGAAACATTAACATCCACGAACCTAAATCACCTAACAGTTTCCCAAAGAAAATAACAAAAATGACGATAAATAATAAAAATAACTCTTTTACCTGAATACTAAATAAGTAAGGGTGGTATAATCTCATTTTAAAATGCATGGTTTCCAAATTTTCACTTAGGAATAAATACACAAATACAACAATAAGAATGGTTTGAAAAAAGCCAAATTTATAAATGGCATATCTTCTTGCACGCTGGAGTGGGCGAAAAAAGATAAGAGGCAGACCAAGCAACATAAATAATAACACCCCCATATTCGCTGGTAGATGAAATGTTGCATAAAAAATGATGCTAGCACCCTTTGCCAATAATAAAAAATCTAAAGCATAGACGATTCCTAAAATAGCATAAAAGGCATAGGCCGTTTTGGACTCCAATTTATCTTTCCACAGGTCAAATGGTGTTAGGATATTCCGCTTATTCCGTATGAACTTTCCAACTAATCCAAACATCGAGAAAGCAATGGCACCAATCATTCCATAAAGGACACCCGCCATAATTCCATAAGTTAAGGTAATGAAAGACGCTGTAAACATGGCGTTTGCTGACATCCATCTTGAAATAAATAAAACGGAGGATATTCCATAGCCTAATTGGTCATTTTTATAGGTATTCAATGAATTAAATCCCCATTTCTCGATAGTTTTTGGCAGTCGAACCGGTCTTTTGTTTAAAAATGGAGCTAAAATAATGAAGAGTATTGAAACCAACCATTTCGGCAATTTGTGATATCGTTAATTGGTCATTGTGTAAAAGGGTTTTGGCCATTTCAATTCGATAATCGATTAGATAATCAGAAAAGGATTTTCCAACTTCCTCACTGAATCTTCTACTTAAGTATGAGGGATTTACATGGATATCATTTGCCACTGAAGAAAGATTTATTTTTTCGTTATACTGATCGTGGATGATCTTGATAGCTTCAGAAACTAGTTTTGAACAACCTAAGTAATCTATGTCCTTGGCATATCTCTTAATTACTTCTGTTAATTCACTTTCAATAAGTGGTTTGGTTAAAAAGTCATTCACACCAATTTGAATCGCCTTTTTAGCATAATCAAACTCTTGATGAGCCGTGATGATAACAATCTGAATTCCCTCAAACCTTGATTTCAGTTCTTTCGCTAGCTCCAGCCCTGATTTTCCTGGCATCTCAATATCTAGAAAAGCCAAATGGAACGTATGGTCCTTACATAAATGCAGTGCCTGGCTCCCATCCATCGTTGAAAATAAATTCCACATAGGGCAGAGCGGCTTTATAAAATGCTCTAGCTGCTCTAATTCAATAGGCTCATCATCGACAAGTAAAACATTCATGATTATTCCACCCTCGTTCTTAAAGCTGCGTTTTTAGTATCGTAACATATTTCGCGGAATTTTTTAAAAAATATGACTATATTTTATCGGATAGTGGCCATTGAACGATAACCCTTACTCCACCTGCCGGAACTTGTGATAGATTAATAGTTGCTTGTTTCCCAAATAACAAGTGAAGACGCGTTTTAATATTTCTTAAACCGTGACCTGGATATTGATTAATATCAAAATCATCTTTTATGATGCCAATCCCATTATCGATTACTTCCAAAAAGGCAGTGGTTTCATCTGTTCGAAATCGAATACATAGTTCAACCGGACCTGGCTTCTTTTCAAGACTATGTTTAAAAGCATTTTCCGATAATGTTTGTAGCATGTAAGGTGGCGTGAAAACATTTACGTCACTTTTCGAATCAATATCGTAGGTAATTGTTAATCGCTGGCCCATCCGTATTTGTTGAATCGCTAAATAATGTTTCGTATAATCAAGCTCTTCTAAAAAGGATATTAGCTGTTCTTTTTCACGATATTTAAATTTTAAAAATAACGAAAAATGCTCTAGCACTTCAATAAGTTGTTCGTTTTTCTTTAATCTTGCCAGTCCGAGTATTAAATTCATCGTATTAAAGAGAAAATGGGGATGGATTTGTTGATTCAATTGCATGTATTCGCTGTGTTTTAATTCTTTTTCCAAATGGACTTTGAGATTTTCATGCCTTAAAACGTCTATTTCCCTTTCAAAAATCAGAATGGAAAATAACGTAATCGTGCAGACCACAGGTCCTAGTAAAGCTAACGTAATAAGTCCTGTAAATAGATTAAATGAGATCATTACATTCACCTTATTTCAAAAAGCTATTTTATCGTTTTTCTTAAGCATAAAGTTTCGTGCCACTAAAGACAACTTTAGTGGCACGAATGATCATTTAAACGATATCACAGGCAACATAATGGCCGGTGGCAATTTGTCGCAAGCTTTGTGTATTTGTTTTACATTGTTCCGTCGCCATTGGACAGCGTGTATGAAAACGGCAACCAGATGGTGGATTAATAGGGGACGGGACATCTCCTGTTAAAATAATTCTTTCTTTATTTCGTTTTCGAGTTGGTTCCGGAATGGCCGATAATAATGCTTTTGTATATGGATGCTGAGGGTTCTCAAATAATGACTTTTTATCAGCAATTTCAACAATATTGCCTAAATACATGACGATGACCCGATCCGAAATATGACGAACAACTCCAAGGTCGTGGGAGATAAATAAATAGGTTAATTGATATTCCTTTTGAAGTTGTTTCAAAAGATTTAATACCTGTGCCTGTACGGAAACGTCTAATGCTGATACTGCCTCATCGCATATTAACAGCTTAGGCTTAACGGCTAAGGCCCTAGCGATTCCAATCCGTTGGCGTTGCCCACCGCTAAATTCATGCGGAAAACGGTGGATCATATCTGGTCTTAAACCTACTTGCTCCAACAATTCGATTGAACGCTGTCTCCGCTCTTTCTTTGGCACAACATTCAAGATTTCCATCGCTTCTTCGAGAATACGGCCAACTGTTTGACGTGGATTTAAGGACGCATAGGGATCTTGGAAAATGACCTGCAGGTCCCTTCTTTTCTTACGCATTTTTTCCTTAGAAAGTGTAAGCAAATCTTCGCCTTTAAAAAGGATTTGTCCCGAGGTCGGTTCATCCAAACGTAAGATTGCCCGGCCTGTCGTCGATTTTCCACAACCAGATTCTCCTACTATACTAACCGTTTCACCTTCAAAAACATCAAAACTCACGCCATCAACTGCCTTAACGTAATTGACCGTTCGACCAAATAATCCCCCTTTTATCGGAAAGTATTGCTTTAAATCCTTTACCTCTAATAAAGTATTTTTTGTATGATTAGCTGACATTTGGGATAGCCCCCTTTCCGATGACTGGTTTTTCCCCTTGCCATTTATCCGTATAGATCCAGCAACGAACTTGCTCCTTTTCACTGATCGAAATTAACTCCGGTAATCCTTCATGACATAATTGGCATGCGTAAGGACAGCGCGGTGCAAAACGGCAGCCATCTGGCATTTCTGTTGGGCTTGGGACACTTCCTTTTATGGCCATTAACTCTTCCACGTCATCATCCACTCGTGGAATCGAATTCAATAACCCTTCTGTATATGGGTGTTTCGGTCGCTCGAACAAAGAGTCGACATCTGTATATTCTACTACTTTGCCTGCATACATGACCGCAACCATATCACATGTTTCCGCCACAACTCCTAGGTCATGGGTAATCATCATAACAGCAGAACCAAAGTCTTCTTGTAACTTTTTTAATAAATCCAAAATTTGAGCCTGAATGGTCACGTCAAGAGCGGTGGTTGGCTCGTCGGCAATTAACAATTCCGGATTACAGGCCAGTGCCATGGCAATCATGACCCTTTGGCGCATTCCCCCACTTAACTCGTGTGGTTCTTGTTTTGCTCTTCTTTCCGGTGAAGGAATTCCGACAAGACGCAGCATTTCGACGGCTTTCATCCAAGCCTGTTTTCGATTTAGTTTTTGATGGATTCGAAACGCTTCGGCAATTTGTTCCCCAACTGTATAGACGGGATTTAACGAGGTCATCGGCTCCTGAAAAATCATCGAGATTTCATTTCCACGAATGGTCCTCATTTTTTCTTCCGAGTAGTTTAATAGATTTTCTCCTTTGAAAAGCACCTCTCCTCCGACGATATCACCGGAGGGAATCAATCTCATTATTGATAGAGAGGTAATACTTTTTCCGCACCCAGATTCACCTACGATACCTAGGGTTTGTCCTTTTTCTACTTTAAAATCAACACCATCGACTGCTTTTATGATTCCTCTATCCGACTTGAAGTGTGTTTGCAAGTTTTTTACTTCTAAAATAACTTCTCGTTTTGCTTCCATTTTCGTTCACCTCTTTTAGTTTAAATCCACCCGCTTATTTAGCAGTCGATAAGATATATCAACGAACATATTAACTAAGACGAAAATAATCGAACAAACTAAAATTGCCCCCTGAACGGATGGTAAATCTCTCATACGAATGGAATCAATAATAAATCTGCCTAATCCATTGATGGCAAATACCGTTTCTGTTAATACGGTCCCGCCTAATAGGGCACCAAACTGTAAGCCAACAACAGTGATAACAGGGATCATCGCATTTTTCAACGCATGCTTGTACACGATGACTTGCTGTTTTACCCCTTTCGCTTTAGCTGTACGAATATAATCCTGTCCAATTACATCAAGCATGCTTGAGCGAGTCATTCGAGCAACAATCGCTGCTCCACCGGTTCCAAGTGTTATGGCGGGAAGAATGACATGCATAAACGTTCCCCACCCAGCCACCGGGAAGATTTGAACTTTCACCCCAAAATAAAGAATGAGCATTAATCCAAACCAAAAGTTCGGTAAAGAAACACCAATCAAAGCTACGACCATTAGGGAAATATCAGAAAATGAATATTGTTTTGTTGCAGAAATGATCCCCGCTAATAGACCTAGAATAATCGTTACTAAAATACTCCAGAAAGCCAGTTCAAATGTAACCGGGAGTCGCACTAAAATTTCATCGAGCACCGGGCGGTTTGACCGAATCGAAGTTCCTAAATCTCCCATGGCAATATCTTTTATATAAGAAAAATATTGAACAATGATCGGTCGATCGAGACCAAGCTGATGTCTAATTTGGGCTACCTGCTCAGGAGTGGCACTTTCTCCAGCAAGGAGAACTGCCGGGTCGCCCGGGACTAATTGCATAATTAGAAAGACTACTAACACAACGCCCAATAGGACTGGAATCATTTGCAGCAAACGTCTTATGATAAAAATAAACATGTTCTCACTCCTATCAATTATTTTTTCATCCGTGGATCAAGTGCATCCCGTAAGCCATCACCAAATAGGTTTAGCCCCATTACAATCAGGGCAATCGCCAACCCTGGGAAGGTTGCCATATGTGGGGCATTCCAGAGAAAATTGCGTCCGCTGCTTAACATGGCACCCCATTCAGGTGATGGCGGTTGGGCCCCCATCCCTAAGAAGGAAAGACCGGCAGCTGTTAAAATCGCCGTCGCCAACCGTAAAGTACCTTGAACGATAATAGGTGATAAAATATTCGGCAGGATGTGAACAAAAATAATTTTAAAATCATTGGCCCCAAGTGCCCTTATCGCATCAATGTATTCAAGTTTTTTGGTGGCAAGGGTTGATCCGCGCACAATGCGAGCAAAGGTTGGAATCGAAAATATCCCCACCGAAATCATTACGTTGATTAGGCTTGGCCCTAAAGCACTAATGATGGCCAGTGCCAATAATAATCCTGGGAAGGCTAGAAGGATATCAATTACTCGCATGATAATCGTATCAATCCACTTCCCGTAATAACCGGCAACAAGCCCTAAAATGATTCCAAAAAAAGCTCCAATTGCTACCGAAACAACTCCAACTGTAAGTGATAATTGCGAACCGTATATGACGCGACTTAACACATCTCTTCCTTTATCATCGGTGCCCATCCAATGGTCCATGGAAGGAGGCTGTAGTTTGTTTAATAAATTTATTTCAAGTGGATCATAAGGTGCAAAAAGCCTTCCAAAAACAGCCACTATTAAATAGAAAATAATGATTCCACCGCCAACTATGGCCATTTTATTTTTCTTTAATTGTTTATAAAAGGATCGCCAGCGTTCCATTTTAGGATGATGTATCCCGGAATGAGTCATCCTTTTTTCATTCACATTGATAACGGGTTGGTTCATGATGTTACCCTCCTCCTTTTCCTTTTAAATTATCAGAAAATATAAATTTATTGTATTATTCTTAAAATTAAGTAAAGATACTGTAACACTTAGTCATCATTTTGAAACTAATATATTCAGAATTTTCCTATAATGTAAATAAGTCAATGATAGAGGCTGTTTTGATAGAATCTTGACGAAAAATTTACTTTTGGGGGTGTTTATAACATATGCAGCAAGTACGTTTAGAAAAGTTGCGGAAGAAAATGCAAGAGGTCGGTCTTGATGCGGTTTTTGTTTCATCACCTGAAAATCGGTACTATTTTTCTAATTTTCGGGGATCTGCTGGGGCTTTATTGATTACTTTAAATGATTCTTTCCTATTAACTGACTTCCGCTATGGTGATCAAGCCAAAAAGGATGCTCCATTCTTTCATGTGATTGATCACAACAGGGAATTATTTTCTCAGTTGAAGAAACTGGTCGATAGCTATCAAGTTCAAACACTTGGTGTTGAGTTTGAAACTCTCCCTGTTGAAGAGTTTATCGCAATCAAGGATACCATTCCTTCAGTTAAACTAGAAAAAGTAGATTCACATTTTTTCGACATTCGGATGATTAAGGATGAACAAGAGATTCGCTATTTACAAGAAGCGGTTTCCTATTGCGACCAAGCATTTGAACATATTCTTACTTTTATTCGCCCTGGAATGACAGAAAAAGAGGTTGGACTCGAATTAGAGTTTTTCATGCGTAAGGCAGGGGCCGAAGGAATAAAAGCTAACCATGTGATCGCATCTGGCGAACGTGCCTCTCTCCCCCACGGACAAGCAACAGATCGAGTGATTGGAATAGGTGACTTTGTCAAAATGGATTTTGGCGCTAGAGTAAAAGGCTACTATTCTGACTTTACTAGAACCGTTGTAGTCGGGGAGCCGTCGCAGAAACAAGTGGAAATCTATGAAATTGTCAAAATGGCACAGCTTGCAGCTTTAAAGGAAATTGGTCCAGGTAAAGTTTGTGCAGACCTGGATGAAGTAGCAAGGTCCATCATTCGTGATGCCGGTTATGGCGAAAATTTCGGACATAGCTTAGGACACTCCATTGGATTAGCGGTTCATGAAAAACCCACTATGAGAAAGGGAGACCAGACGGTTCTTCAACCGGGAATGGTTATTACAGTCGAGCCAGGAATTTATATTCCAGGTTTTGGCGGGGTTCGTATTGAGGATTTTGTCGTCATCACCGAAGATGGCTTCCGAAATTTAACAAAGGCAACAAAAGAACTTCAAGTACTATCAGTAGTGGGTGCCTAAATTTTATTAAAAGGCTGTGTTAAAGGACAATTTTGTTTTAGCACATGTTGATTGGAGCGGAAGGCACTCGACTCCTGTGGGATTAGCGGCAAAGGTGAGACCCCGCAGGAGCAAAGCGACGAGGAAGCTCACCTGACGCCCCACGGAAAGCGAGTGCCTGCAGCGGAAATCAACAATCTACTTTAACACAACTTATAAAAAAGGAGAGGAAAAAATGAAGATGAAAAAGTATTCGTTCCTATGGTTAACGTTACTACTTCTTATTGCTACGGCGTTAGCAGGTTGTACAAGTGCACCTTCTGAAAATACGAGTAGCGATCCAACACCAAGTAATGAAAGTGACAATCCAGATGGCAGTGACGGTGGAGAACTAGTCATTGCCGTTTTATCAGATGCAACACAGCTAGACCCACATAAAGGAACGGATATACCGTCCGCTAACGTTTATCATGGGAAAATCTTTGAAGGCCTTGTGACTCAAGATGAAAACATGGAAATTCAACCAGGGCTTGCCACCCAGTGGTATAAATTGGATGACTTAACATGGGAATTCATGCTTCGTGAAGGAGTAACCTTCCATGATGGCGCCGATTTTAATGCGGAAGCTGTAAAGAAAACGCTCGAGCGTATTGTCGATCCTGAACTTGCTTCTCCACGTGCAAGCTTATTCAATATGATTAAGGAAATAATCATCGTGGATGAATTCACGATTCAATTAAAAACAGAGTACCCATTTTCACCACTTCTTTCTAACCTTGCCCACTACTCCGGCGGGATTATTAGTCCGAAGGCCATTGATGAACATGGTGCAACTCTTGGGCAACAACCAGCTGGTACTGGTCCGTTTAAATTCGATTCTTGGACTCCAGGTTCTGAGCTAAAATTAGTGAAAAACGAGGAATATTGGGGGAATCTACCAAATATCGATAGCGTTGTCTTCAAAATTGTTCCTGAAGATGCTACACGTATTGCGATGGTCGAAACTGGACAGGCTCATTTAGCAGAACCAATTCCGGTAACAGAAGTTGAACGTATCGAAAACAGCCAAACGATGAAACTAAACCGTACTGAAGCATTAGGAATTGACTATATTGGTTTTAACGTACAGAAAAAGCCATTCGATAATCTGAAAGTTCGCCAGGCGATAAATTTGGCGATTGACAAAGACATGATTATTCAAGGTGTATATAATAACGTCGGTACAATAGCCACAGCACCAATGGGACCTGGTGTTTGGGGACATAACCAAGATTTAACAGGCTGGGGTTATGATGTTGAAAAAGCTAAGGAGCTATTAAAAGAAGCTGGCTATCCAAAAGGATTTAAAACAACGATTTGGACAAATGACAATAAAGAACGTGTTGACGTAGCAGAGGTTGTTCAATCACAGTTAAAGGGTGTTGGAATCGAAGTGGAGATTAAGGTAATGGAATGGGGTGCCTACCTGGAAGCCACAGCAAAGGGAGAGCATGATATGTTCATTCTAGGTTGGTCCAATATGACGGGCGATGCCGACTATAATCAATTTTTCTTATTCCACACTGATGCACAAGGTGTCGTCGGTAACCGTTCGTTCTACAGTAATCCTCGTGTGGATGAATTAATTGACCTTGGACGCAAAGAGAGTGATCCTGATAAACGTCAGGAATATTATAACGAAGCCCAAGCAATTGAGATGGAAGACGCACCGATGGTATTTTTACGAAATGATGAAAATATAATGGCGGTAGCTACAAATGTAAGTGGATTCTGGATGAGTCCTGCAGGTATTTATATGATTGATGATGTAATGCTTGATTAGGTGCCCTCATATATAGGTACAATAGTAAGCCTATTCCAGCTTGTTAAAGGAATAGGCTTACCTGTTTACATGTCCGCTCTCTTATACAAATCATTACAGGAAAGGAGGCTTTCAAATGAAAAGGCAACTTCAAATCTTTCTAGCATTTTTCCGTGTCGGGATGTTAGGTTATGGCGGTGGACCATCTTCTATTCCTTTAGTTCACAAGGAGGTAGTTAAAAAATACAATTGGATGAATGAAGATGAATTTTCGGATGTATTGGCATTAGGAAATACACTTCCCGGACCCATTGCGACAAAAATGGCGGGGTATATAGGTTACCGAGTGGCAGGCGTGTTTGGAATGATCAATGCCGTTTGTGCAACAATTGTTCCAACAATTGTATTAATGATTGTCTTATTAACATTTTTATCTTCCTTTAAAGATCAGCCTTGGGTAAAGGGGATGACGAAAGCGGTTGTACCTGTGGTTGCTGTAATGCTCGCATCATTGACGTGGGATTTCTTCAAAAAATCACACGAAACATTAGGTTGGAAAATAGCTATTAGTATTATTGTCGTAAGCTACGTATTAATCCAATTCGTCGGATTTCATCCAGCTATTATCATCGCTATTCTGCTCCTTTCAGCCATCATAAAATCCGATAAAAAAGAAGAAATCCAGAATTCCAAAGAAAATGGGGTAAGCTTATGATTTATTGGCATATCTTCCTTGCCTTTTTCATTCCTGGTATTGTTGGTTATGGCGGGGGACCTGCCTCCATTCCCCTTGTCCAAAATGAAGTTGTCAATCGATACGGTTGGCTAACGGTTTCACAATTCAGTGAGGTACTAGCTTTAGGAAACGCATTACCTGGACCAATCGCTACAAAAATGGCCGGCTATATTGGATTTCAACAAGGCGGCATAGTAGGTGCTATAGTCGGCGTATTTGCCACTGTTGCACCATCCCTAATTTTAATGGTTGTTCTTTTGGGACTCCTATATAGATTCAAAGATTCACCTAAAGTAAAGCGCATGACTAACTATATCCGGCCGACAATCGCTGTTTTACTGGGAATGATGACGATAAGTTTCTTTTCCACTTCTTATGAGGACACAGGCATGGTACAAACAATTATATTAGTACTAATTAGCTTTTTATTGCTCGAAAGGTGGAAATTCCATCCGGCTTATGTGATTGTCGGTGCATTGGGATATGGCGCTTTGATGCTCTAGGTTGTGGTAACGCACGTTTACTAGACAAAACCTCGGAAATCCGAGGATTTTTGTCCAGTAAAGAACGTTTGTAAGGCATTCTCTACGTTAGAGTTCAAATAAGCTTCAATATGTTAGTTCATTTTCAACGGAACAGTAAAATCAAATTCATAATTAGTTCCATTTAGTTCATTGTACAGGTCATAGACGGTAATCGTAAGTTGATCGGGAATCTCGGCGACCGGGTTTAAATTGACGCTATGAATGATATGATCCTTGCCTTTTTTGCCATGCTGGCTACCAAAATTACTTGAGCCGCCTCCACCAACACCAACACCTTTAACAGTAAAACCAAATCGATTACCAGTGCCTTTTTCACTTAGGGTTTCAGTGACTAACCGAATTCCGGATGGGGTGAAAGTCAGTTCCTTTACCGTAATTTCCGCATCAAGCGCCTTGGTTTTATAATGAGGAGCGAACGTATGGATAGACCCTTGAAGAAACTCTGATGTAACCGGAATATTAAAATCCCAGCGACCCTTTTTCCCATCGATTTCGTTGACTTCTAATTCTAGTACAAATTCTTTTTTAAATCGGTCAGCTTCGATAATCGTTACTCCCTCAAACACATTCTCACCAACCTTTTCCATTGATGTACTGGCCATTCGTTGGCCAAGTTTAAAGCCCTTAGCATCGAAATCCATTGAGAAAATGCCTTTTAAATCGTCACCCCAAACTTCCTTGCCATGGTTAACAAGTCGAAAGCCGATGGAAAACGCACGCCCGTCGTAGTACACGTCTTTAATCGTCATTTCGATATCCTTGTCGGTGACAGTTTGCTGATAGCCTTGAGTAAGACCTTTTTCCCGAGCTTCTTTTAATCCGAAATCAGCACTAACATCTTCATAAATGACGCCGACCACGGGCACCTTACTAAGAACGTCTGCCATTGTTGGAGATTTATATCCGCTACCCGCTGTAATTAAAATCGCTGCTGCTGCGATCGTAGTGAAATAAACTAGTTTTCTGCTCTTTTTAGGTGTCTTCTTGCCAACTCGGATCTCCTGCTCAATTTTTTCACGAATCTGCTTTCTTAAATATTCTGGTGCTTCAATGGTCTCCATTTCATGGTGCAGTTCACTTTTAACATTCATTTCCTACTTCCACCTTTCGTAAAAAGTCTGTAGATTGATAGTTGGCTCGAAGGTTTTTTAGCGCTAGATGATGCCTAGATTTCACTGTTCCGAGCGGGATATCTAAAACTTGCGCTAATTCTTTTAACGAATAATCATGAAAGTAATATAGGACGACAATTTCCCTTAATTTGTAAGACATCTGGTGAATGACCTGGACCAACTGTTGGTTCTGTTCATCTCGTAAAATTGAATTCTCAGTTAGTTCGTAGTGTTCGGTTTCTAGTAACTTCTTCTTATTAAGTAAATTAAACCTCTTCCAGGCTTTTAGCTTCCAATTCTTTACTTGACGAAAAACAAGACCGTTTAGCCAGTGTTGAAAAGGAGATTCAGAACGATAATTATGTACGGAACGCCAAAGTTGTACATAAATTTCACTGACAATATCGTCCACATCCTGCTTATATGGCATCATCATATAGACCGTTCGGTAAACCGAATCAATCGTTAAACGGTAAACCTCATCAAATGCTTCGATATCTCCCTCCTTCATCCTTTCGATTAAATCTTGCGTGATGGTTGATTTCATAAAGGCCTCCTAAAATCTTCTTTCACTTGTAATTGTCAACTTCCTGGAAAAAGGTTCACTAGTTTTTAAAAAATTTCTTATTGACAAATTTAACATATTTTTCTAGTTTAAACGACAAAAAGTGCCTGACACCAAGGGGACGGTGCCAGGCACTACCTACTATAAATATGGTTATCTTAGGCTACTTTCTGAATGGAAGTAATATACTCTTTCCCTTTCTTCATGTCAAATCGTTTTTCCCATTTAGACATAACGATAGCAGCTAATGAGTTTCCGATCACATTGACAACGGTACGAGCCATATCGAGAATCCGATCAATACCTGCGATAAAGGCAAGACCTTCTAATGGAATGCCTACAGTTCCTAATGTTGCTAACAGAACAACAAAGGATACACCTGGTACTCCAGCAATTCCTTTAGATGTAACCATCAATACCAACATAAGTGAAATTTGTTGGGTAATACTTAAATCGATTCCATACATTTGAGCAATGAAAATCGCAGCTAATGCTTGATAGAGAGTCGAACCATCTAAGTTAAAGGAATAGCCCGTTGGAATGACAAAGGAGACAATGTCCTTAGGACAGCCGAATTTCTCCATTTTTTCCATGATTTTAGGTAGAACGGTTTCAGAACTGGCCGTCGAGTAAGCCAAAATGATTTCGTCCTTTAAAATTTTGATGATTTGCAGCAAGCTAACCCCACACATCTTCGCCACTCCACCTAAAACAGCTACAATGAAAAAGATCATGGTCGCATATACGCAAATGACTAATTTACCAAGTGGAATTAACGACTCTACCCCGAATTTTGACACGGTTACCCCGATTAGAGCAAAAACGCCAAATGGTGCAAATTTCATGACTTGATTGGTCACCCAAAACATCGCATCGGCGGTCCCTTGAAAGAAGGCTAGAACAGGCTTTCCTTTTTCACCAATAGCAGCAATTCCTAATCCAAACATGACGGAAAAGAAAATAATGGCCAGCATATCCCCATTCGCTAATGATTCAATGATATTTTTTGGAATAATATTAACGAAGGTATCGGCAAAACTATGGCTTGTTGCTTCACTTGTTGTTTCGACATACTTTTGGATATCACCCTTAGCCAATTTCGACATATCCACTCCAAGCCCAGGCTTTACAATATTCGCTGCCAGTAAACCAACGATAATCGCAATTGTTGTCACAATTTCAAAGTAAAGGATTGTTTTACCACCAAGTTTCCCTAGCTTTTTCATATCACCGGTACCAGCAACTCCTAGAATGAGCGTGGAAACAACGATTGGAACAACAATCATTTTGATTAAGCGGATAAAGATATCTCCAATCGGTTGCAAATAAGTACTAACGGCTGGATTTCCATAAAAAATAGCTCCGACAATAATCCCCAAAATGAGTCCAGCAAGAATCTGATAAGCTAAGCCAAACTTAAACTTCTTCATCAAATACCCCTCCCCAAAATACTTTTTGGATGAAAACGCTTACTAAAAATTACGTAAATAATAAAATGTAAGATTAGTATATGGAGAGATAATAGAATCCTACAGAATCCGACATGAGGAATGGGAAGTTTTTTTAAAAAATATAATCCCCCTTCTTGTGGTGACCCCTAAAAGTTAGAGTTTTATATTAAGCAGCTAATTGGCTGGTGT
>NZ_JBTOOE010000033.1:0-31372 GCF_054786815.1 Pseudoneobacillus rhizolycopersici | reverse complement strand
CGTGAGATTGGGAAAAACTCAGTCAAAGTTATTCCTAAACTTGTCGGTTCAGAAGAAGATTGGGAATAACTCAGTCAAAGTCATTCCCAAACATGGCAGTTCAGTGAGAGGTTGGGAATCACTTGGGCAAAGTTGTTCCGAAACTCGTCAGTGTAGCGTGAGATTGGGAAAAACTCAGTCAAAGTTATTCCTAAACTTGTCGGTTCAGAAGGAGATTGGGAAAAACTCAGTCAAAGTCATTCCCAAACTTGTCAATTCAGTTAGAGGCTGGGAATCACTTGGGCAAAGTTATTCCTAAACTTGGCAGTTCAGAAGGAGATTTGGAATAACTCAATTGTAACGGCGTAGTAAGGGTTTTATCTAGAGTATCTAAATTTCATCTTTAGGAGTGTGGCTGGTGACGAAAATACCTTTTCATAACTTGATAGAATCAGAGGAAGAGCTTCGTTCAATCATTGGATTTCCTAGCGAATTAGTGAAGCGGAAGGCAATAAATTATTTAGACCATAATTGTAAAGACTTTATTGCGAAATCACCATTTTTAGTCATATCAACATCGGATAAATCTGGTTTTTGCGATGTTTCGCCAAGAGGGGACCAACCTGGATTTGTCTACGTTCTAAATGAGAAATATCTAGTCATTCCAGAAAGGCCAGGAAATAAAAGAATGGACACGATGCTGAATATTCTTTCGAACCCACAGGTTGGATTACAATTTATGATACCGGGTTTAGGGGAAACACTCAGAGTGAATGGCAAGGCTAGGTTAGTTAGAGATCCAGAACTACTTGAAAAAATGTCCGCTAAGGGCAAGACTCCACTGATAGGAATCGGTATAGAGGTAGAGGAATGCTTTATGCATTGTGCAAAAGCCTTTATTCGGTCTGGGTTATGGGAGCCAAGCACTTGGCCGAACAGGGAAACATTACCATATGCTGCTAAAATTATCTATGAACATGCCAATCTGCCAGATAGCAGTCCACAAACGGTAGAAAATGGGTTAAAAGAAAGCTATGCAGAAAGGCTATATTAGTAAAGGTATCATATATGATCTCTCAAGCAGTCATTATTGAAAGTGGAAAGATACTTATGGTAAGGCAGTATGTACAAAGAGGGGATCTCGTTTGGAACTTTCCAGGCGGTGGGATTGAACAAAAGGAAACACCTGACCAGGCGTGTATAAGAGAAGTAAAAGAAGAAACAGGATATGATATTCAAATTGCAAAATTACTCTATCAAAACCAAGGAAAATACACCTTTCTAGCTAAAATTACGGGTGGCTATTTATTTTTGGATAAAGAAATGGTGGGAAATGAGGACCTAGTTGATGTTAGATGGATTAGTTTATTTGATAGACAATTTTTTGATCAATATACATCTCCAATAATAGAAATTTATTTAAATCAAATGAAGAGTAAATCAAATAGATAATTTGGTGATGACAATGGATTTAGACCGCTATTTTCTTGAATTAGCATTAGAAGAAGCAGAAATGGCATTTGAAGAAGGCACTTATCCAATTGGTGCGGTTTTAGTTGATGAGAAAGGAAAAATCTTAGCTAAAGGTAGGAATCGCGTCTTTTCAGCTTTGGACCCAACCTGTCATGCTGAAATAGATGTGATCAGAAAGGCTGGGGCTCAATTAATGGACCCTAGATACAAAAACAAATGTACTCTGTATACCTCCGTTGAGCCATGCCCAATGTGTTCCGGAGCCTTAATTTTAGCCGACATTAGTAGAGTTGTCTGGGCACTAAGTGATGAATATTTAGGGGCTATGCGAAAAATGAAAGAGGGTAGCAACTTTAGGCAAAAGTTTGATAAAGTCAGTATCAATCCCATGCCCTATAAGGATTTAGCCATCCGCCAACAAGAACTACATAGACAATGGGATGAAGGACGTGGAGTTAGGTATGTTGTGAGTAACCTTGTTGAATAATTTCTTTATGAGGCGGACACAGGTTCCGCTATTTTGATAATAAGCTTCTTAATTAATGGTTTCCCGGACACAAGTTCCGTTATTTCACCTGATTAGGGGTAAGATTCCCTGGAATATAGTAAATAACGGAACCTATGTCCTCAAAATCTAGAAAAGTGGTCAATTTTGCACAAATAACGGATTTTATGCCCGTAAATAATTCTTGCCCATTTTTTCTACACCAAAAGTTTCTCAAAACATACACATTCATGGGGAATGAAAGGAGAGTGTTTGAAATAACGACCATTTGTTTGATTCGACATGGGGAAACTGAATGGAATGCCTTGAGAAAACTTCAGGGGAGAACTGATATCCCGTTAAATAGCAAAGGAATCCAACAAGCCCAGGAATGTAGGGATTATTTAATAGACTCAGAGTTTGATGTATTAATATCAAGCCCGTTAAAACGAGCAAGACAGACAGCCGATATTATTAATGAAGTCTTAAACCTGCCGATTCTTGAAATGGACGAATTTCAAGAGAGATTTTATGGGGATGCAGAAGGAATGACAAAAGAGGAAAGAATAGCCGCTTTTCCAGATAAAAACTATTCAAATCAAGAAAGTCTGGAATCCTTAAATAATCGAGTAAACGCAGGAATAGATAACATCTATCAACACTATCCTGATAAAAAAATATTGCTCGTAGCCCATGGGGGCGTGATTAATTCTATTCTCTCGATCTTCTCAAATGGAGAAATCGGTTCTGGTAAAACAAGGCTAATGAATGCGTGCATAAGCAATGTTCATTTTCATGAAGAAAAATGGGTGATAAAAAATTTTAATCAAGTCAATCATCTATCAAGTTCTCATGGAAAATAGCGTAAAGAGACCCCTCAAGAAATGAGGGGCTTTTTTAATCATTAGGTACAAGCAAAATAAAAATAAAGGAGATTTCACTTCTCTCATAGAAATGATAATCTATCAAATTTTCGGGTGATACGAATGAAGAGAATCCATATCATCGGCTCTGTCGGTAGTGGCAAGACAACCTTGGCTAAAACGCTCTCCTCCAAGCTCACTATCCCTTATTACGAACTTGATAACGTGGTCTGGCAGCGAACTCAAACCGGTGACATTAGACGAAGTGAGCAAGAACGTGATGAATATCTCCAAAAAGTTATCATGTCCGATTGTTGGATTATCGAGGGAGCTCATCATAAATGGGTCCTACCAAGCTTTCAAAAAGCTGACTTGATCATTTTTTTAGATACTCCTATCTTCAATAGAAAATATCGCATCATTAAGCGGTTTATTTTTCAAAAATTAGGACTAGAAAAAGCAAACTATCAACCTTCATTTGCGATTTTCAAAAAGATGTTTGTCTGGAATAACTATTTCGAGCGAATCAGCAAGCCTGAAATAATGGGAATGTTACACCCCTTTTTATATAAATTATTGGTGCTAACAGACAATACAAAGGTAGACGAACTTCTAAATGGAGGTGACCACCGTGATCAGTCAGATAGCGAACGCGATACTGGAAACCACTCAGGATTATCTAACACAAACTGAAATCAAGCATCTAGAAGAAGCAATAGACTTCTCCATCAGTGCGCATGAAGGACAATTGAGAGCATCTGGCGAACCATATGTTACCCATCCGCTCACTGTGTGCAAAATTTTAGCAGAAAATAGAGCGGACATGATCACACTTATGGTGGGGTTGCTGCATGATGTGGTCGAAGATACGAAAATTACTCTCAACCAAATCAGTGAAAACTTTGGTGAAGAAGTTGCGTTTATAGTTAATGGCCTAACAAAAATGGAGAAGAATCCCTCGATTTTTAAAGAGGAATATGAAGCGATTAACTTTGAAAAACTTCTTACCGCTTCGGAACAGGATATTCGCGTTGCGATTGTGAAGATTGCCGACCGTCTCCATAATATGCAAACTCTCGCGGTAAAAAAAGTTGAAAAACGAGTTCCGTACTCCAATGAAACATTAATATTTTTTGCACCACTTTGTGAAAGATTAGGACTATTTAGCGTCCAACAGGAAATCGAGGAATTGGGCTTTCATTATCTTCATCCTAAAGCCTACAGCCGTGTAAAAAGGAAAATGGAGAACTACTTTCCAATTTTCCATAAGATACACAATGAGTTTAAAATCCGACTTGAAAATACAACCCCCATTCCATTTAAAGTTGATTGGCAGCAACAGCCAATTTATAAAGTGTATTCCCTTTTACAAGAGGGCCATCCATTTTCAGACATTTTTTCGATAAAAGTGGTCGTCAAAAAAACAATGGATTGTTACACAATGCTAGGAGTAATCCATCAATTATTTCAGGTTAAAGAAAATAGCTTCGAGGACAATATTGCCATTGAAAAAAATATCTTTTCTAAATATCTAAAAACGGTAGTGGAAATGGATGGGATTGAGGTGAACATTCATATTCAATCGAAGGAATTAGAGGCACGATCAGTTGAAGGAATTTTTCATTTTATTAAAAGCAGTGCTATAAGAGCGCCATTGAATGAGGTAAGTAACAAAGTCCTGAAGGATGCCATTCAAGCAGCCAAAATGTTAGCTGATAATCCAATTGAATTTTATGACTTAATTTCTTATGAGCTTTTTCAAAAAGAGATGACGATATACACACCAAAGATGGATGTCATAAACCTACCAGAAGGATCAACGGCCGTCGATTTTGCCTTCGCTTTAAAACCTTCCATTGCGAAAAAAATGTCTCACGTTAAGGTGAATGGAGCTAAAGTTCCAATTCATACTGAACTGAAAGATTTAGATATTGTCGAGATTATTTCTGATGGAGAAGAAACAGTTAATCATATTTGGCTAAATTATGCCAAAACAGCAAAAGCATTAACGGAAATGAATGATTGGTTTCAAAAAAGGAGTTTTTAAGTTGCCATTAACAGAAAAGGATATCATAGCTCTCATCCAATCAGACGAGTGGATGATGGAAATTTTAAAAACGGCCCAATCCTTACATTTGCCTGATTGGTGGGTGTGTGCAGGATTTGTCCGCTCAAAAATTTGGGATGTCTTGCACGGATTTAGTGAGAGGTCAGATTTAGCGGATGTTGATGTGGTTTATTTTGACCCGAAGAACACAGATGAACAGATTGAAAAGGAGCTAGAGGAAACGTTAAAAGCCAAACAACCGGGTATTCCTTGGTCCGTTAAAAATCAAGCTAGAATGCATGTTATTAACGACTTCCCACCTTATACCTCATCGGTAGATGCCATCTCTAAATTTCCGGAAACCGTCACGGCACTTGGGGTAAAGTTAGATGAAAACGACCAGGTGATTCTGACCGCACCATGTGGAATTGAAGATGTCATCAATCTAGTGGTGAAGCCTACTCCATATTTCTTGGAAACAGATGAGTTAAAACAAATCTATGAACAACGCCTTGAGACAAAGAAATGGGAGAGTAAGTGGGAGAAGGTTAAGGTCATTCATGCGTAAGATTAAAACCATCCTCTTCGATTTAGATGGTACTTTATTAAATCGAGATGCTTCCGTTCCATTGTTTTTAGCTGGTCAGTATGAAAGATTATATGAATGGCTTCAACCTATTCCTAAGGAAAACTACCTTTCAAGATTTATAGAGTTAGATTGCCGTGGCTATGTTTGGAAGGATATAGTATATCAACAATTAGTAAAGGATTTTAAGATTCAAGGGGTTACTTGGAATTTTATGCTCGAGGATTATTTGACGTACTTTAAAAATAGCTGTGTACCTTTCCCAAATCTAATTCATATTTTAGAAGTTTTGAAAAGTAAATCTATCCGTTTAGGGTTAATCACGAATGGAATGAGGACATTCCAAATGGATAATATTAAAGCCCTAGGCATTGAAAAATATTTTGATTGCATCCTTATTTCTGAATCGGAAGGAATTAAAAAACCTAATCCTGAAATATTTATTAAGGCTATTGAACAACTTGGTGTTTCGGCGAAGGAGTGTATGTATGTCGGTGATCATCCTGAAAATGATGTCAAAGGCTCTAAAAACGTCGGAATGTTGGGAGTTTGGAAGCGAGATCCTCAATGGGAACAGGCTGAGGCTGATTTCATCATTGATGATTTATTAGACCTACTAGAATTAATTAGTAAATAAAAAGGGCGTGTTAATGATAAAAGCAATATTATTTGATTTTGATGGAACCTTGGCGAATACATTGCCGATTTGTTTTTATGCTTTTCAAAAGGTTTTTAAAGAGTTTGACGATAGGGACTTGAATCCAGAGGAAATCAAAGCAATGTTCGGTCCATCAGAAACGGGAATCATTAGAGAAAACTTACTTCATAATGACAAAGAGCAGGCAATTGAATTGTATTATGAAGCGTATTCCTCCCATCATCATGAAGTAGTGAAACGAAATCAAGAAATCAGTGTTTTACTAGAGTACCTAAAGAGTAGAGGAATCAAGTTAGGAATTGTCACTGGAAAGGCCAAACGAAGCTTGGATATTTCCTTAAAAGCCTTACAAATGGAGGGTTTATTTGATGTTATGATTACCGGTGACGATGTCATCCATCCTAAGCCCCACCCGGAAGGTATAGTAAAGGCTCTAAAACTACTAGGAATTGAAAAGGGAGAGTCAATGTTTATCGGTGACAGCGATGCTGATATCCAGGCTGGTAAACAAGCCAATATGTACACTGTTGGAGTCCAATGGTTACCAGATTTCCATTCATTGGAATTTATGATTGAACCTGATGTGGTCTAAAAGGATATAAACGAATTTATGGAGTTTTTAAAAGTTAAGGAGATAGAAGTTCAGATAAACTATTAATTTGGAGGGGAACAGTTTGATCAAATACCCTAGCTATACAAAAGGCGCAACGATAGGCGTAACTGCTCCATCCTCTGGGGTCAGAGACGAACTGCAAGGTATGTTCAAACATGCCTGTAAACGAATGGAGGAAAAGGGCTTTAACGTAGTTTGCGGCGATACGGTTTGGAATCAGCATAAAGCAAAATCAGCACCGGCTAAAAAGCGAGGTGATGAATTCAATGAAATGATACAGAATGACCAAATTGATATCATCATTCCACCATGGGGCGGCGAGCTACTAGTCGAAATGCTCGAATTTGTTGATTTTATTAATATGAAGGAAAAGTGGATTCTAGGGTATTCCGATATAAGTGGGTTGCTCCTTGCCACTACCTTAACGACGGGAATAGCTACTGCTCATGGCACTAATTTTGTAGATTTGCGGGGGGATTCTTCGGACGAGACAACTGCTAAGTGGGAATCCGTTTTATCAACCGAAATTGGAGGCTCCACCGTTCAACATTCTTCAGAAAAATATCAAAAACAGTGGAATCATAGCGACCCATCTCCAATTATATTTCATCTTACGGCACAAACCGAATGGAAAACGGTTTCTCATGATAGAGTGAAAGTACAAGGGAGATTACTCGGGGGATGTATCGATATTATTCGACATTTGATAGGCACGCCATTCGGTGATGTAAGAGGTTTTAAGGAAAGATATATCAACGATGAGCCGGTATTATGGTACTTAGAGAATTGTGAATTATCGACAACCGATTTAAAACGAAGCTTAACGCAAATGAAGTTAGCTGGCTGGTTTGAGAATTGTTCCGGCATCATGTTTGGACGTAGCCCCGCAAATCATCCAATCGAAAACTACACCATTGGGGACGTTTATCAGGATCTTGCTGGAGAACTAAAAATCCCCATTATTTACGACATCGATTGCGGTCACATGCCACCGCAAATAACGTTCATTAATGGGGCTTTTGCGGAGGTAGAAGTAGGAGACGGCAAAGGAAAGGTTAAGCAATATTTTATTTAGTATTAGTTCCTAAAAAGTGTGAATAACGGATTCTCTGTACGGAAAATCCAGCGACAAATACAAGCACACAGATTCAAGTACCAAAACCGACATGATCAAGTAAAAATCATGTCGGTTTTTTATTTTAATACAAAACTTGAAATTCCTTCCAAAATATAATATACTACATTACAACAGTAATGCACTAGTTATGAAGGGGGCGCGTATTATTCTTAACACAGATGGAACAAAGCCTATATATGTGCAAATTGCCGAATGGATTGAAACGGAAATAATGAACGGGCATTTGGAAAGTGACCAAAAAGTTTATTCACAATATCAATTAGCTGACATGTACACGATTAATCCGGCGACAGCCGCGAAGGGAATTAATTTGCTGGCGGATGAGGGGATTCTTTATAAAAAGCGGGGGTTGGGAATGTTCGTTTCGACAAATGCAAAAGAGATGATTATTAATAAGCGTAAAAGCCAAACGTTGAAAAATTTGGTACAGGAGCTTGTTTTAGAAGCAAATCGATTGGATATACGGCAAATGGAATTAATCGAGATGATCAATAAACAGTTTGAGGAGGGTGAGAAATGAAGGTAATTGAAAGCAATGAATTAACGAAGACTTATTTTAGAAAAAAGGCCTTAAATAAGCTGACATTTTCGATTGAGGAAAATAAAATTACCGGATTAATCGGTCGAAATGGTGCAGGAAAAACAACCTTACTAAAAATTATTGCCGGGTTTATAAAAGAAACCTCCGGCGAAATAAAGGTTTTCTCTGAACAACCCTTTAATAATTTAAACGCATCGGCCAATTCCATTTTTGTTGATGACCAGATGAGTTTTCCACCTGCGCTCCAGCTTTATGAATTGTTAGAAGTGGCAGGGAGCTTTTACCCGAATTGGAATCAACAACTAGCAAAAGGTCTTTTCGACTACTTTTCGTTTGACCCTAAAGCCTATCATAATCGCCTTTCAAAAGGGAGAACGAGCACATTTAATATGATCGTAGGCTTGGCATCACGTTGTCCGCTGACGATTTTCGATGAGCCGACGACGGGAATGGATGCGGCTGTTCGAAAGGATTTTTACCGTGCTCTTCTAAAGGATTATATCGCCCATCCGCGAACGATTATCTTATCAAGCCATCATTTAGATGAAATCGAGGATGTTCTCGAGGATGTTCTACTTCTTAAGGATGGCAGAAGTTTTCTGCACCTGCCGATGTCGGACTTGAAGGAATGGGCAGTTGGCATCAAAGGGTCTGTTGAAAAAGTAAGGCAATGGACAGATGGTGAAAATGTCCTTTATGAGAGTCAAATGGGTACAGGGGCGAAGTATGTCGTTGTTAAGAATACATTTTCCAACCATGCAATGAATGAAATGAAACAAATGGGCCTAGAAATTACACCGGTACGGGCAAGCGATATCTGTGTCTATCTAACAGGTGATCAGAAGGGGGGAATCGACCATGTCTTTAACGAGGGTTAACTTAGCTGAAGTGATAAAGAAACAATATCTTTTTAAATTGAAAGCAAATATCGATGCATTTAGTTCCCTAATTGGAATTCAGTTGATTGGAATTCTCTTTTCGTTTGCCGGCGTGGGCTCTATGGGAGGAAGTTCGGAGTACTTAAGTATTAACGTTAAATACTATTCATCTGATTTAGTTATTGGTTTTACAATGGTGTGGGCGTTTATGAGCGCTATCACGATCACAACAAAGCCATATCGACATCATGATTTTACCTTTGTCACGAATCGAGTGAGCAGTAATTTATCCAACGCTCTGTTTTTAGCAACGGCTAGTATCATTGGCGGATTGACCGCGATGTTGAGTGGTAAATTGATTACTGTGTTAAGTCATTTGTTCTTTAGTCTGGAGATTATTGGGGGGCGAATCTCTGTTGGGGATTTCCTAATCGGAATAGTAGTGGCGACTTCCTATATATTTTTAGCTGGATCGATTGGCTATTTTATTGGAGCGCTTGTTCAAGTTCATAAGATCTTTATCCTCCTGATTGTATCATTTGTTTTTGGATTGATGTTTCTTGAAACTTTTATACAAAAAGATTCTTTCATTAATGGTGCATTCCAATTTTATTTTGGGGAACCGGTATTAATCGTATTTTTATTGAAGGTTTTGCTGACGTCAGCTTTACTTTTTCTAGCTTCAATCCGAATTTTCAATCGAATGGAGGTTAGACGATGAATATCCTCCTTCCGGTTATTGTGTTGGTTTTGATTATGGCGATGATCTATATATTAAAAGCTTCAAGAAAATATGTTACGGTAAAAATAACCCACTGGTTATTAATGATCTATACAGGGACCTTACTATTAGCGATGGCGATTTCTCCAATGATCTTAGTAGAAAGTCCACCGAAGATGGAAAATAAACAGAATGTTAATTTGTTTGAGTCACTCATGAATGGAGAGACACATAAGGTTCCTATGCTTGCAGAAAATAGTATTCCCTTTGATAAACAACTATTGTCAATCCGAAAGCCTGTAGGTAGTGATGATGGCACGCCTGTCTTTATTGATAGAAAGACAAGCGATGATGGGAAAATTGATGCTTATGTATATGGTAGTGGATTGGAAGTAAATGGATTTGATTTTTCGAAAAGATTGAATCCAATTCAATTTCAACTTAGTGATAATACGTTATTCATCCTTCCACCTGACTATCAAGAAATAAATGTAGCATTGATAAAAACAGAATTCACGATTAATCAATTTAAGGAAAAAACGAAGGATGATAATAGAATGATAGGACATGAAGGGAAGGCAGTATATTTAAGAGTCCCGCAAGGTTTAAAAATAGATGTGAACTCTGTTCCGTTTACAAATGTTAATAAATAAGATTTAACGATTACAGTTAGGCTTGAAGGTAATCCTTCAAGCCATTTTTAGCTATTGTAATTCTTTTAAGCGTTTCAAGGCCGAATGAACGGTTAGTCGATGAAAGGAAATCAGCTGATTTTTATAGATGACGCTATAAATTCCATAAGGAGTGGGTGAGAAGTTCATCCATTCTTCACGGCCTTTCATGTCAATGATTTCTACATTGAGCCCCAATTTGGCTGCAGCCTCCATAACGTTATCAGTTGAAATATTGACGAAAGGACACTGTTGGGTACGTAGGATTGTTACGCCTTTAAAACGTTTAAGCCGCTCATCCCAATCTTTTGGAAAATATGGGTCAGGAGCATCATCAAATTTATAAACGAGTAATTCAAAGCCATAGGGTGCTTGATCTACTTCAATGAAATCGTTCTTAATAAATATATCCTTGCTTGGTGTCCAGGAAGTGTTAGGATTCGTAACGACAATCACTCCAGCCTTTTTTTGTTCCTTGGCATCTTGAATACATTGTTCAATCAATTTAGTGGCATAGCCTTTGCTGGTAATATTCACCCATAGACAATGAATGACAGAATAATTCTCACCATAGACTACTCTAGATGAATATTCAATCGGTGTATATTCAATAAATCCTGCTGGTTTGCCATTCTCCATTAATTTAATATATTGCAATCCTTCAGGAAACCTGCCCATCAGCCAGTTGTTTTTATTTTGGTAACCGTTAGAATTTGGTTGGCTTCGAAGACAAAAACATCCCTCTTTTTGGATGTTATTTTCGTCTATCTTTATCATTTCGATTGTTTCCAATTATCGTTCGCTCCCTGATATAGTCCATTTCAATTGCCATATATGCTTTATTTCAACATCAGATGTTTAATTACCTTTAAGAGTGGCTTATTTTCATGAAACATTATCGATTCAAAATCCGTAATGGTAGTTAAGGGAGTGATGAATGATGAAAAATTGGAAATTAAGAATTGCATGGATGATTCCAAATGTATTTTGTTATGTAATGGTCATTTGCCTTTTAATGTTTATCATTTTCAATGCAGACGGACTTGCGGATATAAATAGACTGTCCCTTTACGTTTTAACAATGCTTGTCCTACTTGCCGTTTCTATATTCGGTAGTTTCCAAATATGGAAGTGGGTTAGGGAAGGGAAGATATAATTGTTACTTAGAAATATTCAAAGTATCGAAGGCTTGTTTAAGGAATTAGCTGGCAGGTATTTAAATTAGAAAAGGAATAGAGTTTAAAAATAAAGCGTAAAAGGGGATAAACATGAAAAGACCTTTAGGCGTATCTTTTATTAGTTATTTTTACATTTTCGGTGTAGTTGTATTGATTATCACAGGCATTTTTTTCAATCCAAATGGGAATAAATTTGGGATAGCAGATAGGTTTGGTTTACCAAACTTTCCAGAACAGCCATTTAGGATCCTATTGGCAGTTGTTTCACTTATTATCGTATATGGTTATATGCGATTAAAAAAATGGGGATTTTGGTTAATGATTTTATACTCAGCTGGATTTGGATTAATAAGCTATATTCTTTTATTCTCAAATAATCAACAACCGTTTATTGGTAATTTTTTTTGGTCAGTATTCGTTTTTATTTATACCATTTATGTTAGAAAATCCTTTTTCTATGTAGTAAAGAGATAGAAGATGAAAAGGTCTGCCTTATGTAAAGCAGACCTTTTGAACGCCTAATTAATGAACATACTCATTACTAACTAATAATGCCTTTATGATATTCTGTAGGAATGACAAACTTTACTATTCCCATATATCCCGGAGCCACCTCGTATTCATTAAATACAATCACAAGCTATTCTTTGTTATTTTTAACATAAAAAACCCCTAACAACTTACAATTGGATAACCTCCCCCAGAATCCACCTCTTTTTAATCTTTCATTTTCAAGGTTATAATGGTAACAACCATATGTACGGAAGGAAACTAGTAATGAAACTGAAAGAAGATTTTTTTACCCGAATGAAAAAGGAAACAGGTGTTTCGCTTAACGAGGTACAGCTACAAGCCGTGCTGCAGACCGAAGGACCATTGCTGTTATTGGCCTCACCTGGTTCCGGTAAGACGACCACGATTATTATGCGAATTGGCTATCTTATCGAAGAAAAGGGCGTTGAACCATCGCGAATGAAAGCGGTGACGTTTAGTCGGGCATCGGCCAATGATATGAAAGAGCGATTTGGTCGTTTCTTTCCTAATCTTCCGCCCATCGACTTTTCGACGATTCATAGCCTTGCCTTCGAAGTGGTTCGGGAATATTTTTGGCGAACAGGGACTCCTTATCAGATTATTGAAGGGGATGAGGAGAAGTCCCAAAATGATAACCCATCTCTTAATAAGAGGCGAATTTTACGAGAACTTTATAAATCAATTGCCGGTGAAAACATGACCGATGATCAAATGGAGGCCTTAACCACTTATATTAGTTTTATTAAGAATAAGATGATTCCTGAGGCGAAATGGTCAACCGTTCAAGTTGACGTGAAGGAAGCAGAGGGAATTCTTAGAGAATATGAACGATATAAACGTGCTGGGACAGATAAGCTACTAATTGATTATGACGATATGTTGACGTTGGCTAATGATATTTTTGAAAAAGAACCCCGACTACTAGAAAAATATCAGAATCGCTATGACTATGTATTAACGGATGAGAGTCAAGATACATCAATGGTGCAGCACGCGATCATCGAAAAGCTTGTTCAAAAGCATCAGAATTTATGTGTAGTCGCGGACGATGATCAATCGATTTATAGCTGGCGAGGTGCCGAACCGTCCTATTTACTGAACTTTAAACAGGTCTATCCACAGGCCGTTACGCTGTTTATGGAGCAGAATTATCGATCTTCGAAGGATATTGTCGACGTGGCCAATCAGTTTATTAAACGAAATAAACATCGATACAACAAAAATATGTTTACCGAAAACCCTACTGAAAAGCCAATCAAAATCAAGAGCTTTGATGACTATTTTCTTCAGATAAAATATTTGGTTAGGGAAATTCGTCAAATCGAAAATCTTTCGGAGGTGGCGATTCTTTACCGTAATAATTCCTCGTCAATCGCGTTGATGAATGAGTTTGATCGGGCAGGAATTCCTTTTTACATGAAGGATGCAGACAATCGCTTTTTCTCCCATTGGGTGGTTGAGGATATCCTCAATTTCATGCGGATGACTTTTACCGATAAAAGACCTGACATTTTGGAAAAAATTCATCTCAAGTTCAATGGCTATATCAGTAAGCAACAGATGGCTGATTTAAAGAAAGTTCACAACAACGAATCTGTATTCGATAATCTATTAAATCATGTCAAACTGAATGAATACCAATTTAAACCGCTTAAGGAGAGCCAAGAAACGTTCCAGCAAATGAAAGGTATGCCACCATTACAGGCGATTCAAGTGATTCGTGAACAATTAGGCTATGAAAAAGCGCTGTCGAAAACGTGTGAACGACTCGGTTTTCGAATGGACTATTTGCTCGGAATACTCAATACCTTGGAGGAAATCGCTGATAACTTAAGAACAATGGAGGAGTTTGCGAGCCGGTTAAAGCATCTTGCTGCTGCGTTGAAAAATTCGAAATCACGTAAAGGTCAGAATGTTATCACGTTTTCTACCCTTCATAGCTCAAAAGGTTTAGAATATGAGAAAGTTTACATGATTGATTTAGTAGATGGAATTATCCCTTCGACGGATGATTCTGGACAAGCGCTAGAAGAGGCGACCAGGCTTTTCTATGTGGGTATGACCCGGGCCAAAAGGGAATTGGAGCTGATCTATTATCGGGATCGGGATGGGAAAGCGACACAGGCCTCAACTTTTGTGAGGGACATCCGTAGTATCATCCAACCTCCGGAGGAGAAGGGAAAAAACCGAAAGCAAGTTATTAAACAGGGTGGGCTTACAGCAGAAATCCCTTATAATCCGAATGCAATTCGAATACGTGAGGAGTTATCTCTGGGAAGAATAGTTAAGCATCGTGTATTTGGCCAAGGTGAAATCCTTCAACTTAAAGACGAACTGGTTGAAATAAGATTCTCAAAAGAAATAAAATTGCTACAGATAAAAACTTGTATAGAACATGGCTTATTAGAACTTGTGTCCTGACCATAGGGGATTCCCTTTGGTCTTTTTTGTGTTAGGTTGTTTGTAGAAGTTGGGCATAAACAGTGAAAGTCGGGCATAAGTTTAATAAGTTGGGCATATCTCTTAAAACTTGGGCATATGCTCCGAAAAGTTGGGCATAAATCTGAAAAGTTGGAAATAAGTGTTGAAAAGTCGGGCATATAATTTCCAAGTTGGGCATATAAGGATAAACTTGGGCATATCACTAAAAAGTTGGGCATATATTTCGTGACCAAGATGGAACTCTTGCAAAAAAACGAGTCATTTTTATAATAATTGCTCAAAAATAGATGAAACTCACTAAGAATAACATCAATTTCATCAAAAACAGCTCCATTTCCCCCAAGTCATGAAGGTATTTTAACCTGAATTGTTGAATTTTCCATAAAAACAACCAATTTGTTATTTGGGGGAATACAGATGCAATTACTTATCATCAGACATGGTCAATCAGAAGCGGATTTATTGGGTGTCCATGAAGGAAGAGCGGACTTTCCTTTAACGGAGCACGGAAAACAACAAGCCGGTCAAATGGCAAAGTATGTAGCGGAGCATTTTCCACCTGAAGTGATCCTGGCAAGTCCATTAATGCGAGCAAATGAAACCGCTGAAATTTTGAGAGATGCAGTTGAATGCCCAAAGGTTACTGAGTCAGACCTTATGGAATACAACAACGGCGTTCTCGCGGGAATGTCGCGCGAGGAGGCAGCGATTAAATACCCAATTCCTAAAAACGGTAGACCAATGCATATTCCAATCGAAGAAGGTGAGTCAGAGTTGGAGTTTCGTTTCCGGTCTGAACATATTCTCCACAAAATCATTCATGATTATCATGAATGTAGGCGGGTGGCAATCGTTTCCCATGGAGGGATGATTTCAAATCTAATAAAATCATTTTTAAATTTGCCAAATGGAAAGGGGTATGTCTTTCCGACAGGGGACACCGGTATTCATCTGCTTGAAATAAGA
This sequence comes from Pseudoneobacillus rhizolycopersici, assembly GCF_054786815.1. Classification (NCBI taxonomy): domain Bacteria; kingdom Bacillati; phylum Bacillota; class Bacilli; order Caryophanales; family Bacillaceae; genus Pseudoneobacillus; species Pseudoneobacillus rhizolycopersici. The sequence goes on along the minus strand of NZ_JBTOOE010000033.1, from coordinate 15,600 downwards.
GATGGATTGCGAATAGTTAGGTTCCTAAATCGACAGGAGCATCTAAATGCACTATAATTAAAAACAATTCAAAAAATTCTTGACATAACGAATTTACTAATGTTAATATTTCCCTCTATGACTCTACAAAGCTAGGAGGGAAAGCCCTTGATCCATTTAGAAGGAATAACTAAATCTTATAAGATTGCCAAAAGGGCTTCCGGATTGCTTCAAGCGACGAAAGCCCTTTTTGTGCGGGAATACACGAACGTTCCGGCTCTCCGAGACATTTCCTTTTCAATCCAGCCCGGAGAAATTGTTGGATACATCGGTCCGAATGGAGCAGGAAAATCGACAACGATCAAGGTCATGAGCGGCATCCTCGTTCCCGATAGTGGAAACTGCTCCATTATGGGCTTTAATCCATGGCAAGACCGCGTTCAATATGTCAAAAACATTGGTGTTGTGTTTGGTCAGCGCTCGCAGCTCTGGTGGGATGTGCCGGTCATTGATTCATTTGAACTGTTAAGAGACATTTACAAGGTGCCGCGCCAAGAATTCCAAGTTAACCTCCATTTGCTCGTCGAATCTCTTGAACTACAAGACATCCTTCAATCACCGGTTCGTCAATTAAGCCTTGGTCAACGAATGCGTTGTGAAATCGCTGCTTCTCTCTTACATAGTCCAAAAATTTTGTTTTTAGATGAACCAACGATTGGATTAGATGCGGTTTCCAAAATCGCCGTCCGTCAGTTTATCAAAAAAATCAACCAAGAAAGAGGAGTTACCGTTATTCTGACCACCCACGATATGAGTGATATTGAGGCATTGGCCGAGCGGGTGATTTTAATCGGAAAAGGGCAATTGCTGTTCGATGGCAGGTTAGCCGAACTACGGAATCGCTTTGGTTCGCAAAAAACGATTATCGTTGATTATCACGAGAAGCATCAGCCATTTGAAATTCCAGGCACTACTCTCGTTTCTTGGTCTCCTGAACGCGCCATCCTAAGTGTGGATACAGAACATATATTAACCTCAGAAGTGATTGCGAAAGTTTCTAGCAAAGTAGAACTCATTGATATCGAAATTGAGGCTCGACCGATTGAAGAAATCATCGTCCAGCTCTATAAGGAGTATCAAATATGAGCGCTTATTATTCAGTTTTAAAATTAAGATTGCTTAATGGCATGCAATATCGGGCAGCTGCCTGGGCCGGAGTGGCTACACAGTTCTTCTGGGGATTTATGTACATCATGATTTCTGAGGCCTTCTACGAATATACTACGATAACCCCGCCTATTTCATTAAAAGAATTAGTGACTTACATTTGGTTGCAACAGTCTTTTCTTGCCTTTATTATGTTATGGTTTCGCGACAACGAACTATTTAGCTTAATCACCACCGGTAATATTGCCTACGAACTTTGTCGCCCTTGTGACATCTATGGATTTTGGTACGCTAAACTGCTCGCCCAAAGACTATCCAGTGCTTTATTACGCAGTTTTCCAATTTTAATCGTTGCCTATTTCTTACCAGAACCATATCGAATGACGTTTCCACCTGACCTATTGACTGGATTGTTATTTATAGTGACCTTGTCTTTAGGATTATTTCTGTTAGTCTCCATTTCCATGTTTATTTATATTTCGGTATTTATAACGATGTCACCAGTCGGATCAACCTTAATGATTGGTGTTCTGGGAGAGTTTTTTGCTGGATTGATCATTCCGATCCCTTTGATGCCTAATTGGCTACAAGATATTGCCTATATGTTACCGTTTCGGCTAACGGCTGATTTCCCGTTCCGTGTCTATTCAGGACATATCCTCAAAGCCGAGGCATTATCAGGGATCCTCGCTCAGCTTATTTGGTTGGCGGTCCTTATTATTCTCGGCAGATGGTCGATGAATCAAGCATTAAAACGTGTCGTTGTTCAGGGAGGATGAGTTCAAAGTGGCACTTTATTTTAAATATCTATTAATCTTATTTAAATCACAAATGCAGTATCGAACATCGTTTTGGCTCTTATCCTTTGGCCAGTTTTTTATACCTTTTTCTGTGTTTGCCGGACTTTATTTTTTGTTTGAACGGTTTGGGCAAATAAAAGGGTGGCAATTTTTTGAGGTTGCCCTGTGCTTTGCGATTATTCATATGGCCTTTGCGATCAGTGAATGCTTTGCACGTGGCTTTGACAATTTTTCCAGTTTAGTAGCGGGTGGGGATTTTGACCGGCTGTTGGTTAGGCCAAGGAGTACAGTTGTGCAGGTGCTCGGTTCAAAATTCGAGTTTACGAGATTCGGGCGACTCCTACAAAGTGCCCTCGTTTTAATTTGGGCATTGACTAATCTATCCATTGATTGGACTGTGGCGAAGGTTTTTACGCTTTGTTTTATGGTTATCAGCGGTGTATTCATCTTCGTCGGGATATATATTTTGGCTGCAACGATGTGTTTTTGGACGATTCAAGGTTTGGAAGTCGTCAATATTTTTACCGATGGCGGCAGGGAGATGGCACAATACCCACTGAATATTTATCAAAAGTGGGTTGGTAAGTTTTTTACCTATGTAATTCCGTTCGGTACGGTTAATTATATGCCGCTTTTGTATCTTTTAGGGAAAAATGATGGTCATGACCTTCTGTATATGCTAGCCCCGGTTTTCGGCAGTCTCTTTGTTATCCCCTGCTTGTATGTTTGGCAGGTGGGTGTGAGGCATTATCGATCAACGGGGTCTTAAAAGTTCTTGCAGGGAGCGCTAATTTAGCCTCCCTGTATTTTGTTGTTTACAAAGTTTTCCTATCGTATTAATATCTATATATGAATATATACTCATATAGTTAAAGTAGGAGTGAAAACGATGATTTATGATGCAATTATTATCGGTGCCGGTCAAGCCGGATTGTCGCTGGGATACTTTTTAAAAAAGAGCTCACTAAATTTCCTTATTCTCGATAACCATACGCGCGTAGGAGACGTTTGGCGAAACCGCTATGATTCCCTTGTATTATTTACCCCAAGATCCTATAGCTCTTTGCCAGGATTGGCAATGGAAGGGGATCAGGAGGTCTTCCCAACAAAGGATGAGGTGGCCGATTATTTAGAGTCTTACGCGAATAAATTTGGGTTGCCGGTTATCGGAAATATGGAAGTTTTAAAAGTGTCCAGGAAAGATCAATTTTTCCAAATCCAAACGAGGGACGCCCTTTTTGTAGCAAAAAAAGTAGTCGTCGCCACAGGGCCTTTCCATACTTCAAGAATTCCGGCATTTTCAAAAAATCTTTCTTCGGACGTAATTCAACTACATTCATCCGAGTATCTTAATCCGGCCCAGTTAAATGATGGTCCCGTCTTAGTAGTTGGCGGTGGCAACTCGGGTACCCAAATTGCTGTTGAATTGTCGGAAACTCATGAAACGTACTTAGCACTTGGCCAGGACATTCGGTTCCTCCCACTTTCAATAGTTGGAAAAAGCATTTTCTGGTGGCTAGACCGTTTAGGAATTTTAAAAGCAAACAGAAATTCCCTAGTTGGAAAAAAATTCATGGCAATGGGCGACCCGATTTTTGGTTATGAATTGAAGGGGAAAATAAAATCAGGGAAGGTGGAACTAAAATCTCGAGCGGTTTCCGGGCTGGGAGAAGAGGTTTCTTTTGACAATCAGAGCTCCCTTACCATTAAAAATGTCATTTGGGCAACCGGATTTCGTTCAGAGTATCCATGGCTTGAACTGGACGGTGTATGGGATATGAATGGTAGAGTGAAACATGAGCGTGGCATAACAGATATTGAAGGCTTGTACTTCCTTGGCCTTCCTTGGCAATACCGAAGAGGTTCCGCGCTGCTGTTGGGAGTAGGAGTTGATGCGGAATACTTATACAAACAGATTATAAAGGGGAGTTAGAAACGTGAATCAGCAGGAACACTCTTATTTATCGGATGAAACAATTGACGAAGCATCAAGAATTTTTAAAGCTCTAGCCGACCCGACCCGGATCAAAATCTTGTACCTCTTGTCGCAGGAAGAGTGCTCAGTGGGCCATATTACTGAAGTGCTAGGAATGACCCAATCAGCCGTATCGCACCAGCTTAGCCTGCTGCGTAACTTGAAATTGGTAAAATTCAGACGAGAGGGGAATACGCTCTACTATACCTATGCAGATGTGCATGTTATTGCGGTGTTGAATCAGGTAATCTCACATATTTCCTGTGAGTGAAATAGGTATGTTGGAGACTAGTTTCTTTATTATCCTAATGTCACCCGCTTTTGGATTCATTCTATCCGGGCAAGTCAGGTCTTTGACAATCTAATATGATATAATAGGAAATGGTACCCAATTTTTGAAGGAGGAGATGCAAATGATTTTTGTGATGAAGTTTTGCGATTTGGTAAATATCTGTAAGGGAGTTAAAACGTACTATGAACCATAATTTACAACAGGTTAACTCCGATTTTGCCCAGGATTACTTTCGCCAGCAGTTTAATTATATTGAAAAAAACATACAAGATCTAAACCTGATTTGGCAGGAAAAGGGGAAATCCCAGCGATTTTTTGATGTTTATTTACTTCATTTGAAGGATTGTATTCTTGGTAATGGCCAACAATTGGAAAATAATAACGTTTTAATTGGCAGTAAAATTACTGTTCAATATTTAGACGATGAGGAACTTGAAAGCTATACGATTTGTTTCCCTGAACAGATTGATCCAGATAACGGGAAAATATCGATTTTCTCGCCAATTGGTAGGCAATTACTACTAAAGGAACTCGGGCAAGAAATTTCATTAGAGATTCCTACCGGAGCACTTGGTATAAAAATTGTTCAAATTGACCATTGTCAAGCATAAAAGCATTACTAAAAGAGCAAATTAGATTGCTCTTTTTTGTTTTGTTTGCAGGGATTTTCTCATTCAGTAGCCAACTTAATGTTATAGAAGGTATTCGTTTTTGGAGGTTTCAAGGTGAGAAAATTATTTATTTTTGAAGGAATTCCTGGTTCAGGGAAAACAACAACGGCTAAATGGCTGGCCCAACTTTTAACAGAAGAAGGGGAAGAAGCTTATCTATTTCTGGAAGGAAATCCGGAGCATCCGGCAGATTATGAATCGGTGGCCTGTGTAACAGAGCAGCAATTAAGTGAATTGGAAATGAATTTTCCAATCGTTCGTACGCTTGCTGAACAAAAAGGGGCTTGGTTTTTCATTCCGTATGCTAGATTAGCAGATAGTCATCCTGACTTATTCAAAGCCCTACAAAAATTTGATGTTTATGAATTATCAGTTGAAGATTTTTGTGAAGTGACCTTAATGAGGTGGCAGGAATTTGTCGAAAAAGCATTGCACAATAACAATGCCTATGTATTGGAATGCTGCTTCCTACAAAATCCGTTTACCTTTTTGTTAGCGAAACATGATCAAGCAAAGGAACTTATTTTTCATCATCTACAAGAGATTTCGAATTTAATTTCCGTTCTAAACCCGGTCATTGTCTATTTTGAGCAAGATGATATAAAGGGGAGTCTAGCACGGGTCAGACAGGAACGTTCAAGCGAATGGTTTGACTTTTTAACCTGGTATTATACCGAACAGGGATATGGACGCGCAAGGGATATCAAGGGAGAAGACGGCGTAATCCATTTTTTGGAGGACCGTAAGAAACTTGAAAAAGAAATCCTTACCCAACTGCCAATAGAAAGCATCGTGCTAAATAACAGTGAGTACAATTGGAATCATTGTAAAGAAGTAATCCTTAAGCAGTTACAAATATCCACTAAATAAGCTAAAAAAGAAGCAAGACAAAAGTCCTGCCTCTTTTTTTCTATAATTTTGCCTTCACACTATCAATAACTGCTCGCCAAATTGCTGTGTCAGTCGTTATTTTTTGCTTGAATTCACGATACATCGCTTGTTGTTTTTCCTGGAAGTCGGGAGCTTCAGGAGCAGGAAGTCCAGCTCTTAAGGAAGTTATGTAATCTTCAACTTGAGAAGCTCTAGGTCCCCAAGCCATTGCTTCTTTCCCTTCCTGATCAATGAAAATAAAAATCGGAATCGCTCTGGACTTGCCATTTGTTAAATATTGGTCCATTAGTTCTAGATTTTCATCACGAATTAAAAAACGTAATTCGATATGGCTTTCTTCAGCCATTCTTTGTAACACTGGCACATTTACCGTAGCATCCCCGCACCAATCAGCGGTTAGAACAATTCCTCGCCAATTCCGTTCTTTCAAATCTTTAAATGTTGCCAGATCATCATCGGAAAAGGTCAACTGTTCGTAGACATGGGTTAGCTCGGCTTGATTCACCTGCATACTGTTACGATATTGATCAAACGTCATTCCTTTATTAAACCAAGTTTCAAGTGTCATAATACAAACCCTCCTTTACTAATGATTATAGTATCTTTCTTTCTCGACATTCGCAATTTTTTCGCCTAAATGAATAAGGGTGCAAAGAGTTTGACTCTTTGCACCCTTATTAGGGTTTTTTATTAGCACCAAGCAGCGCCAACGATGACTAGAAGGATGAATAATACTACGATTAACACGAAAGTACCGCCTACACCGAATCCACCGCCATAGCCGTAGCCTCCGTAGCCGTAGCCGCAGCAACCGCCGAATCCACCATATCCGAACATGCATTTCACCACCTTTGAAACTTATTCCATAAAGCAGATAAAATTAATAAATGAATCATAGATGGACTTTATCTAGGGTTATTAGTAACCCCAGCCACCGCACCAAGAAGCTCCTATGATTACTAAAAGAATAAATAATACGATTAGTAGGGCGAAACCTGCACCGAATCCGCATCCTGCAACAGCGCCTGACATAAACATTCCTCCTTTGTAAGTTTTCCTTATAACATATGGAATTCTTGCTTTATGTGTACCTAGGCAAATATGGATTTTTTAGGTTCATGCCTTAATAGGACAAGTGCCATAATGGGAGGATAAAGGAGAAAGACGGAGATTTACGGTAGTATTTATTGTTTTTTAAACTAAAAAAAGTTGCCTCCACATTGAATAGGCAACTTTTTACACATGGTAATTATGCTCGGTTCGAAACATGTAGTTTTTATGATGATAGCGGATGCTGTAGATGAGTCCCATCGCGAACATATTGCCCATTAATGAACTGCCACCGTAGCTGATGAACGGAAGCGGTATTCCTGTAATGGGTAACACTTGAATGGTCATACCGATATTTTGAAAGACATGGAAGGTGATCATGCTAACAATTCCGGCACAAAGGTAGGAATTGAATGGATCATTGGTTTCTAATGCTGTTTTCACAATGTGATAGATCAGAAGAAAGAATAATCCAATTAGAAAGCTACCACCAAAAAAACCATATTCTTCACCAATCACGCTGAAAATAAAGTCTGTATGGCTTTCGGGGACATAAACCTGTCGTTCGCCAAATCCTTTTCCGGTAAGTAGTCCCGACCCAATTGCGCGCAATGATTTGAGTAAGTGAAATCCATAGAGGCTCTGATGTTCTTCAGGTGCGAGCCAGGCATCGATTCGTCCAAATTGATATTGTTTCACCTTTAAGTATTTTTCAAGAAGCTCGCGTTTCCAAAGTACTAAATAGACAATAAAGGTTGCTGCTGAAGCGCCGAGGCCCATGATGGGAACAATTAGTTTCCATGAAATTCCGGAAACAAGAATCATTCCTATCAAAATGCTAAGAATAACAAGTCCAGTCCCAAGATCTGGCTGGAGCATGATTAAGGTAAGCGGGAATGCCGTCGTTAATCCTATTTTGAATAATAAAAGGACATCAGTCTTCAGGGTTTTTATAATATACTTATTATGATGATCGGCAATAATCTTGCTTAAGACTACAATTAAAAACACTTTAATAAATTCAGATGGCTGTATCGATCCCACTGGGGTGGTAAACCAGCTTTTTGCACCATTTCGCACTTCGGCAATCGACTCTGGTGCAACAATCAATGCGACAAGCAACAAAATCCCAAATCCATACATATACCAAGCCAATCGTCTGTATTGATCTGAATCAAAGTAACAGACCACCAAAATAATGATGGTTCCAACACCATACCAGAAAATCTGCCTATTCAAAAAATTAAAAGCGTACTGCTCTGAAGTCTGTGCACTATAAATTCCTAAACAACTAATCAGGAAAAATAACAACAAAATCAACGTCAGACTCCAATCAAACCGATCCGACCGCTTCATAACCAACCACCACCACCCTCCCCTCCATTTTATGCCAAACCCTCAAAAAATACTAGAAAAACGAAACCACACACTTTAACACTTTAAAGCAGTTGGGGACTGTCCCCACATGCTTTAAAGTGTTAAAGTGAGGGTTTGGTGTTTTGGTTTTTGGATGTTTTTTGTTACAATGGTTGATGTTAATTGTGATGATTTTTTGGGGGTATTGCTGTGCAGTTGAAGAAGCCAGTTCACGAGGTTCGTGATATTATTTATATCCATCACCATAATCTTGATCAATATGTGATTTCTTATGGGATTGAGTTTAAGGAATTTATGGGAGCATTTTCAAATAGGCTGAAAAATCTCCTCTTGTTAAAGCATCGCTTCGATGATGCAGATTTCAATATGCATACCCTGCTTGAATATATTCCATATAATAAAGTTGAAAAGTTGATTCAAGATGGAGTTTATGGATACGGAAACTTCTGTTGGATTGATTTCGCTAAGATTGACGAAGGGCTTAATGATTTAAATGGTCAAGAAATTGCTGAATTGCTTTATTTAGGCCACCTTAAGCAACATTTAAAGCTTCCTTTTTACCAAAAACTAAAAAACCAGTTCGCCTATTTGGCCCATGACGACGGTTGGTTTAACAAAATCTATTATCGCGAATTAGATGATTTTTATACGATGTTAGGGACTGTCATCGGATCAAAAATGAACCAGCTTCATAAAAAAAAGTCGCTCTTTAATATTCGAAAAAACCGAGATTTCTTGCCGATACCAGGTAAGACGTTAACCCAAGTTTCCCACCTCATTAAAGAAGGAATCGTCATTTCTTTGAAAAATCGCGAAGAAATTAAGCAACGTATTGAAATTCCGATTTGGGTAATCGGCGATTACATCAACATGGACGATATGTACGAAGAAGCATTAAAAATAGAAAACAGTGCTTGCCAAGCCAAATTGGTATATGAGAAAAAATCAAATGAGTGGAAATTATTAATGTAAAAAGACAAGTCACCAAATACTTGTCTTTTTTCTTTGCAAACCGAAAAAATAAAATTTCACGCGACAACCAAGCTTAATTTTCATAAGTATAAAATAGTATAGTTATTTGCCTAATTCCACCTGAGTGGTTTTAGACTCTATGCCCTTATTTGTGGTAAAATAGAGTCGCCAAAAAAATGGAGGTTACAACAACATGAAAACGAAAATTGGTTTATTATATGGAGGCAAATCTGCTGAACATAAAGTCTCGATGCAAACAGCAATGGCTGTTATTAAAGCGCTTGACCTTGAAAAATTCGATATACATCCAATCTACATTACAGAAGAAGGACAATGGGTTCGTGGACCGCAATTAATGGAACCTGTTGAGCATATTAAAGCATTAGAATTTAATGCAAGCGAGGCACAATCACCAACCGCACTTGCTCCAAAAGTGTTTAACACGGGCGGTGAATCATCCCAAGCCTTAGACGTCATTTTTCCTTTACTTCATGGCCCGAACGGCGAAGATGGCACCGTACAAGGAATGTTAGAGCTCTTAAACCTTCCTTATGTCGGTAATGGCGTGCTTGCATCTGCGGCGGGAATGGATAAAGTCTTTATGAAAAACATATTCGCTCAGGCTGGCCTGGCTCAAGTGGATTACGTTTCGTTTATCCGCAGCGATTGGGAGAAAAATCGTGACCAAAGCTACGAGAAAGTAGAAACTAAACTTGGCTACCCATGTTTCGTCAAACCGGCAAACCTTGGTTCAAGTGTAGGAATCAGCAAATGTACCACTCGTGAAGAATTAGAAACAGCCTGTATCGACGCGTTCCAATACGACCGGAAAATTATCATTGAACAAGGTGTCACAGCACGAGAGATTGAAGTCGGAATCCTTGGCAATGATGAACCGGAATGTTCAGTTGCCGGCGAAATTATTCCGAAAACGGAATTTTATGACTATAAAGCAAAATATGAAGATGGGGACACTGCTTTAGTGATTCCAGCCGATATTAGCGAAGAGGTCTATAATGAAATGAAGGAAATGGCCATCCATGCTTATAAAGCCTTAGATTGCTCAGGATTAGTTCGCGCTGACTTCTTTTTAACCAAGGACAGTAAACTGTTAATTAACGAGGTTAACACAATGCCAGGATTCACTCCATTTAGCATGTTCCCTCTACTTTGGAAACATACAGGTGTCGAGTATCCGGACCTTATTAAACGATTAGTGGACTTAGCTGTCGAAAGACACCAAGAAAAACAACAAATTAAGCATATTTTGGATTAATAGCAAAAGCGAAAGCGGTTTGGCATAGCGCTAGTAGATAGAAAAAGCTCCATGGGTCTGACCGAAATAACGTTTACTTTTGGTCAGGCCTATTTTCGCGTATGAAAGGAGATATTTCGGATGATTAAAAGAAAGATCAAGCAAGTAGCCGAGGCAATAACCGTCTTAAATGATATTCGACCATTTGAACAAATACTGATTCAAGGGGTCTGTAACGATACCCGGAAACTTCAACCGGGTAATTTATATGTTCCATTTATTGGCCAACAAATTGACGGTCATCAACTTGTCGAAGAGGCAATCAGAAAAGGTGCCGCCGCCTCCCTTTGGCAGAAAAATGTACCCAACCCACCTACGCATCTACCGATCTTAATCGTTGAGGATACCTTAACGGCCCTTCAGGATTTAGCAAAATATTATCGCAAGCAACTAAATCTAACTGTCATCGGCATTACGGGCAGCAATGGTAAAACCTCTACAAAGGATATGGTCACAGGATTATTATCTCTACGGTATAAGGTTCAAAAAACGGAAGGAAACTATAATAATCACATCGGTCTGCCCTTAACGATTTTGCAGTTAGAGGAAGATACCGAAATAGCTGTTTTGGAAATGGGAATGAGCGGTTTCGGCGAAATCGACTTTTTATCAAGATTGGCCAAACCGGATGCAGTTGTCATTACCAACATCGGTGAGTCGCATTTATTAGATTTAGGGTCACGCGAAGGGATTGCCAAAGCTAAGCTTGAAATTATCAATGGACTAAAGGAAAACGGCAAGATCATTTATTTCGGTGACGAGCCACTCTTAAAAGAGAAACTCGACCATTACCAAGGGAATGCTTCTATCTACACATTTGGTAGAAGTGAAAACAATACCTTATATCCAACCGAAATATCTACGAGAGACCAAGGCAGTCATTTTAAAATAAACGGGCATGATGAGGAGTTTTATTTGCCTGTATTAGGAACACACAACATCATGAATGCTCTGGCAGCGATGCTAGTTGCTAATCAACACGAAATTTCTTTTGCCCAATTCAATGACGGCTTTAGTAACCTGAAGCTAACGAATATGCGAATGGAGTTGGTCGAAGGGGCAAACGGAGAAAAGATTATCAATGATGCCTATAATGCCAGCCCAACCTCGATGAAGGCAGCGATAGACTTAGTAACAACTCTTCCTGGATATAAGCAAAAAATCCTTGTACTTGGCGATATGTTGGAACTTGGGCCAAACGAGGGGGAATTTCATTATGAAATTGGCAAAGGCCTCCATCCAGAGAAAATCAATGCTGTCTATACTTATGGAAAGTTAGCCGAAGAAATTGCCAGAGGGGCGAAAGAAGTTTTACCAGAGGGTACGGTGCTCTCATTTAACGACAAAGAATCCTTGATTCATCACTTAAAAACACAAACTAATGAAGGAACACTGGTTTTAGTAAAGGCTTCACGGGGTATAAAGCTAGAAGAAGTCGTCACGGGATTACAGTAAGGTCTGGTGAACAATCATGATTGGCTGTTTACTAATACACGGATTTACCGGTGCACCGTATGAAGTGACCCCCCTTGCTTCATTTTTAGAAAAACGAACAGATTGGCTATTGAGTGTTCCAACCTTGCCTGGTCATGGAGAAACTTTACAATTAAAAGGTGTCTCTTATCAGCAATGGTTAACATATGCTGAAAATGAACTCACTCGGCTATTGGAAAATTGTGATAAAGTGTACGTCATTGGATTTTCGATGGGTGGGCTAATAGCCAGTTATCTAGCCGTAAAATATCCTGTAACAAAATTGGTTTTACTTAGCGCTGCAGCCTACTATATTAACCTAAAACAGCTTACCGAGGATATAAAGCTTATGATCCGTGATGGTTTTAGAGGTAATCTTAATTCCAATGAGTTATATTTACGATATCGGAAAAAGATAACAGACACACCGATTTCAGCGACGATGCAATTTCGAAAGTTAGTTAACGAAGTAAGACCGATGTTAAACGATGTGAAAGTGCCAACCTTCATTGCGCAAGGTGAGGCAGATGGAATTGTTCCAATGAAAAGTGCCCAATTTTTATTTGAAAACATTGGAGCAAGTGTAAAAGAAATACTTTATATACCCGAGTCGAAACATCATATTTGCCATTGCAACCAAAAGGATCTCCTATTTGAGCGGATTTTGGCCTTTTTAGGGGTGCCAGTCGTTCATAAATTGGAATGACACTCCCAATCATTTGCAATTACGCTTATTAGATGTTATTATTGAACTCAAAGTGTCTAGAGGAAGTTTCTTTTAAATTTAGGGCATACTCCATAAGGAGAATGTCTTTTTTTGATGATATAGCGGAGTTTAGAATGATGTTTTTCGATAGACGAATGTAAAGTTAGTATGAAAATATAAAAAGCATGACGAAGGAGAATGAAAATATTGGCAAAATTTGAAGATTTAGGCATTAGCCAGGATACGATGAAATCTTTAAAACGAATGGGATTTGAAGAAGCTACTCCCATTCAATCCGAAACAATTCCCGCTGCATTACAAGGGAAGGACTTGATCGGACAAGCACAAACAGGAACAGGGAAAACGGCGGCATTTGGTATTCCGTTAGTTGATAAAATTGACACAAAAGCTCACGCGATTCAGGGAATCATCATTGCCCCTACTCGTGAATTAGCGATTCAAGTGTCTGAAGAGCTTTATAAAATTGGTTACGGCAAAAAGGCACATGTCCTTCCAATTTACGGTGGTCAGGATATCTCTAGACAAATTCGCTCGTTAAAAAAGAATCCTCACATTATTGTCGGAACACCTGGCCGTGTATTAGACCATATCAACCGTAAAACAATGGATCTTTCAAAGGTTCATACTGTGATTTTGGATGAAGCCGATGAAATGTTAAATATGGGCTTTATCGAGGATATTGAAGCGATCCTTTCTCAGACACCAACGGAGCGCCAGACATTGCTATTCTCAGCAACTATGCCGGCACCGATCCGCAAAATTGCGGAAACATTTATGAAAGAACCTGAAGTTATTCGTGTAAAAACAAAAGAAATGACAGTTCCATTAATTGACCAATATTATTTAGAGGTTCAAGAACGAAATAAATTTGATATTCTAACGAGATTATTGGATATTCAATCACCTGAGCTGGCGATTATTTTCGGTAGAACAAAGCGCCGCGTTGATGAGCTTTCGGATGCATTAAACTTAAGAGGATATACAGCTGAAGGAATTCACGGTGATTTAAGCCAAGCGAAACGTCTTTCTGTGTTAAAGAAGTTTAAAGAAGGTTCTATTGAAATATTAGTGGCAACTGACGTAGCAGCACGTGGATTAGATATTTCCGGTGTTACTCATGTTTATAACTTTGATATCCCACAAGACCCTGAAAGCTATGTACACCGTATTGGTCGTACCGGCCGTGCTGGGAAAGCGGGAATGGCGATGACGTTCATTACCCCGCGCGAGAAGTCGTATCTAGAGGTTGTTGAAAGAACAACAAAACGAAAAATGGAACGCATGAAGCCACCAAGCTTAGATGAAGCTTTAGAAGGTCAGCAAAAAGCGGCTTTGGATAAAATTTTGTCTGCGATTGAAGGAAATAATCTTCAATACTACAAGCGAATGGCCGATCAAATTTTAGAAGAGCATGATGCATCAACAGTCGTATCAGCCGTGTTGAAAATATTGACAAAAGAACCTGATACAACACCTGTTAAATTAACAGAAGAGTCACCATTACCACAACGTCGCGACAAAAAGCCACAAGATCGTCGCAGATCGTATAAGGATTCCAATCCTAGCGGTGGCGCTCGCAAAAAGAATCCAACGCGCCAAGGCCAGGCTAGAAAACCAGGCGGAAATGGCGGAGGAACAGGCGGCAACAAATCGAAACCGAGAAACTACAGCCGCTCACAATAATGAACAGATTAAAAGAACATGATAAGGGTCATGTTCTTTTTTATTGGCTTTGTTGGTGGCTAGGTTCATTTTTAGAGTAAATAACGGATTCTATGTTCAACTTACTTTTTAATAAGGGCGGCCCCAATTAAAAATCCAGAAATTAGCCCAAAAATATGTGCAGTGATATTTATGTTTGGTTGAAGAAAGGTCATAATGACACTAAGGACAGCGATCGTGATTACCAATTGAGAGTTTTCCCGTGAAAGCATGCTTTTGCGAAAGGAAATAATCGCTAAATAAAAGCCGAAAAGCCCAAAAATCGCCCCACTAGATCCTACATGAATATAGGTTAGTGGTTGAATCAAAAAAGTTGCCAGATTTGCTGCGATTCCTGCAAGTAGATAAACGGTCAAAAAGCGGCCTTTCCCAATGATATTTTCAAGTGCTGGACCAAAGATAACGAGGGAAAAACAGTTAAACAGAATATGTGACCAGCCACTATGGAGGAAAATCGGTGTAACCAATCGCCATAATTCTCCATCCGCTACATAGAGATTAACTCCGGAAAAGGTTTCGTATATCCAGTTTCTCGGAAAAAACGGGAAAATTCCAATTGAAAAAATAACAAGATTGACGGCAACAATCCCTGAGACGATTGGGTAATAGCGAAGAAATTCCTTTAAGCTCTCAGTGCGCGTAAACATAAATGTCCTCCTTAATGGATTGTACTATTAATGACATATGCTTTTAATTTAGTTTTAGAAGGTGATGAGGATGATTTTAGGAACCGGCATCGACATCGTTGAATTGGACCGGATTAAAACCATTATAGAAAGACAGCCCAAATTTATCCAACGAATATTAACCGAAGATGAGCAGGTTATCTTTAAAAAATTAACCGGTGCTCGTAAAGTTGAATTTCTTGCCGGACGTTTTGCAGCCAAAGAGGCGTTTTCAAAGGCGAGAGGCACAGGCATTGGATCGGATTTATCTTTTTTAGATATAGAGATTCAAGCGGATGTCAAGGGCAAGCCGCAGATTGTCTCACCCATAAAAGAAGGGGTCCATCTGTCTATCTCACATAGCCGTGACTATGCCATTGCACAAGTGATTATTGAAGGGGAATGATTATTTGGTGACCGATTTTAGAAAGATGCGGCGAAATCGGTCGCCAAGAAGAGTTCTTGACACCCGATTTTAGAAAGATGCGGCGAAATCGGTCGCCAAGAAGAGTTCTTGACACCCG
>NZ_JBTOOE010000032.1:0-35724 GCF_054786815.1 Pseudoneobacillus rhizolycopersici | reverse complement strand
CAACCGCTGCTTCCATAGCCTGCTGGGCAAGGTCACGATTTGCTTTTGAAACGCGGCCGATTAATTCCTGCTTGTTCGCTGGGTTATAAGATGCAATTTTATCTTCAGTCGTTATTTTTTCGCCACCTATTACGAGTGGATATTCCTGACCTAAATAGCTTTCTACTGTTTTTAAGCCTGTTAAATAACCTTGACGATTTTCATCAATCGAAAAGTTTGTAAATGGCTCGTGTTTGTATGGTTGTACCATTCTTAACGCCTCCTATGTATTAAAAACGTTTGAAACACCAACTATCATTTTATCATGATTGTTTCAAATACTTCAATGAATTCGAATAGCTTTGGAATAATGAAAAAACTCGATAAAAAAAGAACCTGGCACAAGCCAAGTTCTATTATTCGTAAATATGGACAAATGGTTCTTTTGCTTCGGCTTTTCTAACAATTAACGCTTCGGGTCCACTTACGGATGATACATCAACCTGCACAGATATATAATCTGGGAAGTGCTCCATGACGAGCCCAGTTACATATTGGGTGAAACCGATTACTTCGGCTCTTCCGTAAAATTGTATCGAGATTGAAATATTAAGGTTTTGAAGCTGTTCACCCTTATAAAATGCCTTTCCAACCACCCCTGTGAAATTCGGGAAGTATTCCTCCACATCCTGTTTAAAATTTAAGAATGAAGTTACGTCATCACGGTGGTCCTTTGTGGCAGCGCTAGAAGGGAATA
Organism: Pseudoneobacillus rhizolycopersici; assembly: GCF_054786815.1. Taxonomy (NCBI): domain Bacteria; kingdom Bacillati; phylum Bacillota; class Bacilli; order Caryophanales; family Bacillaceae; genus Pseudoneobacillus; species Pseudoneobacillus rhizolycopersici. The sequence continues at coordinate 34,988 of NZ_JBTOOE010000032.1, read as the reverse complement.
AATAGTATTTATCACTAGCCTTTTCCCATTTGTCAATATTAGCACTACCCTTGCCGACTGTTGAATATGCAAAGAAATGTCCTGGTACAACGGACGCTTTGCTTTCTTGTTCAAACAAGCCAATCATGATTGGAACTTCCTTTAAGCCAGGCATTGCTCTTAAGCGGCGGACAACTTCAGCAGCAATTTTCTTACCCTCTTTTTCCATGACCGCAGGATCAATTTTCTCTTCGAAGATTGGTCCGAATTCTTCCGGTTGATAATAATGAATGGAATTTAAAGCTAATCCAATCGCTATTCCACCTAATTGAACTGTTTTCTCATCACTTTTGATTAAATAGTTATGTTCAAGAATACTAGCTAGATAAATGGGAGCATTGCCCCGTGTCCGTGGACTACATTGTTTTTCATCTGTTGGATTTAAACCAATGTTCTCTGATTCAGTTAAGCGAGCTTCTTTTAATTGTCCAGGCAAACATTTTCGCTTAAGCCAACTTTCAACTGTTTTTGTGTCAAGCGTTTGTCCCTCTTGGAATAAATATTGGTCAGGATCAAACGATCCTTGAGCTAATCTCATTAAACCCGTTTCAAATTCACTTATATCATTCCGGGTATTTAATTCACCAACAACCATTCCACGTGCTTTACTAGGTTCAAAAGGAAGGATCGTCCGATAGTATTTATCAGAGATTTGATATTTCGGAATGATAGCTTTTTTATTTGAATCTTGTTGTTCTTGAACCACTTCCTCTTGCTTTTCAAAATTCGGCGCACAGCCGCTTAGCAAAAGAAAGAGGGACAGTAGAACCATTAGAAATGGTTTCACTAATATCCCCACCTTTTTATTTCAATGTAAAATCATTTACGCCTTTGCCAATTCTTCTAACATTCTCGCTTCATCCCAAATCTCAATCGCTAATTCCTGAGCTTTGGTTAGCTTCGAGCCGGCATCTTCACCTGCTATGACCAGGTCGGTCTTTTTACTGACACTTCCAGCCACCTTAGCCCCCAATGCCTCTAATTTGTCCTTCGCATCGTTACGGGACATTTGCTCATATTTACCTGTCAACACAACGGTTTTACCAGCAAAAAATGAACTTGAATCGGCAATTGACACTGGTTTAGGTCCTTTATAGTCCATATTAACACCAGCTGTTTTTAGCTCTGTCAATAGTTCATGAACCTCTTCATTTTCAAAATAGGTCACGATGGAATCAGTCATTTTTTCACCGATTTCATTTATCGCGGTTAATTCCTCGCGGGTTGCTGTTGATAATCGGTCCATTGTTTCAAATTGTTGGGCCAATGTTTTAGCAGCCTTGGCTCCTACATGGCGAATTCCTAGGCCGAACAGCAATTTCTCCAACGAATTTTGTTTAGAGGCTTCAATTGCATTGATTAGATTAGTCGCGGATTTGTCACCCATTCGTTCTAATCCAAGTAATTGCTCCCTCGTTAATCGATAAAGGTCCGCTACATCCTGAATTAATTTTTCTTGGAAAAGCTGACTGATTACCTTTTCTCCAAGTCCATCAATATTCATGGCATCACGCGATACAAAGTGAATTAGACCCTCACGAATTTGTGCAGGACACTTCGGATTTATACATCGAAGAGCGACTTCTTCCTCTAAGCGTACAAGATCACTTTCGCATTCAGGGCAATGCGTTGGCATTCTAAAGTCTTGCTCTTCTCCCGTTCTGCGCTCGACTAACACGCCAACTACTTCCGGTATAATATCTCCTGCTTTTTTGACTATAACAAAATCGCCAATTTTAATATCCTTTTCGCGAATTAAATCTTCGTTATGTAAAGAAGCCCGTTGTACTGTTGTTCCAGCTACCTTAACCGGTTCTAATATTGCCGTAGGTGTAACTACCCCAGTCCGTCCCACACTTAATTCGATATCGATTAACTTGGTAACGACCTCTTCGGCAGGAAATTTATAAGCAATTGCCCAACGCGGGCTTTTTGCCGTTGTCCCAAGCTGCTCTTGCTGCGAATAGGAATCCACTTTTATAACCATTCCATCAATCTCATATGGCAGATGAGGTCTCTTTTCAACCCAACCTGAAACAAAACCAATAACATCATCAATCGAAGAGAACTTTCGTCGTTCTTGATTTGTTTTAAAACCTAACTTATCAAGGTACTCTAGACCCTCACTATGAGAAGTCACACCGGTTTCCCCAATGTCAGCAATGGAATACAAAAAAACATCCAAATTTCGTGAAGCGGCAATTTTCGGGTCGAGTTGACGGAGGGAACCTGCCGCAGCATTTCGTGGGTTGGCTGCCAGTTCCTCGCCTTTTTCAGCCTTCGTCACATTTAATAACTCAAATGATTTTTTCGACATAAACACTTCGCCACGAACTTCAATCGATACAGGTTCACTCAAGCGCAATGGAATGGAACGAATAGTCTTTAAATTGGCGGAGATATCCTCACCAATTGAACCATCGCCACGAGTCGCCCCTTGGATAAACAGGCCATCCTCATAACGAAGTGATACGGCGAGCCCATCAATCTTTAATTCACAAACATACGAAACGTCATCACCAACCGCTTGGCGGACACGGCGGTCAAAATCGCGTAAATCAGCTTCATTAAAAGCATTGCCTAGACTAAGCATCGGAATACGATGCTCCACTTTTTTAAACGATTCCAACACGGTTCCCCCAACCCGTTCGGAAGGGGAATCCGTTGTTCGTAATTCCGGATATTGTTCCTCTAGTTCGACTAATTCTTTTAAAAGTCGATCATATTCGGCATCGGGAACGGTTGGTTTATCCAAAACGTGATATTCATAATTATATTGATTTAACAGGTTTCGCAATTCCTTTATTCTTGCTTCGGCCATAGGCATGGATCCTCCTATTAAACTTTTTTAATTGGTGCAAACTTTGCTAATAAACGCTTAATACCGGTAGGACTTGGGAAAGCAATATCAAGCTCCATACCGTCACCTTCTCCTCTTACACTAACAACTGTTCCGACGCCCCATTTACCATGCTCCGCTTTATCGCCAACTCGCCAACCAATTCCTTCGCCGCCAGTCGGTTGTAGCGTAGGACGGAGAACCGGTCCCCTCGGTGCAGTAGTTGCTCCAGAACGGGCAGTGGATGTAAACCCACCACCGCCAAAACCAGTCCGACTTGGTTTTTGGTATGGCTCCATCAAATCCTCCGGAATTTCCCGAATAAATCGTGATGCAGCATTCATGTTTGTTCGTCCAAAAAGCGTGCGCATTTGGGCATTTGAAATATATAGGTCTTCCTCAGCACGAGTAATTCCTACATAGGCTAAGCGACGCTCCTCCTCCATTTCCGCTTCCTCCATTAAAGAGCGTGAATGCGGGAAAACGCCTTCCTCCAAACCGATTAAAAAGACAACCGGAAATTCAAGCCCTTTTGCTGAATGGAGCGTCATTAAGACAACTGAGTCAGCCGGAGTGCCATCTTCATCTAGTTTATCAATATCGGAAACTAAGGCTAAGTCGGTTAAGAAGCCAACGAGGCTTTTATCTTCGCTCACCTCTTCAAAATTCTTCGTCACCGATAATAATTCCTCTATGTTTTCGATTCGGCTTTGCGATTCAAGCGATTTTTCTGCTTCGAGCATTTCGATATAGCCGGATTTTTCTAAAATCTGTTCCACCAACTCAGTAACGGATAAAAAATCCTGCATTCTCGTAAAGTCATTGATTAAATTGCGAAACTCGCGGCATGCCTTGGTAATCTTTGGGCTAAGCCCTAAGAGCTCAATCGAATCAACAGCTTGGGACATCGATATATCATGTTCAGCGGCAAAATTAGCAATTCGATCAAGTGAACTTGCACCAATTCCGCGTTTCGGAACATTGATCACCCGCTGAAAGCTAATATCATCATCAGGATTGGCCACCAATCGTAAATAAGCAAGAATATCCTTAATTTCCTTACGGTCATAGAACTTAATGCCGCCAACAATGGAGTAGCTAATATTTGACTTTAGGAGCGCTTCCTCCATTACCCGCGACATGGCGTTGGTACGATATAAAATCGCAATGTCCGAGGCTTTTCGTTTACCTGAATCAACAAGCTCTTTAATTTTTCCGATGACGAACTGCGCTTCGCCTTGCTCACTATCAGCACGATAATAGCAAATCTTATTTCCTTCAGCGTTTTCCGTCCAAAGATTCTTCGCTTTACGGGTAAGATTGTTTTCAATTACCTTATTAGCTGCTAGTAAAATTCGTTTCGTTGAACGATAGTTTTGTTCAAGCATAATCACATTTGCGTTCGGATAATCTTTTTCAAATGATAAAATATTGGCGATATCTGCACCACGCCAGCGATAAATGGATTGGTCAGAGTCCCCGACGACACATAGGTTTTTGAAACGTGCCGCCAAATATTTCACTAACATATACTGGGCTCTGTTTGTATCCTGGTACTCATCGACGTGAATGTATTGGAATTTTCGTTGGTAATACTCTAATACTTCGGGGACACGCTTAAATAAATGAATCGTTAGCATGATGAGATCATCGAAGTCGAGTGCTTGATTTTTACGAAGACGCTTTTGATATTCAGTATAAACGTCACTAACAACCTTGTCATAATAGTCGCCAACTCGTTTGGCATATTCCTCGGAATCCAGCAGTTCGTTTTTGGCACTGCTAATCGAGCCTAAAATGGCTCGTGGATCAAATTTTTTCGCATCAATATTTTTGTCTTTTAAAATCCCTTTAATAACCGATTGTTGGTCCGTTGTGTCGAGAATCGTAAAATTACGATTAAAGCCAATTCGGTCAATATCACGGCGAAGAATTCTAACACACATGGAGTGGAATGTTGAAATCCATATTTCATCGGCTGCACCACCCATCATATTGCGAATTCTGTCCTTCATTTCCCGAGCAGCCTTGTTCGTGAAGGTGATTGCCAAAATATTGTAAGGATTGACGCCTTTTTCAACCATTAAATAACCGATTCGGTGTGTCAACACCCTTGTCTTACCACTACCTGCACCTGCCATGATTAACAGCGGACCATCCGTTGTCTTGACAGCTTGCTGCTGCATCGGATTTAAGCCATTTAACAAACGATCAGTTAAAAATTGCATATTTTCCACCGCCTATCAAACATATGTTCCTATTTCTATTGTAACCTTCCGTTACATAACAATCAAACTTTTTTCATTGCTTGGACCGTTTTTAACGCCTCAGTAAGGTTATCATAAATGACATTACCGACAACGATAACATCGGCATACTTAGCCATTTCTTTAGCCTTCTCAATGGAATCAATCCCTCCACCATAGAAAAGCTTCGTCTTTGCCAGCACATCTTTCACATCTTGGACCAAAGCGGCATCCCCGTACTTCCCACTATATTCTAAGTAAAAAATCGGCAGCTGAAACATTTTTTCTGCCATCCGTGCATAAGCAATCACATCGTCTTTATTTAAAGCTGTATTAGCCTGGACATGCCGGGCAGCCTTGCAGTCTTCATTTAAAATACAATAGCCTTCCATGACGATTTCGTCCCAATCCATTAACTCCCCATATTCTTTTACCGCTTGATGATGAAGTCCAACAATCCAATTGGTGTCCGGACTATTTAAAACGGTCGGGATAAAATATAGATCAAAGCCAGGAGTAATCGTCTCAGCGGAAGACACTTCCAGCACACATGGAACCGTAAAGCGGCGAATGCGCGCCATCAAATCAAGTACATTCTCTAGCGTCACACCATCGGTCCCACCAACAATAACCGCATCAGTCCCTGATTCGCAAATTTGCTCCAGCGCTTCATCGGAAATTTCCTTGTGAGGATCTAATTTAAATACATGACGCCATTCACGTACATCATACATACGTTTGCCTCCAATCAAAAACATCAAAATGGGACTATTCCATTCAACCATTATACCATCAGAATATCCATCAAAACAAAAAAAGGCCGACCGAATCTTTCGGTCAAGCCTTATCGATTTATTCTTCTGTAGTGGGCTGTGCCTCTTTAATCCGATCTAACGCCATTTCATAAGCGTCATTTCCGTAATTTAAGCAGCGTTTCACTCGTGAAATCGTCGCAGTACTTGCGCCCGTTTCGCTTTCAATTTTATGATACGTTTTTCCTTCACGCAGCATACGTGCAACTTCTAAACGCTGCGCTAGCGATTGAATTTCATTCATCGTCGCTACATCGTCAAAAAAACGGTAGCACTCTTCAATATCTTGTAATGAAAGAATCGCTTTAAAAAACTGGTCTAATTCTTTTCCTCTAATTTTATCAATTTGCATGAATGATATTCCCCTTTAGTAAAATTATCCTCACCACGCCACAATAGAGACGCAGGTTATTTTTCAGTTATCGACACTACTTTAGCTAAACCTTGATCCTTCGGAATAATATTTACCCACGTTTTCCCTGGAACTAGCTTAGCCTCTGAACCATTCGCAAAAGGAACAATTTGTCCCTCAACATTTTTCCAGGTAATGGGATTCCATTTACCTCGTTGTATCATATAACCATTACCACCGGAAGTGAGGTTGATTTCCCTTCTTCCATACGAATCAATGAATTTATGCTCCATTTCCAATATTAATATGTTATCTAACAGAACTCTTTCTTTCGTGTCATAATCAATCGTCATCTCTCCATTGGAGAAGCGCTTGTATTTTCCTAATGCCTCATCGTAATCGAAAATAACATTAAATAAATTACTCGAGAAATACGACACCATTAATGACTTTGCTGGATTTCCCTGTAAACCTTCAAGCTCTTTCTCCGTATAGAACTGGTAAGCACGTGGTGCACCCTTCATCGAGAATTTATTTTTCTCCGCACCCTTTAGAATATTCTCATAGGTAATATATGAATTATGCGGTGCCTTTCGGAAATTAGCCCGTTTAAACAAAGTCCCGTCATATTGCATTCCGTTTAGGTCATCAATATAACCGGAATCAAGCATTTTTTTCGCTTCCGGGCTGTACCCGTGGGCTATGTAAAGGCTTTTTAGACCTTTAGCAAGCTCGATGAAATAATCCCTTGCACTTCGAACGGGTCCAACCTTGTCTGGTTTCTCACTTTGAAACACAGCAAGAAATCTGGTCACATCGCCTTCAGCAAGCAATTCGTAGACAATATCCGCTTTAGGGATGCCTGATTGCGGTCTTGCCTTTGGATGATTATTAATCATAACCGCAACGGCGCGGTCATCTACCTGTGTATTAGAACCAATCCCTGTAAGTGGGAAAGTATATGGATATACCGCTTCTGCAGGTTCCACAGGTTCTTCATTTTGTGGCTTCTCCACATTCTGCTCCTCTTGCTCCGGTGCCACACTTTGTTCCTTATCACTACAGCCAGTGAGCAGCAACATGAATGCCATGCTACTTACAATCCACCCTTTAAGTTTCAAAAAGTAAACACCCCTTCGTCCCATACTCCCATGGTTGTCAGAATCTAAGCTGCTCTCAATGATGGTTATTGTACAAAATGCTTTTACGCATTAACGCGTTTATATTTTTATATTTTAACGCATTATTGAAGGAAAGAGTATCATTTTATTCATCACATCATATATTCCTTGTTGTGTAACTCGAATATAAGGTAAATGGGTTGATGAAAAGAATAATAACGAATAGATGGGGTCATCAAAGCGATAGCCACGTTCCCTTAAGAGGACCTTTAATACGTTCTCGTTTTCAATAATCTCTTCCACTGATGCGTCAGACATAACACCTGATAATGTTAATGGAATTTCGTGCAAAATCTCGCCTTTTTCAACGAGAACAATTCCTCCACCAATTTCCTTCACACGCTGAAATGCTTTCAGTATGTCTTGCTTATTTTTCCCTATTAAAATTAAATCACCCGTGTTGGAATAAGAACTGGCAAGTCCGCCTACTCGGTTTGCAAAGCCTTTCAAAATCGTATTGATGCGCCACTGCCCATTTCTGTCGATTAGCACGAAAAAGCTTTCGTCATGTGTCGTTGGCAGTTCGTCGGCGGAGACATCCATTGTGATAGAATAAGGTTTCGTGATAACTGAATTTTCCATTCTAATTCCAAATGGCATTGAAAATTGCAGGTCATCTAAACTAAAGTCCCAATCCAACTGCAATGGGGCAAAACCATGGGCACTCCAATCCATTGACTTCCCGATTAGCCCCTGATTTCCATCTCGTTTCACCCATTTCCCTTTCGCAAGCACCGATTTCGGGGTCGGGTTGGTTGGATCTTTTAGAAAATTGATATTGGCAATTCGCCCTGTGGCAATATTTCCATGTAGGTATTCGATATTATAATAACGGGCAATATTAATGGTGGCCATGTTATATGCATCAACTAGTGGTACACCTTTCTCTATCGCAATTCGAATCATTTGATCATTTAAGCCTTGTTCATAAAAAGCGGCAGACGAACCATCGGTGTTAAACATCATCTTGTCATAGGCGGTAATGTTCATTTTTTTCAGTTCATCTAGTAAAAGCGGTAGATCTGGTCGAATCGAAGAGTACCGCAATGAAACCATATATCCTTGCATCAACCGGTTGTAAACATCTTTACCTGTCATCGCCTCATGATCACTATCAGCACCAAATAACATCATTTTCGCTAACGTTTTTTCAGATGCCCCTGGAAAATGTCCTTCCATTTTCTTGTGCATCCGTTTTGCCTCTTGAATCCAGTGCAGCATCATGTCATCGCCGTCGAGTAATTTCGGCCAGCCAGTTAGCTCGCCACCTTGTAAAACGGCATCATGTTCAAGCCAAGACTTAATATTACTATGCGAAAAATATTTTTCTTCATCCATAACCTCTGTTTGCCCATCAAACCGGCACCACCAATACATAGTGACCGGATGATTGCGCAATTCCCTTAATAAAGAAAACGCTTTCTTTTTATCCAATTGTAAAACTAATGCCATATTATCGTTTATCAGCGTTGTCGTTCCAAACTGTGATGCATATGTCGCAAGTGTTTGGGGATTATATATTTGAAAGGGATGTGCATGCGGTTCAATATAACCTGGCACCAAATACTCTTTTGTACAGTCGATTACTTCACAGCCCTTTAGATTGTCCGGGAGTTTTTCCCCCACATAGACAATCCTATCTTCGTATATCCAAATATTTGCATGTATCCAAGTACGTAAAACTTGATTGAGGTAATTGGAATTTTTTAACAGAATGGTCGGAGCGAGTCTACCGTCTAACACGGCAATATGCTCGCGGATTTGTCTATTTTTCCAGCGGTATCGCTGCTCTAGCATCGGTATCTCCCCTTGCCTCTTGATTAAGACGAAAGTTCGCTTTTTGTAAGCACTTTCAATAATTAGATTAACATATTTCGCGATTTAACGCATTAAAGAGTTGAAATGTTTCAGTGGGGAAATTTTTTACCGAAAGGATGTAGATTCGTATGAATATTAGACCAAATATCGGGATATTAAATGCGCTAATCCGTATCACTTGTGGACTAACGATTTTAGCATGGAGCACTTCAAAAATGGTCAAACGCCCTTGGGGTGACCGTTATCTTTTTACTGCCATGATTGGCGCAATGAAGGTTGCCGAAGGAATTGTTCGTTATTGCCCAATGACAGATTTATGTAAAAGATGGATGGAAAACCGCTTCGAGGACGAAAGGGTTGATGGTGATTTGGGGGAATCAAGTGAAATTCCTCCTTATAATCCGACTTAATGAACGGAAAGTCTGACTCCCCTAACATGGTTGAGTCAGACTTTCCAAAAAGGAGTGATATAAATGTACTTTTGGGAATATTTTTCCGATATGAGCTTTGTGTTAGCATCACTCATCGGTGGAATTGTCGCGATTTCTTATGTTTATGTTAAACGTTCACGGAAAACGGGGCGATAGCTCGGTGCCCGATATCTTTTCGGTAAAATAAGCCTTGCCACTCATGCTCCGATAAATATTGGTACACCGTTTTTTGAGCCTCCGATAAAGTTTCCCCTTTTGCTGCAGCAAATAGAACTCGGCCACCATTGATCATCCAATTGCCGCCCAGTTGGTTTGTTCCTGCATGGTAAAGGTGTATTTGCTGCTCAGATGGCGGAAGTACGAAAAGGTTACCCTTTGTCTGCAACTCACCTGGATAGCCTTCAGCTGCTAATACGACCCCAATCATTGGCGACGAATCCCACTCAATTGCCACCTCATTACCCGCCAAAACTTCTAGCAGAACACTGGGTAAATCTGACTTCATTCTCGGTAAAATCACCTGAGTCTCCGGGTCACCGAAACGGGCATTAAACTCGATTACCTTTGGTCCGAATTCTGTTAAAATAAGTCCAGCATATAGAACCCCGCAGAAACTGCGCCCTTCTTGCACAAGTGCTTGCGCTGCCCTTTTGACAATTTTTTCAATCGCCATTTGCACCATTTCAGTAGGAATTTGTGATACAGGTGAGTATGCCCCCATTCCCCCCGTGTTTGGTCCTTGGTCACCATCAAAAGCTCGTTTGTGGTCCTGGGCTATTTCTAAAGGAGTCACGTTTTCACCGTTCACAAACGCCATTAACGAAAACTCTTCCCCTTGTAAAAACTCTTCAATCACAACAGAAAGAGAGGAATCGCCAAATTTTTGATTAAGAAGCATTTCTTTTAATGCAGAAATAGCTTCCTCCTTTGTCATCGCTACAACTACACCTTTTCCAGCTGCTAATCCATCCGCTTTAATGACAATAGGTGCACCTTTTTCCTCCACATAGCGTACAGCGGATTCGAAATCTGTGAACACCTCATATTCAGCGGTTGGAATATCGTACTTTTTCATTAATTCTTTCGCAAAAGATTTACTACCTTCAATTAGAGCAGCACTTTGGGTCGGACCAAAAACCCTTAATCCTTCTGCGATGAACCGATCCGCCAATCCATCAAGTAACGGAATTTCCGGACCAATAAAGGTTAATTTAATATCATTTTCTTTAGCAAATTGAATCAGCCCGTCATGCTGACCTTCGTCAATTGCTACTCTTTCTGCTACATCGACCATTCCAGGATTTCCGGGTGCCACGAACACTTTTTCCACAAGAGCACTTTCGGCAAATTTTCGGCAAATCGCATGCTCACGACCGCCTCGACCAACGACTAAAATTTTCATATCGTTACACCTCTTAATGTTTAAAATGTCTTACTCCGGTAAACACCATGGCAATTCCGTATTCATCGCACTTTTTGATGGAATCCTCGTCACGAATCGAGCCACCAGGTTGAATAATCGCCGTTATACCAGCTTTTGCTGCCGCCTCGACGGTATCATCCATCGGGAAGAATGCATCGGATGCCATCACCGCACCATTTGCCTTTGTTCCAGCTTGCTCAAGGGCTATTTTCGCGGCACCGACCCGATTCATTTGTCCAGCCCCAATTCCGAATGTCATTGCTGCATTGGTAACAACAATGGCATTGGATTTCACATGTTTTACGACTTTCCATCCAAGTTCTAAGGCTTTCCACTCCTCGTTAGTCGGCTGACGTTTTGTAACAACCTGAAGATTTGCATTTTCAATCGTAAAGAAATCTTCGTCCTGGAGCAACATCCCTCCCTGAACAGACACAAGTTTCTTTTCCGGTTTAACTTGTTTTTCAAACGGTAAAGTCAACAATCTTAAATTCTTTTTTGTTTGTAAAATTTCTAATGCCTCTTGGGAGAAAGCTGGTGCAATAATGATTTCTAAAAAGATTTCGTGTAGCTTGCGGGCTGTTTCCCCATCGATTTCTCGGTTCAAGGCGATGATGCCCCCGAAAATCGAAATGGGATCAGCTTCGAACGCTTTTTCAAAAGCAAGTTGAATGGTTTCTCCCGTTCCAACACCGCAAGGATTCATATGCTTAACCGCAACCGCAGCAGGCTCATGAAAATCTTTTAAGATTTGCAGGGCAGCGTCTGCATCATTGATATTGTTATAGCTTAGCTCCTTGCCATGTAATTGAGTTGCTCTAGCAATCGAAAAATGGCTGCCTAACGGCTTTTGGTAAAAGGCTGCCTGTTGGTGCGGATTTTCACCATAACGTAGGCCCTGGACCAATTCATAAGTAACCGTTAGATTTTCTGGAGTTTCTTCTTCGACAAGCTCAGTCATATACTGCGAAATTAACGCGTCATAAGCAGCTGTGTGGCGGAATACCTTTGCCGCAAGTCGTCGACGGGTCTCTCGTGTTGTCTGCCCATTTTGGTGGAGCTCTTCTAAAACGCTGCTGTAATCTTGTGGGTCAACTAGCACCGTCACATATTCATGGTTTTTCGCGGATGCACGGAGCATCGCTGGTCCTCCGATGTCGATATTTTCAATCGCATCCTCGGTTGTTGTATTTGGCTTAGAGATTGTTTCTTTAAATGGATATAGGTTAACGCAAACTAGATCAATCGGAGTAATTCCATACTGTTCCAGTTGCTCTTGATGTGTTGAGTCATCCTGTCTCGCTAATAGTCCACCATGGATGAAGGGGTTTAATGTTTTGACGCGACCATCCAAAATTTCCGGAAAATTGGTGATGGCACTGACGCTAGTGACTTCAATATTATTTTCTTCTAGCGTTTTTTTCGTTCCACCAGTGGAAATGATCTCAAATCCCAGTGCCACAAGGCTTTTGGCTAGTTCAGCAACCCCTTCTTTATCGGAAACACTAATAAGTGCGCGTTTTTTGCTCATTTTTTGGCTCCTCCTATGGCATTTTTCCTTTGTTCGTTTCGACCCAGCACCTGTTGCAGTACTGCTGGATATAACTTATGTTCGATGGCATGAATTTTAGCTTGAAGGGTTTCTAGTGTTTCGCCTGGTACCACCACTACCTTGCGCTGTTCAATAATCGGTCCGGTGTCCATGCCAGCGTCGACATAGTGGATCGTCACGCCGGTCACCTTCACACCTGCCGCTAGTGCCTGACCAATCGCGTCAAGGCCAGGGAACTCCGGCAGTAACGAAGGATGGATATTCACAATCCGGCCTTCAAATTCCTGTAACAATGTTGCTCCAATTAAGCGCATATATCCTGCCAAAACGATGAAATCAACATCCCTGTTCTTTAATTCTTCTAAAATAGCAAGCTCATAAGCAGCCTTATTAGGATAATCCTTTGCGGAAAATACGAAGGTCGGAATCGTATGTTTTGCAGCCCGTTCCAGCACAAAGGCACCAGGTTTATCGCAAACTAGCAAACAAACTTCTGCATCTAGAGAACCAGATTCAATGGCATCGATAATGGCTTGAAAGTTACTGCCGCTGCCTGTTGCAAATATGGCGATTTTTTTCATAAAGAATTCTCCCTATTAGGAACAAATTCCACTCCATTTCCTTCAGTCACCAAACCAATTTCGTAGGCTTGCTCGCCTAGCAGTGAGAGTGTCTCCATGACTCCAGCAGCTTGATTTGCTTCTACAGCTAAAACGAACCCAATGCCCATGTTAAAAATGTTGTACATTTCAAAACGGTTTAGCTTGCCTTTTTCTTCTAAAAAGTGGAATACAGGCAGAACTGGCCAACTGTTTTCATGAATGTTTGCCCCAAGTCCTTTAGGAAGCATTCGCGGAATATTTTCAATAAATCCGCCACCAGTAATATGAGCCATTCCGTTAATATCATATTTTTCTAGTAAGGCTAGAATTGATTTTACATAGATTTTTGTTGGGGTTAGCAGCGTTTCACCTAGCGTTCCATCTAGCTCATTGAAGTAATCTTCAAAAGAAAGCTTGTTGTCCTCAACGATTTTTCGCACCAATGAAAAACCATTGCTGTGTACTCCACTTGATGCCAAGCCAATTAATACATTGCCAGCTTTAATACCTTGGCCAGAAATCACTTGCGATTTTTCAACGGCACCTGTCACATAGCCAGCTAAATCATACTCGCCGTCCTGGTACATACCTGGCATTTCAGCCGTTTCACCGCCGATTAACGCACATCCTGCTTGGACGCATCCTTCTGAAATACCCTTAACAATCATTTCGATTTTTTCAGGTTCGGCTTTTCCACAGGCAATGTAATCCAAAAAGTATAGCGGTTGGGCCCCTTGAACGACAATATCGTTTACACACATTGCGACTAAATCAATGCCGACCGTATCATGGCGATCCAGTGCAAAGGCAAGTTTCAACTTAGTACCAACTCCATCTGTACCTGCCACTAACACTGGTTCTTTCAGTTTTAGCGCTGAAAGGTCAAACATGCCGCCGAATCCGCCTAAACCACCCATTACCTCCGGGCGAATAGTCGTTTTTACATGTTTTTTCATTCGTTCGACCGCTTCATAGCCTGCTTCAATATCAACTCCGGCCTGTTTATAGGCATTTGCCATGATTGTTACCTCCTAAAATAGTTTCATCGGGTTTGATTCCGACAAATTCGGGCCGGATTCCGACTTTTTCAGGTCGGATTCCGACTTTTTTGAGTCGCATTCCGACTTTTTTTGGTAGCATTCCGACTTTTCCCGATCGCATTCCGACTTTTCAACAATTCAGTCACATTTTAACCCTTTTATCTCAAAAAAAGGGCTGGCACGGCCAACCCCATTAACATTTTCCTGAACCTGAACCTTGCAGCATATCTGGATAAATCTCCGTTGGGTACTTTCCGGTAAAACAAGCCAGACATAGCCCGCGAGTCTCGCCTTCCTCATTACGTCCAATCGCCTCAACCATACCCTCCGCCGATAAAAACGTAAGGGAATCCGCTTCGATTAGCTTGCGAATTTCCTCAATCGAATGGCTGGAAGCGATTAATTCTTCCCGGGTCGAGGTATCAATTCCATAAAAACAAGGATTTTGAATCGGTGGAGAACTGATCACAACATGGACCTCCGTTGCCCCTGCTTCTTTTAACATTCGAACGATCCGTTTACTAGTTGTTCCACGCACAATCGAGTCATCAACCATAATGACACGTTTTCCTTCGACAACGCCGCGAACGGGAGAAAGTTTCATTTTGACCCCCTGCTCACGTAATGATTGCGAAGGCTGAATAAACGTCCGACCGACATAACGATTTTTTATAAGACCCATTTCGTAAGGAATTCCTGAAGCTTCTGCATAACCAATCGCCGCTGAAATGCTGGAATCCGGTACACCGGTTACTACATCCGCCTCAATTGGCACTTCCATTGCTAGGCGTTTGCCTAAATTTTTCCGAGCCTTGTGGACATTGACGCCATTGATATTACTATCAGGGCGGGAAAAATAAATATATTCCATCGTGCACATTGCTTTCGTTGTGGTATAGGAGTACATTTCGGAATGAAGGCCTTCATCGTTGATAACCAGTAACTCACCCGGCAGTACGTCGCGTTCAAACTTAGCGCCAATAATATCGAAAGCACATGTTTCCGATGCGATGACATAACTGTCACCTAAACGACCAATGGACAACGGACGTAAACCATGTGGATCAAGCGCCACCATGAGCTCTGTTTCAGTCATGATTAAAAACGCATAAGCCCCTTTTAACATCGTTAAAGCGTTTTTCACGCGATCTTTCATTAACGTAAAGCCGCTTCGTTTAATTAAATGGGCAAGTACCTCTGTATCAGAGGACGTTTGAAAAATACTGCCTTGTGTTTCGAGTTGATGCCTTAACGGATTTGCATTGATTAAGTTACCGTTATGGGCAAGACCTAAGCTGCCACTTTGTGAATGGAACAAAAGGGGCTGAACATTTTCATAGCCCCCACCACCGGCAGTCGCATAACGAACATGACCGATGGCCGCTTTTCCCTTCATATCTTTCATTGCATCTGCGGTAAAGATTTCATTTACTAGTCCTTCACCTTTTAAGCCTTTTAGCACCTCACCATTGGTGACAACCATGCCGGTTCCCTCTTGACCGCGATGCTGAAGACTATGCAAGCCATAGTAAGTAATTTCAGCCGCATTTGGATGACCCCAAATCCCGAACACTCCACATTCCTCATTTAATCCTTTTATTTCAGCAAGCATGGAATGGCTCCTCTCCAAGCTTTTTCAAGCTCGGCTACTTGTGATAAAATCAGTGTCTCTTCGCCATGAGAAATTTTTAAAGAAGCAGAGTCAGTAACTTCACCAACTAGTTTCGCTGCATCTAGTAAACTTTCAAATTGCGCTTGATGTTCTTTTTTAACAGAAAGTAAAAAACGGGATTGTGACTCGCTGAATAGAGCTGAAATGGCATTTCCTTCAACTTGAACATCAGCGCCCAAGTTAGTTCCAAATAAACTTTCCGCAACGGCCACTGACAGTCCACCCTCAGCTAAATCATGCGCTGATTGAACGAGGCCTTGACGAATCGCCTCAAGTACTTGCTTTTGATGATTCGCTTCCACTTCAACATTCAGTTCAGGCGCTTTTCCGAAAATTCGACCGTAAGTCAGCTTCTGCAACTCGCTCCCGCCAAATTCATCTTTCGTTTCCCCGACTAAATAAATCAGGTCGCCAGCTTGTTTAAAGCTTTGCGTTGTTACATGCTCTAAGTCGGTCACTAAGCCGACCATTCCTACCACTGGGGTAGGGTAAACGGCTGTTCCGTTTGTTTCGTTGTATAACGAAACATTTCCTCCGATTACTGGAGTTCCAAAAGCAAGGCAGGCTTCACTCATACCATCGACCGCCTTTTCAAACTGCCAGAAGATTTCTGGTTTTTCCGGATTTCCAAAGTTTAGGCAGTCGGTAATCGCCAATGGTTCCGCTCCAGAGCAGACAATGTTTCGCGCTGCTTCCGCGACAGCAATTTTCCCACCAGTTTCCGGATCTAAATAGAGATAACGAGAATTACAGTCGGTCGTCATCGCTAATGCTTTACGGGTGCCGCGAATCCGGACAACCGCTGCATCTGACCCTGGTGACACAACGGTGTTCGTGCGCACCATATGATCGTATTGCTGGTAAACCCACTCTTTACTTGCAATCGTTGGCTGCTGCAAAAGCGCCAATAACGTTTCCTTATAATCATCGACCGCTGGAATATCGTTTGCCATCGATTGGAATTCTTCGAAATAGGCCGGAACCGCGGACTGCTTATGGTAAACCGGCGCTTCCTCGGCTAACGCATCAGCTGGCACTTCTGCTACTACTTCGCCGTGATGTACCAAGCGAAGCATTTTATCATCGGTTACCTGGCCAATCGCGACTGCTTCTAAGTCATATTTAGAAAATAGATCAACGATTTCTTGCTCGCTACCTTTCTTAACAACAATCAGCATACGCTCCTGAGATTCAGAAAGCATCATTTCATAAGCGGTCATTCCTGTTTCACGCTGTGGCACAAGGTCTAGGTTCATTTCAATACCCGAACCAGCCTTACTTGCCATTTCAGCTGAAGAGCTTGTTAGACCAGCTGCACCCATGTCTTGAATTCCGACTAAGGCGTCAGACTTTACTAACTCTAAGCAAGCTTCTAGTAAAAGTTTTTCCATGAACGGGTCGCCAACTTGAACCGCTGGGCGGTTTTCTTCAGAAGCGTCTGTTAACTCCTCTGAAGCAAAGGTTGCTCCGTGGATACCGTCACGTCCGGTTTTTGCCCCTACATACATAACCGTATTGCCGACACCGTGCGCTTGACCTTTTTTAATATCTTCGTGGTTAATTAAACCAACACACATGGCATTGACAAGTGGATTGCCTTCATAGGATGAATCAAATTGCACTTCTCCACCAACTGTTGGAATCCCGATACAATTTCCGTAGCCAGCGATACCAGCGACAACTTCTTCAAATAAATATTTCACGCGCGGTGACGTTAATTCACCAAAACGTAACGAGTTTAATAGGGCAATCGGGCGAGCCCCCATCGAAAATACATCGCGAATGATTCCACCGACACCGGTAGCTGCCCCTTGGTAAGGCTCAATGGCAGATGGGTGATTATGGCTTTCGATTTTAAATACTACAGCCTGGTTATCACCGATATCGACGATTCCGGCACCTTCACCAGGACCTTGGAGAACGCGTTCGCCTTTTGTTGGGAATCTTCTTAAGACTGGCTTGGAGTTCTTGTAACTACAATGCTCCGACCACATGACGGAAAAAAGTCCGGTTTCTGTGTAGTTCGGTAAGCGGCCAAGGATTATTTCAACCATCGCAAATTCTTCATCAGAAATACCCATTTCGCGGTAAAGTTTATCCTGTTTGATTTGTTCTACAGTTGGCTCAAGCTTTAACGACATGTGCTTCCCTCCAGCTTCTTACGATTGATTGGAAAAGTTTCAGTCCATCGGCACCGCCAAGCAGTGAATCGACCGCTCTTTCCGGGTGCGGCATCATACCAAGGACATTTCCTTTTTCGTTAGTAATTCCGGCAATATTTTCGATACTTCCGTTTGGATTAACATCTTCATAGGTGAAAACGATTTGGTTATTCGCTTTTAGGGTAGCTAAGGTTTCTTCATCACAATAGTAGTTGCCTTCACCATGTGCGATTGGAACAGTGATGACTTCACCTTGGCTATAAGCGCTTGTGAACATCGTTTCGTTCGTTTCGACCCTCAATTCCACCGGCTTACAGATAAACTTTAAGCTTTCGTTACGGCGCATCGCACCAGGTAAAAGTCCCGCTTCGAGTAAAATCTGAAATCCATTACACACGCCAAGAATCGGTTTACCCGCTTCCGCTGCTTTAATAATTTCCTTCATCACATTGCTAAACCGAGCAATTGCTCCGCAGCGCAGGTAGTCACCATAAGAAAAGCCGCCTGGTAAAAGGATTCCATCAAATCCTTCTAAGCTGTCCTGGTCATGCCATACATATTCCACTTCCTCGCCAAGCTCATCTTTAATCGCATGGTACATATCGACATCACAGTTTGAGCCTGGAAACACGATCACCGCGAATTTCACAGTGCAACACACTCCTCAATTTCAAATCGGAAATCTTCAATGACTGTGTTAGCTAGAAGTTTTTCGCATGCTTCTTTCACGACTTCTTCGACTGGTCTGTCTGATTTTTCGATTGTTAGCTCAAGGTACTTCCCAATGCGAACATCGGCGATTTCTGAGAAATTTAAGGTGTGAAGCGCATTTTTCACGGCAACTCCTTGTGGGTCTAATACACTTTCTCTTAACGTGACATATACCTTTACTTTAAACATGTGCTGCTCCCCCTAATTTCGCTAAGATTTTTTCATAAGCATCTGTTAATGAGCCTAAATTGCGACGGAATACATCTTTATCAAGTTTTTCGTTTGTATGGGCATCCCATAGGCGGCAAGTATCAGGTGAAATTTCATCCGCTAGCAAAATTTCGCCGTTTTCATTAATTCCGAATTCTAACTTGAAGTCTACTAAGGTAATCTCTAATTCTTTGAACAGTTCGGATAGGACTTCGTTTACTTGCAGGGCCTTTTGTTTTAAAATTTCAATTTGTTCCTTGGTAGCCAGTTGCAGTTCGAAGATGTGATCCTCGGTAAACAAGGGGTCCCCAAGTACATCATTTTTATAGTAAAATTCGACTAATGTTTGGCGTAGCTTTTGCCCCTCTGGAAGACCAGTTCTTTTAGCTAGACTGCCTGCCACGATATTACGGACAACCGTTTCTAATGGAATAATTTGAACCTTTTTCACTAATTGTTCAGTTGATGAGATTTTTTTTACAAAATGTGATTGGATTCCGCAGGTTTGAAGCTTTGAAAATAGTAAACTAGTAATCTCGTTATTTAAACGACCTTTGCCGGTGATTTCAGCTTTCTTCTCTCCGTTAAAAGCAGTGGCGGAGTCCTTGTATTCGACCCAAACAAGTGATTCGTCGTTTGTCGTATAAATTTTCTTAGCCTTGCCTTCGTATAGTAGCTGACCTTTTTCCACAGGGGATGCCTCCTAGGTTTTATATTGGTTACGAGGGGCACGGGCGGCCCCTTTCGTTTAAAGTCCTAGTCTTTCAAAAATGGTATCTACATGTTGTAGGTGGTATTTATAATCAAAGCAATCGGCCATTTCTTCAGGTGTAAGCTGTGTCGTAATGGTAGGATCGGCCTCAATTAAGGAACGGAATGGAACTTGTTTTTCCCAAGCCTCCATTGCTTTCGGCTGAACCGTGTCATAAGCTTCTTCTCTTGAGAAGCCTTTATCGATAAGGGCTAACAGGACACGCTGGGAGTATATAAGTCCAAGTGTGCGATCCATGTTGCGCTTCATGTTTTCTGGGAAAACTGTTAAGTTTTTTACGATGTTTCCAAAACGGTTTAGCATATAGTTTAAAGCAATGGTTGCATCTGGAATGATGATGCGCTCTGCCGATGAATGGGAAATATCGCGTTCATGCCAAAGTGGCACGTTTTCATAAGCGGTCATCATGTAACCGCGAATGACACGGGCGATACCAGTCATGTTTTCTGAACCGATTGGGTTGCGTTTGTGCGGCATTGCTGATGAACCCTTTTGACCTTTAGCGAAATATTCCTCCACCTCACGGGTTTCACTCTTTTGCAGGCTTCGGACTTCGACAGCGAATTTCTCGATTGATGTTGCTATTAATGCGATTGTCGACATGTACTGAGCATGGCGGTCGCGTTGTAATGTTTGCGTTGAGATTGGCGCCGCTTGTAAGCCTAGCTTTTCACATACATATTGCTCAACAAACGGGTCAATATTGGCATATGTTCCAACTGCACCAGAAATCTTTCCTACTTCAATGCCTGCAGCTGCCCCGTTAAAGCGTTCAAGATTACGTTTCATTTCTTCGTGCCAAAGGGCAAGTTTCAAGCCGAATGTGGTTGGCTCAGCATGAACTCCATGTGTCCGCCCCATCATGACGGTATATTTATGTTCTTGTGCCTTTTGTTTCAAGATTTCAACAAATGTTTCTAAGTCTTTTCGTAAGATCGTGTTGGCTTGTTTAATTAAGTATGAAAGAGCTGTATCAACCACATCTGTAGACGTTAATCCGTAATGTACCCATTTCTTTTCTTCACCGAGCGTTTCCGATACGGCGCGTGTGAAGGCGACGACATCATGGCGAGTTTCCTCTTCAATTTCTTTAATCCGATTGATGTCAAAGCTAGCCTGTTCGCGTAGCTTCGCAACATCCTGCTTCGGGATCACACCTAGCTCCGCCCAAGCCTCACAAGCCAAAATCTCTACCTCAAGCCAAGCCTGAAAGCGATTCTCCTCCGTCCAAATCGCACCCATCTCCGGGCGAGTATAACGATCAATCATAGTAAAATCCTCCAATTACTTTAGTACATTAAAGCGATGGGGGACAGTCCCCACTTGCTTTAACGCGTTAATGTGTGTGGGGACTGTCCCCACTTGCTTTAAAGTGTTAAAGTATTGTTATTTTGTCCAAATTTTGCTTTTTTGTATTTCGTTTAGGGCTTCTGTTGTGGTGTTTCTTAGTAGGGTGATGTGGCCCATCTTTCGTTTGGTTTTTGGCTCCTTTTTGCCGTAGAGATGAATTTTCCAGTCAACCGAGTTCGGAAGTTCACTCATTAAGCCGTCTAGATGTTCTCCTAATAGGTTGACCATAACGGCTGGTTTTAATAGCTTAGTACTTGCCAACGGCCAGTTGCAGATAGCGCGAATATGCTGTTCAAATTGCGAGGTTTCACATGCCTCAATGGTGTAATGGCCGGAGTTATGTGGCCGTGGGGCTAACTCGTTGATATAAATTTCTCCTTGATCCGTGACAAACATCTCAACCGCTAGCGTTCCGACTAAACCGAGTGAATCTGCTATTTGTTTCGCCTTCATTATAGCCTCTGCTTGAACTTCATCAGAAATTCTCGCTGGGACAATGGTTTGATGCAGGATATTTTCAACATGGATATTTTCCGCGACCGGGAAAAACGCTGTTTCCCCATCTAGCTTTCGCGTTACAATCACGGAAATCTCTTTTTCAAAAGGAATCCATTGCTCCAACACACATGGTCCATGTGCTAATAGAGGCTCACCAGCAGCTAAATCATTTGTTCCACGAATGACTAATTGTCCTTTTCCGTCATAACCGCCTCTTGACGTTTTTATCACGGCTGGAAAGCCGATTCTTTTTATTTTCCATACCAAGTCTTCCAATGTTTCAATAACCTCATAAGTTGCGACCTCCACACCAGCACGACGAATAGCGGCTTTTTCCTTTATCCGATCCTGTGTAACGGCTAACAACTTTGGCCCTTGCGGAACGTATGCCTGCTCACAAATCCACTCCAATGTACCTGCATCAATATTTTCAAATTCATATGTGATTACGTCACTAACTTCGGCTAATCGACTAATTGCCTTGCGATCATTATAGGCTCCAATTATTTCATAATCGGCCACCTGTCCACATGGTGAATCAGCGCTAGGTTCCAACACGGCTATGCGAAATCCTTGTGCCTTTGCAGCAAGTGCCATCATCCGTCCAAGCTGACCGCCGCCAATTATCCCAATTGTTGATCCGGGTAAAATTACTTTAGACAAGCTCATCACTACTTTCGAGAACTTCTTTTTTCGTTGTTTCACGTTTATTATCAAGCTTTCTAGCAAGCTCTAAATCTTCAATCGCTAAAATTTGGGCCGCCAAGAGACCTGCGTTCGTTGCACCCGCTTTACCAATTGCCACCGTTGCCACTGGCACTCCACCAGGCATTTGCACAATGGATAACAATGAATCCAAACCGTTTAGTGCCTTAGATTGCACCGGCACACCGATGACAGGAAGCGTTGTTTTGGCTGCGACCATACCTGGAAGATGCGCGGCCCCGCCTGCTCCAGCGATAATGACTTTAATGCCTCTTTCACGAGCCTGCTCTGCATAGGTAAACATTAAATCAGGTGTTCGATGAGCCGAAACGACCTTTTTTTCATAAGGGACCTCAAGCTGATCTAAAACATCACACGCATGGCGCATCGTTTCCCAATCTGACTTACTGCCCATAATCACGCCGACTTTATTTGTCATCCTATCATTTCCTCCCAATAAAAATACCCGGAACAAATAGCTATCTCTCAAAAAGAGAAAGCCATTTGCCCGGGCTAGAAGTTTTTATCACGTCAAATTAAGGGCTTGCCCTTAAGCTACCGAACATATTGACTTTCCCTTATAGTCCAATTCTTTACGGTAATTGGGTAGAAACTTCCGGGCCATATCCCCAGATATATATAAGGGTAAAGATAATTGATTCATTCCAACGCTTTTATCTTACCAATTCTGACACTTATGTGTCAACTAAAAACTCGAACATTACATTCCACCAAATAATCAATGTTCGTGTTTTCAGTCGATTAATTTAGCTTCAAAAACAATTTGCCGCCCAATTGGCTGATAACTTGTTTCATTACCGTTTTTCACTTCCTGAAAAATCGGCTTTTCTGTTCGACGAATTGGCATATAACCGGCTTTCTTCATCCGCTCTAAACAATCGGCGATACTTTCATTTTCTTCAACCTCAAATTGCATTTTGTTTTTACCCATTTGGAAACCTCACATTTTTTGAGTTAATAGAACCATAATAGCACACCTTAAAGCATATGGAGGTGATCGTATGCCACGCGGGAAAGAGCTCTCTCAATTACCAAAATCCAATATTAATGCTGATGCAGGAACTGACAAGGGAATAATGGGACTCGACGATTCTTATGGATTTGCTGGAGCCGAACGTCCTAAACCCAGCAATATAAAGAAAGAAACAAATCGATAACCAGAGAGAACTTTCTCTGGTTTTCGGCCAGCCCTCTTTTTAATATTTGCTAAATTGTTTAAAATAACAATTGTTGGCAAGATTATAGGAATGAGATATAATAAATAAAATTAATTATCAAAAATCAATGACAAAGAGAGTAGTTATTTGGACGTGAAAGCGAGCTGGGGACGGTGGAAGCCTAGTACGATTTTCAAATAATGAAGCGCACTTTGGAGATGCTTTCCTGAACATTTTAGTAGGGATGGCCGGGGAAAAACCTCGTTATCTAGTAAGCAGGTTCCTTTTTTTAGGAACAATTAGAGTGGTACCGCGGGATTTGATAACTCTCGTCTCTTTTTTAGAGACGGGAGTTTTTTATTTTGGGGAATTTGTGTGAGATATCTGATATTTCTTCGCGAAATATGACGATTTTTAGTAAAAACAAGCTCATTTTTAGCAAAAGTATTAATTTTCGAGCAAAATGGTGAAATCAATTGAAATTTTATGTCCAACTTTCATGACATATGCCCGACTTTGAAGATATATTTCCAACTTTTAAAGTATATGCCCAACTTTCGAACACTTATTTCCAACTTTTAAAATATATGCCCAACTTTTGAGCACTTATTTCCAACTTTTAAAATATATGCCCAACTTTGAGCACTTATTTCCAACTTTTAAAATATATGCCCAACTTTTTCAGTCAAAACCAACTGCCCAAAATATCACACTTTAAGGAGGAAAACAAAATGAATTACGCAGCAGAATTTGCCTATGCACTTCATCAAATTCTACAACAAGAGCTTGACCTTGCCACCATCGAGCAACTTATCGAAAAGCCCAAAAACTCAACATTCGGAGACTATGCCTTCCCATGCTTCCAGCTGGCCAAAACGCGCAAACAAGCACCGCCGCTTATCGCAAAACAAATCAGTGAGGAAATCTCCTCACCGCTCATTGAAAAAGCAGAAGCAGTTGGCGGTTATGTGAATGTTTTTCTTAACAAACAGACTGTTACTGGGCAAGTGCTTAGCACTATCGTAGACCAACAACAAAACTACGGATCATCCAACATCGGTGAAAACAAGGTTGTCACGATTGATATGTCTTCACCAAATATTGCTAAGCCGTTTTCAATGGGTCACTTACGTTCAACTGTGATCGGAAATGCATTAGCAACGATTTATCAAAAGTGCGGTTACGAAACGGTAAAAATCAATCATCTTGGTGATTGGGGCACTCAGTTTGGAAAATTAATAACCGCTTATAAAAAATGGGGTGACGAGCAAAAAGTAACAAGCAATCCGATTAAGGAACTGCTTGCCCTATATATCCACTTCCATGAAGAAGCTGAAAAGGATCCAACCTTAGAAGATGAAGGTCGCGCCTGGTTTAAGCGGCTAGAGGATGGCGATGAGGAAGCACACAAACTCTGGAGCTGGTTCCGCGATGAGTCGCTGCAGGAATTCTCAAAAATCTATAAGCTGCTTCAGGTCGATTTCGACTCGTTTGCCGGCGAAGCTTTTTACAATGATAAAATGGACATCATCGTCGAGTTACTCGAAAAACAAGGCCTTCTTGTAGAATCGGACAATGCAATGGTCGTCGAGCTTGACGATGAAAATCTACCGCCTTGCCTAATCAAAAAATCCGATGGGGCAACGCTTTATGCAACTCGTGACTTGGCCGCTGCCTATTACCGAAAAAATAATTACCATTTCTCCCAAGCCTTATATGTTGTTGGAAACGAGCAAAGTCTCCATTTTAAACAACTAAAAGGCGTGTTACGGAAAATGAACTACGATTGGGCGGATCAGCTTGTCCATATTCCATTCGGGATGATGCTTAAAGACGGTAAAAAAATGTCGACTCGTAAAGGGAAAGTCATTTTATTGGAGGAAGTATTGGCGGAATCCATTTCACTGGCAACGAAAAACATTGAAGAAAAGAATCCAAACCTAGCTAATAAAGACGTGGTTGCTAAACAGGTTGGTGTTGGGGCCGTTATTTTCCACGACCTGAAAAATTTCCGCATGAATGACATTGAATTCTCTCTTGAAGATATGCTTCGATTCGAAGGGGAAACCGGTCCGTACATTCAATATACTCATGCACGGGCGTGGTCGATTTTACGTAAAGGAAATTGGAATGGAATCAGCAAATCAGAAATTAATTTCGCTGACCCACATCATTGGGAGATCGTGTCGCTTCTAAAGGACTTCTCAGATGTGATCGAATCGTCTTTAATAAAATACGATCCATCACACATTGCTAAGTATGCGATTGAGCTAGCTAGAGCCTTTAACCAGTATTACGGTGTGGTACGAATATTAGAAGAGGATGCAGAAAAACAGTCACGATTAGCCCTTGTCTATGGCCTTACTGTAGTCCTTCAAGAATCGTTAAGATTGCTTGGAATTGAAGCACCTCAAGAAATGTAAAAAAAGGAAGAACACACTATTGGAACAAGATGTGTTCTTCCTTTTTATTATATTTCTATATGTTTAATCATTTTCGCCGGATTCCCGCCAACTACAACATTGTCTGGGACATCTTTTGTCACCACGGCACCCGAAGCAATCACAATATTATTACCAATCGTTATCCCCGGATTAATCACGGATCTTCCACCAATCCAAACATTATCACCGATTTTAACTGGTTTACCGTATTCGATCCCGGAAATCCTTTCTAAAGGATGGACCGGATGGGTAGCCGTATAGATGTGAACCCCAGGAGCGATAAAGCAATTATCCCCAATGCGAATTTCACAAACATCTAAAAAGACGCAGTCAAAATTGGCGTAAAAATTTTCACCAACATGAATGTTATAGCCATAATCACAACGGAAATTTGGTTCAATGTAAATTTTTTCACCAGTAGAACCAAAGAGCTCTTTCAACTGTTCACTTCGTTTATGTTCTTCCGTTTCTAAGGTTGCATTATACAATCTAGTCAGTCTTCTGGCGTTCATTCGATCTTCTAGTAAAGTAGGGTCGGCTGGATCATACATTTCACCAGCTAACATTTTTTCCTTTTCTGTCATCAGATAAAATCTCCTTAAGGTAAAAAGCCAGTTTGGCTAATATAGATTTGGTCGTCCGCAAATTGTTTTCGAAGTCTTTCTTCTACTATACGATAAGCATCCGCAGAATACCAATCTACCGCCCCTAATCTCTTATAGATAGATTCTACTCCAAGAGTCTTTGTCCGTTTGCCCCCACTACCGTCACCCATAAAGTAGTCATCGATGCATACCCGATTAACCAGTTCGGCAAGCATTTCCGGAAAGTCCTCACTACTAGGTAAAATGGGAGCAATCGTAGCCTGTGTCGGGACACCTGCTTCTTTTAATAATTGCAAGGTTTTTAACCTTGCCTGAACCGGTGGGGCCGCAGGGGTAAATTCTTTTCGAATATCCTCTCGGTCCGTTTCAATTGTCATGCTTACACGAACCTGATTCCCTAATGCCAGTAACAAATCGATATCCCTACTAACCAAAGGGCTTCTTGTCTGAACCAATAAAAAATCGGGTGGGTTATCTACTATTACCTTTAATATGGATCGTGTTATTTCTTCTTTTGATTCAATCGGCTGATATGGATCTGTACTCGATGACATGAAGATAGTAACCTTACCTTTGGCTTTGACTCGCTTCAATTCCTTTTCAAGCAACTCCGCAGCACCATTCTTCACATCAACCCAAGTCCCCCATTCATTCCCGCGAAATAGAGCGACTGGCATCCTTCGAACATAACAATAGGAGCACGCAAACGAACATCCCGAATACGGGTTCAAAGAATGCGTATATCCTTCTAAGTAACCTGTTCCTTTATTCAAAAGGGACTTAGGACTTTTATAAAAAAACTCAGTTTTCATGAGCCTTTTCTAATTCCAAAAGCATTTCTTTCATATCTAATCCACCACGAAACCCCGTCAGCTTGCCATTTTTCCCAATGACCCGATGACATGGTACTGATATTAAGACTGGATTTGCCCCAATTGCCGCGCCAACAGCCCGCACAGCACTTGGCTTTTCAATTCGATTCGCAATATCGGAATAGGTTTGAATGCCCCCATAAGGAATCTCACATAATGCTTGCCAAACGGCTTGTTGAAATGGGGTTCCACGTAAATCGGAAGGGGCATGAAACTCCTTTCGCCGGCCTTGAAAATATTCTAAAAGTTCTCCTAAATATGGCTGCAATTTTTCATCATCCTGAACCAACTCGCCACTTGGAAAATGTTTCTTAACCCAAGTTACGACCTCGTCGAATGGATGATTCAAGGAGCCAATGAAGCATATTCCCTTTTCGGTTGCCGCCACATACAGCTTCCACTTATCGAAATTTAACAATGACCAGTAAATGATAGGTTTTGACATTTTACGCCCCTCCGATTTAAGAATCTATATACTTTCTTGCCGCAATGCATCGATGATATTCTCTTTTTTCACCTTTGAACTCGAATAGATCATTGCAGAAGCTACGATAAAAAAGATGGCTACTATTACATATACGATACTGAGCCAAGGTAATGTAAATCCATATTCAAATGTTCCCCCTATCGACCGATAGATTAATAACATAACACCGAAACTTAAAGGTAACCCATATAGAAGGGCCTTTAATCCATAGAAAATACTTTCATAATGAATCATTTTGTTAAAGCCTTTTGGTGTCATACCAATCGACCGTAGCATCGCAAATTCACGCTTTCGAAGCGATATACTTGTAGAAATGGTGTTAAAGATATTGGCTACTGATATTAAAGAAATCAAAACGATAAAACCATAGGTAAATACTGACATCAACATAATCAACTGCTCTTCATTTTGCTTTTCTTGATGTAAATTGTTCACACTAATATAGGGATTATTCATCGCCTCTAATTTTTCCTGCGTCTTCATCGGATCAAAGCTTTTTAAATATAATGCTTCGTTCCACATTTTATCTTGCTTCTGCAACACTGGTAATGAATTCAACAAGGAATTGGGGATAATCATCATTAATACGCCAGGAGCAGATTGGAAATCCCCTAATGGAATTTGTTTCGTTAAGTACCCTATTTTCATTTTACCAACTAATAGATCATCGCTAGTTTCTGAATCTATCGTATATAAATCAATCGATTGGCCTGGTTTTGCATGAATCGTTTTCGTTTCTATAAATTTACGGGAATCATATTCTTGATATTTGATTTGATCAATTACAATTGCGGCTGGTTCACTTGTACTAAGGTTATCAAAGTCAGCACCTATTTGCTTCGCATATTTTTTAAAACTGCTATCATCTAGAACCATGAAGAAAATATTAAAAGGGTATCTTCCTTCTTTTAAGGAAATTTGTTGTTTTCTTACCTCTTCTTTGTACTTCTCAGGAACTAGAGATTCCTCTATCCAAGTATTTAAATAAACCCTTCTATTTAAACTAACCTCGGATACAGTCTCTAAATCAGCAACCTCACGATATAAATCCTCATTAATATCGCCATCCGAATATATCCTTATATCATAATTGATTCCGTCTTGAGACATTTCTAGCGATTTTTTCAAATTAGACGTAAAAAACGACACCGATAAAAATAGGACAATACTAATAATCAGTGAAAAGACGGTTGCTTGGTAGCGTTTCCGATGTCTTTTCAAATTTTTCAAACCGATTTCTGCTTCAATTCCAAATAATTTACGAATTAGCTTAGATGTCTTAACAGCCTTACCAGAAAGCTTTACATCCTGCGTTTGCCGTATCGCATCAATTGCAGAGATTTTTGATGCCTTTCTTGCAGGGATAAACGTAGAAATAAAGATGGTCACGACAGAAACAATACTGGAAACAATAATCGAATAAGGTGTAACGATAACCTCTAATCTTTCTGATGTTCCAAAAGCGCCCAAAGCTCCTCCGATATAATGATTGATAAATATAAAGGTAACCCCTATACCGATAAGACCAGCGGCAATTCCGATCGGTATGCTTATTGCACCAACGATCATCCCTTCAAAAAAGACAGAGTTACGCTTTTGCATCTTTGTTGCCCCCACACTGGCAAGCATCCCTAAATGCCTCGCACGCTCCGAAACACTAATTGCAAACGCATTGTAAATCAATGCCACCGAACCAATAATGATAACGGTCATAATGATGGCTGTTAATGAGAAAAGTGTTTTTCTTAAACCATCATTATTGGTCACTCCATAATACCGAAGCAACTCGCTATTAAACTTAACCATCTCAATCCTATTTTGAGCAACTAGGTTATCTGCATGATCATATAAGGATTGATCCACCTTCTTCAACACAACAACCGCATCCATACGATTATCGGGCGAATGATGACTTTGATCAACAAAACCTACGATTGTATATCCCGGAGACCAAGGCGGCTCCCAACTTGGCATTTTGATAAAACCAACAATCGTAAAGGTTTTTTTATCTTCAATCCTAAATGTTTCTGTTATCTGACCATTTTCTCTTTGCAAAGGTTCATTTTGGGTCAGTACCGTTTTAATATCTGTCCCATTCAAATAACGATTACCGATTTCTAAGTTTAATTGCCCACCAAGCTGATAGTCCTTTTGGGTAACACGAAGAATTTCCTCAGATACCAAGATTTCATTAGGATTCTTTGGCAGTCGCCCTTTTGTTAATGTAATTGGAAAACTTGTTAGACCGGCCTGATTATATTCCTTGATAAAAAGATAGGGTCTATTTTCTGGTAACCCTTCTAGTTTGGCATATCCCCGGTCATTAGCAAGAATGATTTTCTTTGTAGCCTCATCGTTTTTAATCGCATCGATTTGATCTTTATTGACATTTTTATATTGAACATGCCATTCTCCATAATTGGCAATCGTTTGCCTTTTCATCAAATCCAAAAAAGAAACTCCCAATGTCGCTACGGCTGTCACCATGGCAACCGAAATAATGACACCAATAATGGTAACTAGTGTTCTTCTTTTATTCTCCCGCATATGCCTGATGGTTACTTTGTTCATGATATTCATAGACGAATCACCTCGTCCCTTACAAGCCTACCATCTTCAATGGCAATAATTCGGTCAGCTTGTAAGGCAATCCGTTCATCATGAGTAATCACAATTAATGTCTGATTATAGGTTTTATTAAACATTTTCAGTAATTCCATGATTTCGCTACTATTTTGACTATCAAGATTTCCGGTCGGCTCATCGGCAAGAATAATCGCGGGATTGCTTATTAACGCCCTTCCTATCGAAACGCGTTGCTGTTGGCCACCGGATAGCTGATTGGGTAAATGATTCAGTCGGTTTTGCAAGCCTAAAATCTGAACAATCTTCTCTAAGTGCTTTTTATCGACCTTATGCTGATCTAAAAGCATCGGAAGGGTGATATTTTCTTCAACTGTCAAAATCGGGATTAGATTATAAAATTGATAAATCAACCCAATCTGCCGACGTCTAAAGATCGCTAATTGCGTTTCATTTAGCTTGTACATATCGGTGCTGTCGACCAAAACCTGCCCACTTGTTGGCCGGTCAACTCCACCGAGCAAATGCAATAACGTCGACTTACCTGAACCCGATGGCCCGATAATGACCAAAAACTCGCCCTTTTTAACAGAAAATGAGATATCATCTAATGCTTTAACAGCGGTATCTCCCTTGCCATAGATTTTAGACAGATTTTTAATTTCTAATATGTTCATAAAATAAACCTCCATATGATGATGCCTTCAGTATATCTGCCTAAAATGACTATAGGGTGACTGTTAAGTGACAATTTAGTCACTCAACTAAAATTAGATAATTCGTTTATAAAATTTAATGTGAAACCTAGTTCCCATACCTATTTCACTACTTACTTCAATATATCCGCTCTGAGCTGTGACAATGCTATTTGCCATTGCTAAACCAATTCCTACGCTATCCTCTCCGGCATTTTCCCCTTTATAAAAACGCTTGAAAATGTAAGGAAGATCTTTTTTACTGATTCCTTTTCCATTGTCCTCAATGATAATCGAAGTATACAAAGGGTTATCCGAAAAAGATACGACGATTTCTCCACCTTCAGGGGTATGTTCGACGCAATTTTTAAGAATATTGATAATAGCTTCGGTTGTCCACTTCAAATCACCTTGGAATGAGACATCCATTTCGCCTTGGATGAGGAACGATTGTTGCTTAATGTCCATTGGAATGAGCACCGTTTCGATTGCTTTATTTAGCAATTGCTGAACAAATACCTGATCTTTTTTAAATGAAATGGTACCAGCATCAATTTTCGAAAGCTTTAATAAAGAAGACACAAGCCATTCCATTCTTTCTAATTGAACCCGAATACTGTGAGTAAACTCCTGTCTTTTGGTTTCATTTAGGTTCGCATCACTTAACAAATCAGCCATCATCAGCATGGAAGTCAGCGGTGTTTTGATTTGATGCGAAATATCAGAAATCGCGTTCGTTAACTTCTTTTTATCCTCTTTTAGTAAAGTACCATGTTCAGAAAGCATCAGATTGACTTTATAAATTTCGCTTTTTAAAATACTTAGCTCTCCTTCATGGTTGTCGCGGACATCTAAGGAGTAATCGCCGTTAGCGATACGCCTTAGGTATTTAGACAGGTTTTCAATTTCGCGGTAGCGCCATGCAGTGAATAGCAGGCTACAGCTAATCAATAAAGCTGCTGTTATTAGGATTAGTAACCCTGCTTTTATTGAAAAAAGATAGGCCCCAGACATAAAAGCTATAACACTTATGATTCCTAAGATTAAAAGATATACGCGAATTTCTCCGTTTCGAAACAGCCTAATCACCCACCTTATACCCTAATCCACGGATTGTTTTGATGATGGTTGGATTTTGTGGGTTATCTTCGAGTTTTTCTCTTAATCTCTTAATATAGACAGTTAATGTGTTATCATTTACAAAATCCCCGGCTACATCCCAAATTCGCTCTAATAATTGGCTCCTTGTTAAAACTTGTCCAATATGATTGGCAAATATCAGAAATAATCGGTACTCCAAGGCTGTCACAGTGACCTCCACACCATTTTTATAGATTTTCCCTTCTAAGGTATTGATTTTAATATTATCAATTACGATGACAGATTTGGACTGGCTTTGCTTATCGTACCTGCGAAGAACAGATTTTATTCTCGACATTAGTTCACGAATTCGAAACGGCTTCGTAATATAATCATCTGCACCCATATCTAGCCCCAACACGACATTTACTTCATCATCGAAGGCAGTTAGAAAGATGACAGGCTTATCAGAGCGCTCTTTAACAAGCGAACATAAATCATAACCACTTCCGTCAGGCAACGATAAATCAAACAAACATAATTCAATTTCATCTAATTTATTTAATAGTACATTTTTTGCCGATTCAACATTTACACAAAGAATCGTTTGATACCCCTCCTGCTGTAGGGAATACTCAAGTCCCGTAGCAATTGTTCGATCATCCTCCACTAGTAAAATCATCATATCAACGCACCCTGCCATATTTTTCATATTTCTTTCATTTTAACAAAAAAAACTATGTCTAAAGCAACTTTTGCTGCTCCAAACATAGTTTCTATATTAGAAATAAACAAAAAAGATAATGGCTGCTAATACAATCCGGTAAATCGCAAATGGCACTAGCTTGATTTTATTAATTAGTTTCAAGAAAAAACGGATGGAAATCAAAGCAAAAACAAAGGCACTGATAAATCCAGCAATAAAAAATGGTAAAGCATCCATTGTGAAGTACTCCCAGTTTTTCACTAATGAAATCAAACTTGCTCCCGCCATAATTGGAACGGCCATAATGAAGGTAAAATCAGCAGCAGCACGGTGACTTAAACCAATTAGTACCCCACCTGAAATCGTCGAGCCAGAACGGGAAAATCCTGGCCATAACGAAAAGCATTGAATCAGTCCAACCGTAAACGCTTGTTTATAGGTAATTTGATCAACTGTTTCCACTTTCGGGCCCTTTCTCTTGCCACTAAAATAGTCTGCGATAATCATTAGAATCGCACCAAGTACTAATCCAACTAACACTGTCTTCGTCGAAAATAAATATTCATCAATGTAATCTTCAGTCAGAACGCCTAACAGTCCAGCAGGTATCAATCCAACAATAACTGTTGTAAGTTTAAGTGACCCTTGAGTATGACCATCCACATTTTTAACTTTTCTTTTTAGACCAAACATTTCAAGAAATCGGTCAAAGAATACAATCACTACCGCCAATATCGAACCAAGTTGAATAACGACCTTAAAAGTATTTGCGACATACATAGAACCCAACATTTCTTTCGTTTGGAGCCACATATCATCGACAATAATCATGTGACCTGTTGAAGATACAGGTGCAAATTCAGTTATCCCCTCAACTAGCCCTAAAATAATAGCTTTAATTATCATTAATAAATCCATCAGTATTAAATTCTCCTTTAAACTTTTCTCTTTTTACGAATAAACCAAACAATAAATAAAATGATACCCACTGCAATTACTGCATAAGAAATATTAGAATAAACGTCCATAAAGTTTACAATATCTTCCCAATTTTCTCCTACAGCCGCACCAACCAGTACCAAAATGATATTCCAAATTAACGTCCCTATCGTCGTAAATAGCAAAAACAAAGGAAATTTCATTTGTGACATTCCAGCAGGAATCGAAATCAAGCTTCGAATTAACGGAATCATCCGGCAAAATAGAACCGTCCAATATCCATATTTATCAAACCAAGCATCCGCTTTACGAATATCTTCTTTTGTCACTCGTAAAATATGTCCCCAGCGGTCAATAATTTTCTCTAACTTATCTACATTTAATAGATACCCAATTCCATATAAGATCACAGCTCCAACCACCGAACCCAATGTTGCGGCTATAATGACACCCACTACTGTTAATTTCGTATATGTTGTCATAAATCCACCAAATGTCAAAATAACCTCAGAAGGAATTGGCGGAAAAACATTTTCTAACGCAATCATTAAAAAAACACCAAAATAACCAAATTGCTCCATTATATCTGTAATCCAATTTTGCACTTTGTACCTCCATAAAATTATGCAACTAGTAATGCTTGCTCTAAAATCATTACATTTTTTATTGTACCAAAAAACACTATGAAACCTATACAAATAAATGGATAAAGATTCTTAAGAATTTCTTAATATAAGGGGCTTTATTTTTTCGTACCTTTGTGGACACAAGTTCCGTTATTTCCCCAAAAAGGTATCTTGTTTGCCTTAAAGATTACGAATAACGGATTCTATGTCCGCAAAAGTTCAAAATAAGGTCGTTTTACGCTAAATAGCGGACCGTATGTCCAACAAGATTCGCTTTATTGCAAACTTCTCATGAAAACACAAAAAAAACAACCCTTCCGGGTTGTTTTCAATTTGCCTGGCGACGTCCTACTCTCAC
>NZ_JBTOOE010000031.1:0-41344 GCF_054786815.1 Pseudoneobacillus rhizolycopersici | reverse complement strand
TTATAGTCTTAGATTCTGTAACTCAATCATTTACACAAAATAATTTACACTCCCCAAAACCATCAAGAAAAAGTAGCAAACTGGCGTTGAGGAGTGCTCTCAACGCCAAAACTAGCAAGAGTAAGCAGCAAACTGGCGTTGAGGAGTGCTCTCAACGCCAAAACTAGCAAGAGATAAGCAGCAAACTGGCGTTGAGGAGTGCTCTCAACGCCAAAATTACCAAGAAAAAGTAGCAAACTAGCGTTGAGGAGTACTCTCAATGCCAAAACCATCAAGAAAAAGCAGCAAACTGGCGTTGAGGACCGCTCTCAACCCCAAAACCGCAAAGAAAAAGCAGCTAACGGGATCGGCGAAACGGATGGAGCCGCAACCAAAGCGTTCAAAGAAAACTATCAAGAATTACTAGAAAACAAGAAAATATATGATCCTGAAAATCGCCTCCGTCATAACCACAATATAAATAAATAGGATGCGACAGTTCATAGCCTAAGGACCATTCCTTTGGCTATTTTTATTTCTAATTAAGTGGTCATGCTCGTATTTGTGCTAATCTAGTGCCAATTTTCTACATTTTTTTCAGAAAATTCTTTTTAAAGTAAGGTGGTCATTATATACTGATATGGAAGAATTTAATTATATTTCCATTTTAAGGGGGAGTAGTAGTTGGAAACGGTACCATCTACCAAAACAAGTCGACCGCTAGGCGAGGACACAAAGAAATCTGTCCTTATATTTATTTCTGTTATTGGGATTATTTTGCTATCCATTGCGATTAGTTTCATGCAAATGAAATCGCCAAAAGTGGTTTCAAGTGATGGGGAAGCAACGGAGTTTTCAGCAGAAAGAGCCTTAAGGCATTTAGAGGAATTTGCTGTTGCACCACATCCGCTTGGTTCAAAAGAACATGATCGAGTAAGAGATTATCTCGTTCAAGAGCTTAAAGCATTAGGATTGAGCCCTGAAATTCAGAAAGCGACCTCTCTAAGGGAACCTCGAGCATGGGTTGCAGGTGGAACTGTAGAGAATATTGTCGCAAAAATCGATGGGACCAACTCGAGCAAAGCCGTTATGTTGGTTGCCCATTATGATTCTGTACCTGGTGGACCAGGTGTATCGGATGATGGGGCTGGCGTTGCCGCGATTTTAGAAACAGTTAGGGCCTTAAAGGAAAATCAACCGTTAAAAAACGATGTCATCATCTTGCTGACAGATGGTGAAGAAAATGGCTTGCTTGGGGCAAAAGCTTTTGTTGAAGCCCATCCATCGGTGCAGGATGTCGGATTAGTGTTGAACTTTGAAGCACGTGGAAATGAAGGACCCGCTTTTATGTTTGAAACGAGTGATCATAATGGCTGGCTAGTGAAAGAATTTGTGAAAGCGGCACCAACACCTGTTTCACATTCCTTTATCTATAACTTATATAAAATCATGCCTAATGATACCGATCTCACTGTATTTAAAGAAGCTGGTTTAAATGGATTGAACTTTGCCTTTGGTGAGGGTGTTAGCCATTATCATACGACAAGCGATAACTTAGAAGAGCTAAGCAAAGAAAGTTTGCAGCATCATGGCGAATATATGACTTCTTTAACAAAACATTTTGGACAATTAGATTTAACGGAAGCAAGAGAGGGAAATCAACTCTTTTTTAATATATTCGGGTCTAAAATGATTACATATTCTGAAAAACTAGTAGTACCGTTTATGCTGTTGGTGGTGCTGCTTTTTATGATTACAATCGTACACGGGTATAAACGTAAAAAACTAACGATTCGAGGAACGTTCGGAGGTCTACTCATCAATCTTGGTGCATTAATTGGATCTTTCGGAATTGGCTTGGGATTATGGAAAATCCTTACATTAATCTTTAGTGAGAAGCAATGGATGTTAGGGACGATTCATACATTCGGTACGACCTTCTTAATTAGTTTTTCTTTGATTGTTTTTGCATTTATCAATATGTATTATAAATGGACGAGCAAGAAGGTGATGGTGGGTAGCTTAACATTGGGAGCCTTATTCTTATGGCTAATCCTAGTCGTAGCAACTGGCATTCTTCTCCAGGCAGGTAGTTATGTATTTACCTGGCCATTGTTCTTTGCTCTAATTGGGGTCAATATTTGGATGAGAGTAAAAGAGGGATCTTGGGAAAGTCATCTTGTAACCGTTGGCTTTGCGGTACCCGCTTTGTTGATTCTAATTCCGGTTATTTACATGATTCAAATGTTAGTTTCGATGTCAATGGCAAGTGTACTAATGGTTTTTGTCGCACTGATTGGATCATTACTTGTTCCGATTTTTAGTACGTTAACCATCAAAAAGAATTGGGTCATGCCATCAAAATTTTTACTAGCTGGCCTTGTGTTCCTGGTTGTCAATAGTATCAGCATCCTTAATATGCCGACAATTGAACACAAAAAAGCAAGCGATATTAGTTATTTCATGAACGAAGATACAAACAAGGCCTATTGGGTGGCAAGACATCCGCTTGACGATTATACGTCAAATTATATTAGTGAAGATGTTAAAAAGGGCAGCATCTCTGAAATCTTTCCAATTATCAAATGGAATGCACAGTATGCGAAGGCTGACCTTTATGATATGAAGGCTCCCAATGTAACGATTGTGGCGGACGATGTTGAAGATGGAAAGCGGACGATTGAATATCTGATCAAAACAAATCGGCAAGCTGAGGAATTATTGTTGCAATCTTTATCAGCTTTAAAGGTCTCACAATTACTGATTGATAATAAGGAAATAAAATTAAGTCAAGATCAATACTCAAAAGAAGAGCCATTGCTCATCAACTATGTTGTTGGCCAAGTGGGTGAAATGAAGGTAAAGATAACCGTTGATGCTAATGATTCAATGGAATGGATTGTTGCCGACCGTTCTTATTCTATTCCTGAGTTAAAGGGTGAACGGCCATTAGAATATAGTACGTATGGAGATAATGCATTTGTTATGAAGACGATACGGGATTAGATAATCTAGCCAAAGGAATCCTTCCTTTGGCTAGTTTCATTTTTAGAAGTCATCTATAAGTAACCATGGGAAGCTTTCTTTCATGCTTCCAATTAAGAGCAACAATCGGAATCATGAATACGAACACTAATGGAAAGACAATGAAGGAATTTTCTAATACGCTGTCAACCGATCCCAATTCACGAAGTAGTAGGAAAATACCAATCCCCACCACTCGCCCAAGTCCTAATGGAATTTCTCTCAAAACGATATAATCCAATCGTCTTTCCTTATAATTTGGGTCTGCTTCAATAGCCGCATATAACCAAGAGAACATGGTTGTGGAAATCATATTTTTCCCGACTGGGTACAGAATGCTGAAAACAACAAGTGCAAAGAACACTGGTTGGAAGGCTAATAAGGAAGATATTAGCATGATAAGACAAGCACCCGTGGAAAAAATCAATAATCGCCTTGTAGGCTTGGAGTAGCGTGCTAACAAAAGAGATGCCATTAAAGCTACGATGCTAGATAGTGATTGGAAAATCCCTAGATTAAGCTCACTTCCTAAAATATAATAGGTCATCATGGCAATGAGAAAGGTTTCAAACGCGCCACCAAAAATTCCGTCAGCTATCATGACTGGAACCATGCCTTTCCATTTTTTGGTAGGAGTTTTGACGACCTCCCAAAATTGACTTTTTCTCATAATGGGAAGGGTATGAATTTTATAAGAAAGAAGGATGGCAATCACCATTAAGAAGCAGCTTATCGAGAAAACGATATAATAACCTGTTTCACCGACAAACTGTTCGATACAATATCCACCAATTAAGGGTGCAAGCATACCCGCAATCGAAGCGATAAATCCTTGCAAATATAGAAATTTGTCCCTCGTTGCATTTTCAGTCATGTCTAAAATAGCAATATGGGAGCCAACAGCAAATAGGCTGATCGCCAGCCCCATTAGCACACTGATGATTTCAATATAATGGGCTAAATGATCTCGAAACAATAAGGTGCATCCGTAGGTCATCATGTAAAACAAAAATCCAACCCGAATGGTAAAAATAGGATCCTTCACTCTGGCAATCCATGAGCAAATTGGGAAACTGACAATAATGACTATGGCAATGATTAAATTATAAATGGCCAAGAGCTGAAAGCTTTTATCAAGCTTCCACAGAAATATATTTAAAAAAATGGCTGACAGCCCGATGGCAAAGGTAAATATCCCGTTCATCGCTAAATAATAGTTTACTTGTACCTCTGAGCCAACTCTACTCATCTTTCATCCTCGTCCCGTTCCTTTAATTGTCCATTGAAAGACAATCAATAATGTAAATTTGCTGATTTTTTCATATCCTCCATAATAGCATAAACAGATTCTTTTTGTAGCCCAAGATGTTACAAGTATTAACACTTAGACGCCAAAGAGCATAGAGAATAGGCATAGGGCCTAGGAAAGAAATGGTCCTTTCTCAAATAACTAACTAGTATGCTATAATTCAATAATGTATTTATATTTCATTTATAATCTAAAAAGTAGCAGTGAATGGACTAGTAAAAACCATTCGAAAGTCTTGGTGTTGATAAAGTAGGTGGACATATGGTAAACAAGCTGAATGGGACATACCGATGTCCGATAACTTTGACCAATACGGCAAAGGAAAAGATGCGGGAGCTCGGGGTGGATGAGCGAACGTTTTTTTTATTGGAAAAATCGTTTCATGTATATATAGAAAAATACCCACAGTCGGCAGACCGAATTGTTTCGGTTGCTTTGTTTTTTGATAATGAGATGAATGAAAGAATAGCCGATGTTTGTAATAGACAGGTCATGGTTTTTCATTGTGTGGTGAAGCAGGATCGGTTTGTCGCAACAAATGTAACGACTAGAGGGGCGCATTTCCCTGTGCAGTCCAACTGGCGTCGACCTGCCCAGTTGACGTTTGAATATAACGTCCAGCACAGTGAAAGCGTCCCCCTTGAGTTGCTAGACTTGATACACAGCATGCCGGTCATGCAGGAAAGTTCAACGTATGTTAAAAAGCGTATTTCCAGTTGGGAAGGTTACTTGAAAATTCAAGAGCGCACAGCGGATATTCCTGATATGACTTCTCGTTATTCAAGGCTGATTTTCAATGAGAATTTTAGCCGGGTTACGATTACTGGATGCCAGTTAAAGGATAATGAATGGAAGCTGTTACAGGATTTAAGTGTCAAGCTTAAAGGAATGGACCAAGATATTGGTAAAGTACTAAAAGCAAATCGTTCAGCAGCATCTGTCGAAGTGGAATTACACAGTTATATGGAGGAACGGGCCAGAAGGCAGCAGCTTGAAGTACATCCAAGGGAAGTCGTTTTCAGTAACTTTGCAGCCTTAAGTCAGGTGAAGCGATTAAGGCAAGGATTTAAGCAACTGGAAAATGGCTTGGCGGCTAATCCAGAGCTTGAACGACTCTTATTTGAAAATAAGCCGCCTGTCAAATCAGTGGAAACACGGGCAACTTTGCAATTTCACAATCGACTAAACGAGTATCAGCGAGAAGCTGTCATTGGTGCGATGTCGGCTGAAGATTTATATGTCATTCAAGGGCCGCCTGGAACAGGAAAAACAACGGTCATTTCGGAAATTTGCCTGCAAAATGCCAAGGCGGGTCTGCGCACTCTGGTCGCTTCTCAATCCAATTTAGCGGTAGACAATGCGCTTGGTCGTTTATTGGCTAATAAGGATATTCGGATACTTCGGGTTGGACGTACCGAAAGCATTGAAGAAGATGGCAAAAAGTTCATCGAAGAAAATGTTGGTCAATATTGGAAGGACCATACGCTACAGGAAGTGTCGAATGGATTTGAAAATCGTAAACAACGGGAAAAAGAATTGGTGGCAGAATGGCAAACGAATGAACAGGAGTATGAAAGACTCCAGCAGGTTTTAGTGAGAGTAGAGGAAGACATTGCCACGAAAAAAGTGGCAGAACAGCAATACAGTGTAATACAATCTACCCTCACTAAGTTAAAAAAAGATGTGCAAACTGCTGTTGACGAGGAGCAGGCAATAAAGCAGCAAATACAAGATTAT
Organism: Pseudoneobacillus rhizolycopersici; assembly: GCF_054786815.1. Classification (NCBI taxonomy): domain Bacteria; kingdom Bacillati; phylum Bacillota; class Bacilli; order Caryophanales; family Bacillaceae; genus Pseudoneobacillus; species Pseudoneobacillus rhizolycopersici. The sequence continues at coordinate 35,295 of NZ_JBTOOE010000031.1, read as the reverse complement.
GAGCAGACGCTTCGTCTATTAACGGAAACAATTGAAGAGGATCAAGAGTTCTTAGCGAATTTGCAAGACGTGGAAACCATTGAAAAAGAGCTACAGGCGAAGCAGCAAGAATTGGTTCGACTACAAAAAAGTGTAAACTACCAAGAGCTTGAAGAAGAGATTCTTCAAAAGAAACAATCCATTGAACAAATCTCAGCGGAATCGGAAAAATGGAAATTAGCTGTGACTCAAGACGAAGCGCTATTGGGCAGAATCACTTCCGCTAAAAAAATCGACAACTTAAAGTGGATGATTTTAGAAGTCAATTTAAACCGTACGCAAAGAATACAGCAAGGTATTGAAGAAATCGAAGGCATCCGCTACGAAATTAGCCAGCTAGATAAACTAAAGGCTTATAATGACAAATTAAACCGAGCGATTGCCTATGTGGAACATTTATTGGATACACAGAAAATGCCAATGTACCAACTACAGGAGCGAATGAAGAATGTGCAAGCTATCAAAACGAGCTCTTCGGAAATTGATCAATTCTTAGATAGGTTGAGAAGTGAATTAAAGCAAAATACAAAAATGAATCTGCAAAGATTAGTCATTTTTCTTGAAGGTTTATATAGTAGAAGGCATTTTATTTGGCACAAAGGCAGACGGCTCAAGCCGTTTGAGGTATATGTACGGACGGCACATGCTTTGCTTCAAGATTTGAAACAGGAAATGCTAGTGCAGCTTCAAGCTACTCACGAGGATCATCGGCTGATTCTGCAAAAATGGCAAAGAGCAAATGATGTAGCTAACCAAGAACTTTTTGCCTTACAAAACAGACAAAAGGAAATGGGGCCGCCTGCAGAAATCATTCCGAATAGTAAAGAGGTACTTCGAGAATTTGAAGCTAGATTGCATGAATTGGAAAAAATGAAGTTACAACATGGACAAACGATGTCTCGGGTTGAAATGAATGTAAAAAAGAGAGAAGAAGTTACCGGACAGAAGCTAGTTGAGGAACGAAACTGGACACAAAAGGAAGCCAGCCTTGCCGAGTTGAAATATAACCTTGGAGAAAAGGAAGCAGAGTTGCTTCCTTTACATGATATCATTTCAACGACACCTGAACAGGAACATGAAACTGTTCTACGAGATTTAGCGAGTGTTTCTTTTACCCGTGAGAAGTTAAAACAGGAAAAGCAGAAGCTTCCATTATTTCAGGCCATTCAAGGGAAGTGGCTATCCTTGCTTAAGGATACGAATGACCACGACCTCAATGAAATTCGCAAGCTCTATGTAAAGCATGCCAATGTGATCGGGACAACCTGTGTGGCATCCGCTCGCAAGGACTTTATCGAAAGCTACCCGATTTTTGATGTAGTCATTATTGATGAAGTATCCAAAGCGACTCCACCTGAGCTTCTTTTGCCGATGTTAAAAGGGAAAAAGATTATTTTAGTCGGCGACCACCATCAGCTACCACCTCTATTAGGAGACGATACACTGGAGGAAACGCTTCAAGAAATGGCAGAAGAAAGTAACGACTTTGCTGGAAAAACAGAATTAAAACAGCTTTTACATGAGTCGCTGTTTGAAAGATTGTTTAAAAATCTGCCGAATAGCCATAAAACGATGCTTGGAATTCAATATCGGATGCACGAATCGATTATGGGGACGATTAGCCAGTTTTATCAACAGGATAACGGCGGCCTACAATGTGGATTGACGGACTCCAATCTGGAACGGGATCACAAACTAGAGTCAGCACACATACATCGCAGCAATCATTTACTATGGCTAGATATGCCGAATGAGCCTGCGTTTTTTGAAGAAAGAATGAAAAGCGGAAAAAGCCTATATAACCAAGCCGAATTAAAGCGAATTGCAGAGTTGCTGACGGAATTGGATGAAGCAGTTTCAGCGGCTAAGCAAGCTAGAAGAATGAGTGCCGATGAGAAAAAAAGTATCGGCGTGATTAGCTTCTACGGCGAACAAGTAAAAAGAATCGACCGAATGATCCAACAGGAGCTTCACTTACCGCATTTAACCATTCGGACAGGGACAGTCGATCGGTTCCAGGGGATGGAAATGGATGTGATTGTGCTAAGTATGGTGCGGAATCATGACAATAAGCAGGATGACATCGGTTTTGCCAAAGATTACCGTAGGCTAAATGTAGCCTTGTCGCGGGCGAGAGAGTTGCTTGTGTTAATTGGGAGCACGAAGATGTTCACAGAGCGACCAAAACAGAAGCAAACACGACAGATGTACACAAACGTATTGGAAGCAGTGAAAAGACAAGAGGGTCATCGAACGCTTGAAGAGGTGAGTTTGTATGGATAAATTAAAAAAGTTACTGCGTAAAAACTTACTTGAAAATCCGACAATTGAAATCAAGCATTCCTTACAATGGTATCTACCGATATTATCCTATAACGTAACCTTTAAACGAGTAAGGCGAAAGCAAATGGACATTCTCATGAAAATGATCTTGCTTACTTTTGAACTGGCCGAAATCCGTCGAGCAGCCAATTTGTCCGAGTTGTTGCTGGTGGAAGAGCTGTTCATTGACGATTTACTAATCAAAATGCAGAGAATGGGTTTGGTTAGATTAGAAAAGGAGACGTATCAACTTACTTCTTTAGGGCGTGACCAGCTAACAACAGGGATTGTTCTCGAGGATATGGAGGAAGAGTCAACATTCATCTCACATAGCCCCGTTCATGATGAGTTTTGGCAAGCGATGGCCCAACCATTGCCAGAAACCCTAGAAACATTGCCATTGTTTCGCTATGCCAATCATCATTACCTCGCTACTCTAGATAGAGTTTTAGAGGTGGTTTCTGAACGGGAAAATAGGCTTGATGAAGATGGCTATCAAACAGTGGTAGCCGAAATGAATAGCTTTACGCAACAGAAGATTGAACAAATCCCATTCCTAGAATTTCAAATTTATAATAAAGAGCAAGACATCTTCTATGCAAGAGTCTGGAATACATGGCTTGGACGCTGGGATGACAAGCTTGAAAAACAAATTGAAGAGAAAGAACGGTTAGAATGGCGGGAGAAGTGGATGGTAGTGGAAGAAGTTCTTGGGTAAAGTAGAATTCATTTATCTTACATGGGGAAATTGGAAAATAAGTGAAACGATATTGGTCTATTTAAAAGGTTATCCTCTTTTAGGATAACCTTTCATTGTCATTAAAAATTTACAAAAAAGTTAGACTATTATAAAAATTTTAATGGTATATTGTAATTGGGTTTATTTTCCCATTAAAAAGGAGTGGATCTAGGATGTTCGATGTGCTTGAAAGGCAAATAGGTAGTCGTTTGTTACTGCCAGGGGATGATCGTTTTGAGGAGTCACGAAAGGTTTGGAATGCGGCCGTTGATAAAAAACCGGCAGCCATCGTTGTTTGTGAGTCGGAGAATGATGTCGTGGCAGCTGTTCAGTTTGCCAATGACAAACAATTGTCCATCTCTATTCGTGGTGGAGGGCATCATGTCGGGGGCTTTGCTGTTTGCGAAGGTGGTTTAATGATAGACTTGTCTCAGATGAGGAAGGTTACCGTAGATGAAATGAGGCAAGTTGCCTTAGTTGAGGGAGGAGCGACACTCGGCGATATCGACATAGAGACGCAAAAGTATGGCCTCGCCGTACCGACTGGGACCGTTTCAGAAACAGGGGTTGCTGGTCTCGCATTAAGTGGTGGGTTAGGCTATTTAAGAGGAAAATACGGTTTAACCTGTGATAACATTGTTGGAGCGAGAGTCGTTACCGCAGATGGTCGTGCCCTTGATGTAAATAATCAAAGTCATCCTGATTTATTCTGGGCCATTCGTGGTGGAGGCGGAAATTTCGGAATTGTGACGAAGTTTGAGTTTGCACTACATAAAGTTGGTCCGCAAATTTTCGGCCTTGACGTGATGTATGATTTTTCCGATGCCAAACAAATTCTCCTTAACGCTCAAAACTTCCTAGAAAAAGCTCCTGATGAAGCCGTATCCATTAACATAACTGCTGCGGTACTGCCACCTGCACCATTTTTGCCAGAATTCTTACACTTTAAAAAGGTGCTCATGGTAATGGGCGTATACGCTGGAGATGTGAAAGAAGGAGAAGCCATTTTGCAGCCACTTCGGGAATTAGCCACGCCGATTGTCGACCAAACAGGTGTCGTACCTTTTGCCCAGTATCAGAAGAAATTAGATCCAATGGTTCCAAATCACGTTCGTGTTTATGGGACTTCGCTATATTTCGATGAGTTAACCGATGAAATCTTAGACCCACTTATTAATAAAATAAACAACGCACCTGCACCGAGTTCGCTAGTACAAATTTGGGCGCTTGGCGGCCAGATGAACCGTGTTGACAAAACAGCGACCCCATTTGCGATTCGGGATGCCAAGTATGTCTTATTAGTTGATATTATGGCCATGTCAGGGGACGATGAAGTTTGTAAGACATGGGTTGACTCCGTCTATGGAGGGTTACTACCATTTTCGCATAAAAAAGCCTCTTACTTGAATGGGATTGGTGAAAATGAAAATGCTGTCCCGAATGCCTACCAAGAAAATATTGAAAGACTACTAGAAATCAAGAAAAAATACGATCCGGAAAATCGATTCCGACATAACCACAATATTCAATAAAGATAGAGGGGAAGGGTATAGCATCCTTCCCCTTTTCCTTTCCTTAACAAGCGTTTAGTATGGAGGATAATAAGTGTTAGTGTACGGAGATGGATAAGGAACTGGGTATGGATAGGCAGTTGGAGAGGCTGCCGCACCCAATGTTGCACCTAATGCTGCTCCAGTTAAAGCACCTACTCCAAATCCACTAGGAGAATAGCCTCCTCCGTGCCAATACCCACCATGCCCCCAGTGTGGATAACCACCGCCATGATGCTGCCAATAATTGGGTCCTCCTCCATGCCCCCAGGATGGATAGGTGCCTCCATGATGATGCCAACTGGCATGCCCGCTGCCACCCCCCCAGGATGCATGTCCGCCACCTCCATGTGGTCTCATATTCTCGTAATAGGAATTCATTGACATTTTCTCCCCTTCTATTGTGTTAAAATCTCTATACTATATGCCCAAAAGTGAAGCATGTGAAGCATTAGGATAGGTTCTTTTGCTACCTTTATATGAAAATTTCGAAATAGTTAAGAATTCTAAGATACTATTTTGTGTTTAGGGATTTGTTTATTCGATTCTGTTATAGAGGTAGGCTTTTCCTCCTTTTTTGTTCAGTGAAAGTGGATAAGGTTTTCAGAAAATTCGAATGTTTCGACCTCTCTTTTAATAAAGTAAATATAGACGGGCGTATAAGGGCTTTTTGACGTGAAAAATCGATACGATAATGAAGAACCAAGTGCTTCTATAAAAAAGGAGGGGTCTAATGCTGCATATTGTAGCCTGTATCAAACAAGTACCAGACACGAAGATTATTAAGATGAATCCGAAAACAAACACGATGGATCGGAGGACGGCACCTGCGATATTGAACCCATATGATGCCCATGCAGTGGAAGAGGCTGTTCGTCTAAAAAATCGCTATGGTGGAATCGTCTCTGTTGTCACGATGGGACCGCCACCTGCTGTTTCTGCGATTAAAAAATGTATTGAAATTGGCGCAGATGAGGGCTATTTAATTACAGATCGCCGCTTTGCTGGTGCAGATACTTTGGCAACAAGTTACACGGTGACAAAGGCGATTGAAAAAATAGCTAAAGTGAAGCCAGTGGACTTAATCATTTGTGGAAAAATGTCTATCGACGGGGACACCGGCCAAGTTGGACCTGGAATCGCCCGTAGGCTCGATATCCCACCGCTAACCTCTGTGAACAAAGTGGAAGAAATCAATCTAGACGAAGGATATGCTGTTGTCCATCGCAAATTGGAGGACGGATACGAAGTGGTCCGTTCCACATTGCCGTGTTTGTTTGCTGTTGAAAAAACCATCAATGAAGTTCCGTATTCTCCGCTTCCAAACATGATTAAAGCCGCTAGATATCAGCCTCATATTTGGTCAGTAGATGACTTAGAGGATATTGACATCAAGCAACTTGGTTTGAAGGGATCGCCAACGATTGTTTCTAAAGTATGGGCACCGCCAAAACCGACCGGAGGCACAATCCTGGAAGGTAGCCCGAGAACACAAGTCGATCAATTGCTTTCAATTGTACTTGAAAAGAAAGAACTATTTGAAACAAAGGAGGGAAGATAATTGGATTTCAAAGACTACAAGGGTGTTTGGGTATTCATTGAACAGAAGGATGACTCGGTTGTTTCCGTATCACTCGAGCTATTGGGTGCTGGAAGAAAGTTGGCTGACAAGCGGGGAGTGGAATTGGCTGGGATATTAATCGGGGAAAATGTGAAGCATTTAACGAAAACCCTTTTTGAATATGGAGCCGATACTGTCTATGTCTATGATCAACCGATCTTTAAACATTATCGGACTGAAACATACATGAAGGCACTACTAGAATGCACGGATAAGCATAAACCGGAAATTATTCTCTTTGGGGCCACCTCTACGGGGAAAGACCTGGCAAGCGCGGTAGCCACCGATTTGCCAACAGGATTGACGGCGGATACGACCGAACTGGATGTAGAAGAGGAAACGGGCTTACTATTGGCAAGTAGACCTGCTTTTGGCGGTAATATTATGGCAACAATTTTATGTAAAAAATATCGACCGCAAATGGCAACGGTTCGTTCGAAAGTAATGAAAGCGCTGCCTCCTGAGTCAGGAAGAACAGGTAAGATCGTCGAAGAAACGATTTCCCTAAAGGAAGAAGATGTCCGGACAAAGGTTTTAGAAATTGTAAAGGAAACGGTAAAGAAAGTAAGAATTGACGAAGCGGACATTATTGTGGCAGGGGGAAAAGGATTAGGGAGCTATGAAGGATTTCAGTTAATCCATCGATTGGCAGAAACCCTGGGAGGAGCGGTTGGTGCTAGCAGAGATGTGGTGGAAGCAGGTTGGATTGATCATTCTCACCAAGTTGGGCAAACCGGGGTGACGGTCACGCCTAAAATCTATTTTGCGATTGGTATTTCCGGTGCGATCCAGCATATTGTCGGAATGAAAAATTCTGGTTTAATCATTGCTATCAATAAGGACAAAGACGCCCCTATATTCCAAAACTGTCATTATGGTATTGTTGGCGACGCCTTTGAAATCGTCCCTATCTTAATCGAACAATTTAAACATGCCCTGTCCAGGGATAAAATCATGAAATAATAATAGAAAAGAACTTCACTTGGTTAATAATGTTTAACCAAGTTTTTTTAATAAGAGTTATTGATTGAATTTTCTGTAAAATTTATTATATAATTTAAAGGAAATACTTTATTTTTTAAAATTTTGTAGCTTTCGCTTTTTTTGTCATACCACTACGCACTAACTGACTCCTACTGTCCAAACACAATGGCTATCACCTTAGATTTTCCTTCATCCTAATCTATTAAATGAAAAAGGAGTGGAATACCTTGTCTATTCACTTATTTGATTTTCAATTAACGGCAGATCAAGAAGCAAGGGCGAAACGTTTACATGAAGATAGCATCATCATAGATATGCTTTATCAGGGACCAATGTCCCCCCTTAATTTTACCGAAGATGCAACAGAAGAATTGAAAAAGAGATGTGAAAAGCACATCCAAGATCCCAATGAATATGTATTTAGCTTTATACGTGAATCGATCAATATGGCTGCGGAGGGAAAACTACCAGAGTTTAAAGATTGTTGGTTACAATCTGGGATAACGGCTGGGAATCGACAAATTTCAGGCGGTAAGGGTAGTCGGTCAATGGAAGATTCGATAAAAAGTTTAGTACAGGCACAATATCAATTCGACTCGTTTGATTGGCTGGTAAAAGCAACAAAAGGGGAGCATATCCGCCGAGCAAAGAGAGAAGGAAAAGTTGCGGGGATGGTCACAACCCAAGATACAGAGTGGCTTGGCACCGATTTAGCAAACCTGGAAATGATGTATCAATTCGGACTTCGGGTTATCCAATTAACGTATAATATGCATAACCATGTTGGAGCAGGCTGTACCGAACGGAATGATGCCGGAATTTCCAATTTTGGTGTGAAATTTATTCAAAAAATGAATGAGTTAGGAATCATTGTTGATACCGGTCATACTGGAAGACAATCGACTTTAGACGCATGTGAAATTTCGGATGCACCTGTTATTGCATCGCATACAGCCTGTAAATCAGTAAGCGGCCACGCAAGAGGGAAGGATGATTACACCTTAGAGGCAATTGCCAAAACGGGGGGAGTGATCGGAGTCGTTACCGTCCCTCAATTTCTTAATCAGGAAAAAGAAAGACCAGACTTGAACGACTTTTTAGATCATGTGGATCATTTAGTCAAACTTGTCGGAGTAGAGCACGTGGGTATTGGAACAGATTGGCCGATGAATATGCCACTATTTGTTCAGGAATGGATTGCAACCAAAATAGCTCCAACAATAGGTTTTCGGAAAGAAGACAAATTACCAACCACTGATGCGCTAGTAGGATTTGAACAGTACACGGAATCAATCAATATTACTAGAGGCTTATTGAGCAGAGGATATAAAGATGAACATATCAAACTAATCCTAGGCGGAAACTGGATGAGAGTGATAGATAAGATATGGTAGTCTAATTATTGCCGGCGATAGAAACGAGTTTACTTGGTTGAACAATTTAACCAAGTATTTTTTTTTTTGACAAGAATAGAAAGAGGTATTGATACAATGTCCCTTTTTGAAAAAGTCGTTGGTAGATGTAGCAAATTAATAAGAAAACTAGTCAAATTTTAAGATGCCCAAGTGTTAGGGAATAGCTCGAAGTTGACATTGTGGTGGTTATAGAAAAAATAGGATAGACTATAGCTTAGTAAAATGATTCAGACATCATGAAGGGAGCTTAATGGAATGAAAAGGGTTTATTTAGCAAGTCCGTTTTTTAATGAAAAAGAGATTGCGATTGTGGAACAAGTGGAGAAAATTTTAGCAGAAAAAGGTTTAAACGTTTTCTCGCCAATGAGAAAGCCAACAGACCATCAAGCCGAGTTTGGATCTCGCCAATGGTCAATCGAAACCTTTATGGATGATGTTAAGTACATAAATTGGGCTGAAATCGTTGTAGGGATATACTATGGTAACTACTCTGACAGTGGAACGGCCTGGGAAATGGGTTACGCATTTGCGACTAACAAGCCAGTTATTTTAGTTCATTTAGGTGAAAACAGTAACCTAATGGTGCACGAAGGTTCACACGCCAATATCACTCTAGAAGAGCTCAAAGATTATGACTTTGAAAAATTACCTAGCTCATACTATACGGGTGAAATGCGTTAAAGGGAAATACACCCAGCAGTTTTCTACACTATTTTCAGTCTAATTACCTTTCATTACGGTATAGAGGGTTTTTCTCTGTAGGTTTTAAAGAAGTATCATAACGTTTAAGAAGCCAAACTGTACCATATTAGGTTAGTTTGGCTTTTTGTGTTCATGGATTTGGTGTTGTATCGATAAAAAAATCACAATAATCATTAATTATTTATTGTAAAACAATAAATGTTAGTGTTATTATAACATTAACTTAAATATGCTAAGGACTACATTCAGATTAAAATATGTCACATGGAGGGGTTAGGGATTGGGATTTTCATTCATTTTAATATTTGGCCTTTTGGGTGTAATCATTTTTGTCCTTATTCGTAATGGAATGAATTCTGTCATAGGTGAAAATAATAAACTAGTTAGTTTATTGAAAAAAAGTAAGCTGGTTCAACATTATTGGCTTGCTGGGATTTTTATATTTTTAATGAATGCACTTTTATTCTTTTTGACAGGGGGATTACTAGTAGTTATTCAGTATTTATCGATTCCATTTATTCACTTACTAATTATGTTTCTTGCTGTAATTTTAAGTGTTTTTTTCTGGTTGCTGGTGAATCTTTCTTGGCAAGGAGAAGGTAGCGGTCGTTTAAAAATGGGTACCATAGGAAGTAGTTTTTATTTTTTTCTCACTATCTGGTTTATCTATAAATATGTAACTCTTGAACCAAAATATCCAGGCGAGGATACTTTTATGGCCAGTATTGGGCTTCTATTTGGTTTGATTGTTACAACTGTAGCATGTATAGCATGCTTTATATTCACAGGAATTCAAAAAGGAAATAATCGTAACAGGTTTCTTTGAGTAGTCCCGTACACCGGACTTTATTCCTATCATAAAACTGCTATCATTGCATCCTAATTATTCGAATCTTACACTTAATCTGTTGTGGAGTTTCCCTTATATTCTTGTTATTATTTAAATAACACTTGGCTTCATGGGGGCACGGATTATGGTTAGTGTAACATCAGTGAAAATAGATGGTATAAGTATTCACTTTTTTAATAGTGCTATTTATATTTTTGAATCAAATTCGGGATCGACATTACAATTAGATCTAGTTGTAAGTGAAGTGACGGTTAGAAAACATAAAGAATTTGAAAATCTGATTATAGAAATAGAATTGGATAATGGAAGAAATATTCATTCTATTATGCATTTAAAGATTTTGCCTAGCAAATTGCCTCAATTAAACTTATTCTGTGAGCTTGATGATTGGCAGGAATATGCCGATATTAATAGATTGAATGAAAATGATTTTTCGTTTCCGAATATTGAAGAGGGAATCACGCTAGAAGAAATTAGAAATGTGGAAATGCCGGATGAAGAAATTCGGTTAAAATTAAAGCTACCAATCAACCAGGTTGAATGGATAAATAAACAAAAAAAGCAGTCTTTAAATGAAATCTTTAAAGAAATGATTGATGAATGGTGGAAACGTGAAAATTAAGTTTAGGTAGATATGCTTAACTTCTCAGGAATGATAATAAGAATGAGAGGAAGAATCCCCCCAATCCCTATGGCCCACTTGCTACTTTTTTCTGATATAATACGCTTATTGAGTACACATTATAGGTGGGATGAAATTGAGTAAGTATGAAAAATTAGGCTTGTTGTTGGATGTGGAAACAACGGGATTGGGACCTGATTCTGACGAAATGATCGAGTTGGCCATGAAATTATTTTCTTATCGCAGTGATACGGGGGAAATTTTAGATATTAAAGAAGAGGATTCTTTCTTAAGAGAACCCATTTCGCGTTCGGCATTGAAAAACTACGACCAAGCATACAGAATACATGGAATTTCTTTTGATTCGGTTCGGGGTAAAAGCTTTCCGGATGACAAAATTATGAAATATTTTGCCATGGCAGATGCAGCAATTGCTCATAATGCTTCGTTTGATAGAAGTTTCTTATTTCGTATGTATCCTGCAGTAAATGAGTTAAAATGGTACTGTAGTATGAGGAATATCCCTTGGAAATCGTACGGTTTTTCAAACAGCAAGCTTCTGACCTTGCTTCAAGCCCACCAAATTACCAATTTTCAAACTCATAGAGCCATGGATGATATAGCCTATTTAATGGAATTGTTAAAGAAAACAAATCCACAAGGCGACTTCTATATGAAGGATCTAATAAGCAAAAAACCAATGAGAAAATACCAACCGACCATTCAAGGATACATAGGTTAAAAACAGGGCTATTATTGAAATGTTCTATGCTAATTTGAAAATATGACAAAAAAGGAGTCGATTCATTGTGCAAAAGGTTACACCATTTTTAATGTTCCAAGATGGCAAGGCAGAGGAAGCGATGAATTTTTATACGACGCTCATCGAGGATTCAGAGATTAAAAATATTGTTCGTTATGGTCCAAATCAGAGTGGAGATGAAGGAACCGTGATGCTTGCCACTTTCTCCTTGAAAGGACAAGAGTTCAAGTGTATTGACAGTAATATTAAGCATCAGTTTTCTTTTACCCCTTCATTTTCCATTTATGTTACTTGTGATACCGAAGTGGAAATAGACAAGCTTTATGAAAAGCTTTTGGATGGTGGACAAGCGCTTATGCCAATCGGAAATTATGGTTTCAGTAAGAAGTTCGGCTGGGCCAATGATCGATTTGGTGTTTCATGGCAATTAAATCTTCAAGAATAAAATATGACATAGAGCACGGGAAACTTCTCGTGCTTTTTCTTATAATATTAATTCTAAATACAGACATATTTACTCGTTTTGTAGAAGGAGGGATCAAATGATCACTATCAGGAGGATAACGAAAGAAGATTATCCCAATGGCAAAAAAGTAATCTATCAATATAGCTCCGAGCAATATTATGATCTATCTATAATAGAAAATGAGAATGGATGGAGTATGGAGTTAGTGGCGAAGAATTTTAACGAAAAGTTTGAAAAATATTTAGAAACTGACATTTTCAATGAAACGTTGCCACCAATGGAATACTATATAGCAGAATCACAAGATATCGAAGTAGGGTTTTTAAGCCTATACCATGAAAAATGGAATAATGTGTTGCGAATATGGGATATTCATGTAGAAAAATCGATGCAAGCTAAGGGAATAGGGAGTAGGTTAATAGAATTGGCAAAAAAGCGGGGAAGAGAGATAGGTGTTAGAGCAATGGTACTAGAAACTCAGACATCCAATTTCCCAGCGATTAATTTTTATAAGAAACATGGATTCAAACTAACCGGTTTTGATAGGCTGAGTTATTCCAACCATGATATCGAAAAGAGAGAAGTTAGAATAGAAATGGGATATGTTCTAAAATAAGGTAAACAAGGGGAGCGGTCCGATATAGACCGCCCCTTTATTATGATCGAATAGCCCCATGCGGCAAAACGGCATGAACACCCTTTACTCCGTTTACGACTTGAGTGATTCGAAGATCAACAACGACACTTGCTAATGCTAATGCCTCCGCTTTTTCGATATTATGCCGTTGGGCGATTAGTTCCACCATCGTATTTAGAGCATCAGCAGTAGCTTGATTTAGATCTTCGTTGAACCCAAAGGTGATCCAGCCAGTAGGTGTATGGGCCATTGGTAGAGATAATTCCATGTTCTCATGGACAATGAGAGTAATGTCCACTAATTCCATCGGACATTCAATTGCGGTACCCGATACCTCGCCATCACCTTGAGCAGCATGCCCATCTCCTATAGAAAAAAGGGCTTCGTCTACAGAAATGGGTAAGAATAAACTACTGCCCCGAACTAATTCCTTACAATCTATATTTCCGCCAACGGATCGGGGTGGGGGAGTAGAATGAGCACCAGGTTCGCTAGGAGCTACACCCATTAAGCCAATAAATGGCTGTAAACCGATATGAAAAGATTTTGACCCAATCTGACAGGTACCCGTCATGGTTGTCGCATTTAGTTCCCAATCCAATTGCACCCTCGGTACATCTATTAATCCTAATTTTTCGTTTTGCCAATTGTTCATTCCCCCAGCCCAATTACGTCCATACCAACCGGGAACGATATCATTTAACTTTACCTCCAACACCATTCCAGGTTTGGCGTTTCGAATCGCAATTGGACCTACCATCGGATGGCCAGGCTTATCCTCTTTCTCTCTAGATGAATAAATCATTCGATCTTCTTTCTTGGAGTTAGCGTAACCCCACTGAATGTCAGGAGTTTTTAAGCGAATGGAATCGCCGGAGTTCACTGTTAAAATAGGTTGATAATCCTTACTAAATGAACCGTGAAGATTTTCATTCTTTAATTCTATTGTATGTATCATTCATATTCCCCTTTAAAATTCTTATCATTAAATTAATTATACAAGTTAGTAGATTGGAAGGGAATGGGATATGTTTTTTTAAAGAGGGAGTAAAGGCTATTACATTGAATTTTCAGTATTTTCTTGACATTTTCAGATGATGAATAGGAAAATACTAGTATCATTGAATCTAGAGGAGGGAATAGAATGGATCAGGTTGCGAGTGAATTCTTCCTAAGTGGTCCAGAAAAGCAATTGATTATAAATGGAATTAAAAATGGGTTAAATCGTTTTTATCAGGGTAGAGAAGGAAAAACGAATATTTTAACCGAAAAAAACTTTATTTCTCGTCAGCGTGCATCTTATGTATTTGACTCCATCTATCACCTCTCGAATCAACATCCAGAACTAAATGTAGTAGCCGAAATCCGAAGTGCTGGGTTATCCTACGAATTTGTATTACTTTTTTTCGAATCCCGGGATATTATTGTCACCTTTAGTCAGGTTAAACATCTAGAAGACCTCCCTGAATATAGCGAATATCGAAGTGAATTTACAGAGGGCAATCGTCCTTTCAACCCACAATTATCTTTTTTTCGTGACGAACAGAACACCGTTAAACTCTATAAGCATTTAGTCGTAACCTATAACGGCTCCCATGGCCCAGATCCAGTGTTTATATGTCTTGGTGCTACAGCACCTTCACAAAAAGCATGGATATTTCATGAGAAATTGATGGAAGGATTGGCTATGGGTAAAAGTTTGGTACAATTGTAAAAAAACGATTCATTTTGTGGATAACAAATGAAAAAGGAGAATATCATGAATATTTCAGTTTTAGGCTGTGGGCGTTGGGGAACGTTTATGGCTTGGTATGTCAATCAAGTTGGGCATCATGTCATGTTATGGGGGAGGGAAAGTTCAAGAAATTTTGTTGGATTAAAAGAAACTAGAAAGAATGATTACCTCTCTTTACCAGATAATATTGAATTAAGCCATTCATTAGAGCAAGCAATTTCATTTGCTGAATTAATCATCATTTCCATCAGTGCTCAAGAATTAAGGTCATTTGCCAAACAATTAAGCTTATTAGAAGAAACGGAAAACAAAACCTTCATTCTATGTATGAAAGGTCTGGAAGCCTCTAGCGGTAAAAGACTTTCTCAAGTATTTAGTGAGGAGATTGGAAGAAAGGTGAATGTGGCAGTTTGGATTGGACCAGGACATGTTCAAGATTTTGTCAATGATATTCCGAATTGCATGGTAATCGATTCGAAAAATGTTGATTTGACAAAAATGATTGTACAAGAACTTAATAGTGATTTAATCAGGTTCTATTATGGTCAAGACCTTATCGGGAATGAAATAGGAGCTGCAACGAAGAACGTTATGGGGATTGCGGCAGGCATGTTAGATGGTTTGGGCTATACTAGTTTAAAAGGTTCGCTTATGGCAAGAGGTACAAGAGAAATTTCTCGTCTGGTAAGTGCAATGGGTGGAAATGATATAACGGTTTACGGGTTAAGTCATTTAGGTGATTATGAAGCAACATTATTCTCGATACATAGTCATAATAGAAAATTTGGACAAGCCTATGTGGAAGGAGAAAGGTTTGGAAAACTAGCAGAAGGTGTTTCTACAGTAAAGGCTATAAGGGAATTATCTCAACAGTATGACATAGAACTTCCAATCTGTAACGCCTTATATGAGATTCTATTTGAAAATAAATGTGCAAAGGAAACATTAGTAGATTTATTCCTGAGACCAGTAAAGTTTGAGTTTCAATAATCATTTATTAAAAAATACTAGCAGTCCAAATAAATTTGGACTGCTAGTATTGTAGTTATTATATGAATTCATTGTTTTTGTTAGATACTTGCTCTTCTCATGTCTTCAATAAAAGACAGTACCGTTCCTTCATTTGTAGCCCATGAGGTTACTAACCGAATCGCTGAGTGTTCCCCATCTACTTTTGCCCACACATAAAAGGAATATTTCTTTTGTAGCTCCTCAATCAGTGAATTCGGTAGAATCGGAAAAATTTGATTGGACGGTGAATGAGTTAAAAACGGGAAACCTTTACCTTCAAATTCATCACGTAATATTTTTGCCATTCTATTTGCATGTAAGGCTAAATCGAAAAACAGATTGTCTCGGAATAGTTCTAGAAATTGGATTCCTAAAACACGACCTTTGGCGAGAAGAGCTCCTTTTTGCTTCATATGAAAACGAAAATCTTCCTTAAGTGCGCTACTGCAAATGACTAGAGCTTCACCAAGAAGGGCACAGTTCTTCGTTCCGCCAATATAGAATGCATCCACGAGGTCTGGTAGATCTCGTAGCTGCAAATCGTTTTCTTCCGAACAAAGGGCTGAACCTAATCTTGCCCCATCCATAAATAGGAGCAAATTTCTCTCCTTACAGAATTCTTTTAGGGCAACTAGCTCATCTTTTTTATAAATCGAACCGATTTCCGTAGAATTGGAAATGTACACAAGCTTCGGTTTGACCATATGCTCATCGGTATGTTGAAGGATGATTTCTTCAATTTGAGATGGATATAGCTTTCCATCCCGCGTTTCGATCGTCACTACCTTATGACCAGTAGCCTCGATAGCTCCGGTTTCATGGGTGGAAATATGTCCGCTCGTTGCTGAAATGGCCGCTTCGTGTGGTCTTAAAAACGCAGAGAGCGCCGTTAGATTTGTTTGGGTTCCACCCGATAAAAAATGAATATCTAAATCGGGTCGTCCCATTAATTCCTTGATCCGCTCTGCAGCCATTTGGGAAAATCGATCTGCCCCATAGCCATCCTCCTGCTCGTAATTGGATTGGATTAAGGCATTTAATATTCTTGGATGTGCACCTTCACTATAATCATTTTTAAAACTATACATGAATAAAACCTCGCTTTTCAGATTAAGGTGAGAAGGAGAATACTTTCAAAATAACTGGTCTAGTAATCTCCTTACTTTTCATCTTACTATATTTCGTTCTCCGAAGGAAAAATCCTTTTTATATTCTATCATTTATGAACTATCTTATTAACCTCATATATTTTTAATAGGTGAAATCGCTTTTCAGCTTGGCTTTCTCCTTGTGTTTTGACCATAAAAAATAAATCACTGAAACGAATGCAAAAATAATGGTACCAGACGGCCAATTACGAGGCAGAACAAGTGCCAGTATGGTTCCTAAGATGATGAGAATCATGGCACGCCGGTTGTAATGGTAGTCTCCCTTTAGTACGAACAAGTCAATAGTTCGTTTTTTGATAAAGACATATTCTATGATGCTAACGCCAATCACGGGACCGACTAACACACCCAAAAGGGAGATAAATTGTTTAGCTTCGTCGACAACAGCAGGGAAGCATGATAACAAGATGCCAAGAAGACAAAAAAGCATGGTACTTTTTATTCTGCCTAGAGAAGGAAATGAGTTTAATAGACTAAAGCCGCCTGAATAAGCATTATTCATATTGATTAACACCATACTGACCATAGCTGATAAAAAAATAACGGATGTAATGAGCTGAGAATGAGTAAGGTCGTTTGCCGCTACATACGGATTCCAGTTCCCTGTTGCCAACGCAGCATAAATCCCTATGAAAGCAGTGAAAGAATATCCCAAAATATTACCAATCATGATCCCCCAATGAGCATCACGATCGGATTTTGCGTATCTTGCTAAATCAGATGAGCTCCACGCTCCTCCAAGATATTGAACAAAGGCTAATCCCGCATAGAAAATCATCGATGATACTTGGTTGGTCGCTTGCTGGGAATTCCATACCTGGTCAAAATGAAAGGCATCTATAGGAGAAATCATAAATAATAGAAGCATAACCATTCCACCTAAAATGATAATAGGCAAACAATACTTCGTCATTTTTCGGACTGCTTCAAATCCGATAATCGCAAGTACTGACATAAAGATAGATAAGAAGAGAGTAATCGGAAGAAGTGGAATCGCCATACCTCCTAACTTTTTGAGGATCACCTGAATAATTAACGCTCCGCCAATCGTCTGCACAGCGAACCAATAGATGAGTGATATGGCTCTTAATGGGGAGGAAATATATTTTGCCCCCTTAATTCCGAGAAATGAACGGAACGCATATTGTGCAGGTATACCATACTTTGATCCTGGCTGTGACATTACGGAAACAATGTAAAAAGATAACGAAGCTCCCAAAACTGTACACAAAAGAGCCCAACCAAAAGACAGTCCTCCAGCTGTAACAGCTAATGCAGGAACAAGAAAGTTGCCAGCATTTGGTGAGAAAGAAAATTGAATAATCGCATACTCATACCAACGTGTGCTTTTCTTTTCTTCAGGTATCGGTTCTAGACCAAATTTTTCTAGCGTTGTTCTATCCATGTATGCTCCTCCTATGGGATTACCATTCTTTTAAACTCTAAGACCGAAATAATCTAAGTCTTATATTATAATATTTCAAAAACTAGTTCTATCGATTCATTTTGAAAAACAGGCACTTTTCTCTATGTATGAATGATTTATAATTATTATATGATTAAAAAGATTATAATAACTTCTGAAAATGATATTAGAATGGCAATTAAAGCGATTCGGATTCTCGCTAGCTCACTTCAATTTTCAAAGGTTGATACACAAAAGGTAATTGTGGCCGTTTCGGAACTTTCCCGTAATATTATTGATCATTCCGGTACTCATGGACTTGTCCATTTAGAAACAATAAAATCTAAAGGGATTAAAGTCATTGTTCAAGACTATGGTAAGGGAATCATACAGTTGGATGAAATCCTTAATGGTCAAGCTGGTTTTTCGAAAAAAGGCCTAGGTAAGGGGCTTTTAGGAGCTAAAAGATTAATGGATGATTTTCATATAGAAACTTCTAAAGAAGGGACGAAGATAGTTGCTGTTAAATGGAAAAATGAATTATTCAAGTAAAAATTATTCGAATGACATAACTCTTGATCGTTTAGCAGCAGTGGGTCAAATTGCGGCAGGAATAGCGCATGAAGTAAGAAACCCTTTAACGACTGTTAAAGGGTTTTTACATTTATTAAAGGAAGAGCGTCCTCATTCCTACCTAGATATTGCTGTTGATGAGTTAGAAAATGCCCTGTTAACCATGCAAAACCTGTTAAATGTTTCTAAGCCTGATCTAGACGAGGAAAGTTTTTCGAATATAAACCTAACAACTGAAATAGAAGCAATCTTGTATTTATTTCAAAATCAAGTCTATCATGTTTCAATAGAAAAATATTTTGAAGATACTCATGTTACGGTTTATGGTAAGCGGAATCAAATAAAAAAAGCCTTGTTTAACTTAATAAAAAATGCCTTTGAAGCCATGCCCGAGGCGGGGATCATAACGATTAAGCACTATTTTAAAAATGAAAAGTTGTTACTATCCATACAGGATACGGGAGTAGGCATACCGAAGGATAAACTCGGAATACTGGGTACTCCCTTCTTCACATCAAAAGAGTCTGGGACAGGAATGGGCCTTACCCAGGTCTATTCCACTATTTACGAACATAATGGAAAAGTTAGTGTCACAAGTGAGGTGGGGGTAGGCACCTGCTTCATGATTGAATTTCCTGTCCAAGAGAATAGATATTTGGGAGTGTTAGAATTGAACTTGCAATATGTTGAAAATCAAACATTTAGTGATTTTTACGAAGAGAATAAAAAGAGTTTTATGGAACTGCTTAAAGAGCAGGGGAAAGGTTTATTCGATCATATTTTAGGTATCAAAGAAATTGACTCGGAGTATGTGATCAATTCAGCCGATCAAATTGTCACTTTATTAAATGCAGCGGATGAGTTTGGTTTAGTCCTTCACGCTAAAGAACATGGGAAAAATTGGGCGAAATCAGACTTGGAATTATTCCTTAAGCTAGAATGGTTCCAATCTCTTCGCAAAACCTATTGGGATTTCCAATATAATTATAGTATCCATCAAGAGATAAGCATAAAAGAAGTCTTTGAAATCGAAAGATTAATAAACTATAACTTAGATACCTATATTAAACATTTTTCCGCTAGTTTTTCGGAATACAAAAGCTTTCTCATAGAGGCACAAAATGAGTTAATTGACGATTTAAATGTTCCGATTATTCCCATGTCCGATACAATGGCCATCTTACCTATCATCGGAACGGTTGATACAAGACGGGCGAAAGTTATACAATTAAGTGTCTTAGAGCAAATTCATCAGCAAAATATCAAATACATAATTATTGACCTTTCAGGTGTTACATTTTTAGATACAGGTGTATTAAACCATCTATTCAAGATCATTAATGGGATTCGAATTCAAGGTTGTGAAGCCGTTTTAACAGGTGTCCGACCTGAAATCACCAATACCATTGTGGAATTGGGGATTGAACTAAATGGAAAAGTGGCGACAAAGGGGACATTAAAACAAGCCATCCAAGACTATAACGAATGGCAATTCCAAATGAAGTAAACCATCCGATATGCCTAACTTCCAATCGTCCAAATTTAATCAGCTGACAGGAGATTATGTATTGCAGGAGCACTCTCCTGCATGCTTTATTGGTCAAGGTTTAAAAACCTGAGCATTCGGTGAAAGGGGCATTTGGATAATGAGCGATCATCGTCGCGGAGAAAATATTGTTTCCATTCAAAATTATCATCCATGCCATAGCTGTTTAAATCGGGGTGAATGGGGGCTGAATCATAAGCTTCTAGCCGTTTTCTTACTTGTTTTTTGATTCGAGCAGCCAACTTTGGCTGCTTGTTAAAATCCTGAAGGACCCAACGAGGGGTAATGGCAAGCATCATCACGTCAAAATGCCTGCTTTGGCGATTTTTATGAGCAGGAGTTGCACAATACATAAAGTATTTTTCCCCATTATAACAAAACTCCCATAATGGATCATGTGGATTCGTTGGAATCTCTTCAGGCCATTCATAGGGATCAATGGCACTTACCCCACTCAAATGATACCAGAATAGATTTTCATAATCTTCCACTCTATAAGTAGATATCATTTCCTCTGGAGTTTCGTAGAATACGATTAAAGAAGTAAAGGGACCGCTATCCCTTGAAGTCTTGCTAAAGGCTTTTATTGCTTCTGCCAATTCCATTATAGTTGAAGGATCTCTAGGATCTCCGATAAAGCTATATCGGAGCTGATTTTTGGTGAAACCAATCGTTGCTGGGATGCATGGAAAGGGATTATTTTTATTACTCATTTTCATCGAAAAGTTTTCTAGGGCACTTTTTTTCCAATCTTCTAGTTGCGGCCTAGCAGCAGGGTCATCTTGGTAAAGCATCTTCATTCTACCCACCTCCAAAGTATATGGCAGTATATTCAACCCTATAAGGGAAGGTGGATGTTCGATTTATAATTGGGCAAGACCTTAGGAAGTGCACATTAGAAATGATATTAAATTTATTTAAAATAAATACTTGCAAATTACAAATAATGTTGTATGATAAAACCAAGAGGTGAAAATAATGGAAAACACTCGTGAGCTTTTTCAAATTTTGACTCGCCGATTTGGTTTCTTAAATAAAAATTGTTGTACGGTTGGCAATGTCGAGATATCTGTTGTCCATAGTCATATCCTATATGAAATTGATAAAAGTCATCATCCAGCTATGCAACAGCTTGCGCAAAATCTTGGAATCGACATAACTACTTTCAGCAGACAAATTCAAAGCTTAATAAAACAAGGTTTTGTGAAAAAGTCACAGGATCCTAATGATCGACGAATTTCGATTTTATCTTTGACAACAGAGGGCAAGTTTGTCGCAACAGCCATCGACACACAAATGGAACAGTATCTAGAGGAAGTATTTTCTCATCTCAATGATTTTGAAAAAGAAACAGTGCTTCGGTCCATTCAACTATTGGCTAATGCAATGGAAAAAACAAAATATTGCTGTCAACCACTTTTATGAGTAACGATTGTTGCTCATAAAAAAATCACCAATACTTGCAAAGTGCAATTAATTAAAATCAAATTTAAAGGAGACGAAAAAGATGTTTGATGTTAACTGGTTAGAAATAGGAAAAAGCTTTCTGATTATTGCTCTAGAATTAACGGTCTTATTTGTAGGAATCTCATTTTTAATCAACCTGATTCAAGGATTCATTCCCTATGAAAAAATGGAAAGATGGATGGAAAAGAGCCACCCATTAGTCAGCGCATCAATTGCCTTGGGATTCGCATTCATTACACCCTTTTGTTCATGCTCAACCATCCCTGTCGTCGTGAACTTGCTAAATAAAAAAGTGCGGTTTGGTATCGTAATGATTTTCTTATTTTCTTCACCCGTACTGGATCCCACCATCATTACATTAATGACAGCAATATTAGGTATCAAGGTGGCAGTAATATACACAGTGGTTACTTCCGTTTTATCGGTAATGATAGGATTCTCATTAGAAAAGCTCGGCTTCGCAAATCAAGTACGACAAGTGATTGTGACAGGTTATGATCAAGATTCCAAACGATTCAATATAAAATCAGCGATTTCTGAAACGATTCAGTTAATGAAAACCGTTTACCCGTATCTACTTATTGGCGCTGGTATCGGATCAATCATCCACGGAGCTGTTCCTACTGATTGGATATCAACTTATATGGGAGGAGATAAGTGGTGGTTAGTACCAATTGCAGCGATTATAGGTATCCCGTTATACATCAGACTCTCAACGATGATTCCAATATCTCAAATCATGGTAGCAAAAGGCATGGCTCTTGGACCTGTTATGGCATTAATGATTAGTTCTGCAGGCGCTAGTCTACCGGAACTAACACTCTTAAATAGCATTTTCAAAAAGAAATTAGTCGGTGCTTTTGTAGTATCAGTCTTCATGATGTCAACCGTCTCCGGATTTCTCTTTTATATGGTTTAAACGAAAATATTTTATTACTTAGGAGGAAATGAAAAATGAGTATTTTAAAAAGTTTATTTGGTAAAAAGGATAGTAATAGCTCTTGTTGCAACATTCAATTTGTCGAAGTGAAGAAAGAAGAAAATAAGGATGATGAGAATAAGGAATCGCAAGCAAATCAATCATCTTGTTGCAAATCATAAAGATTTGAGACGGTTTTATCGATAAGTTAAGTCCAGGATGAAGGGTCCACCAATTAAATTTAGTGTGAAAAAGGAGAGGTTTATTATGTTAGATGTCATTATTATTGGTTCAGGCCCATTTGGGATCTCATTAGCTGCGCATACTGTTGCCAGTAATCTAAGTTACAAATTATTCGGGTACCCAATGGATTTTTGGAAAAATCAAATGCCTCAAGATATGTTTATCCGAACTCCGCATGAGTTTGTTAGTTTTTCAGATTCAAAGGATGAGTTAACGATCCAACAATTCGCCGGAGAAACTGGTATAGAATTGGTCACACCACTGCCAAGGCCGATATTTGTGGAGTATGCAAATTGGTTTGCTCAGAAGGCTGGAATTGAATTTACTCCTGAATTAATTACCAAGGTAGTGTACAAGGAAGGCAATTACGAAGTGACTTCCGAAAGTGGAGAGGTTTTTACAGCGAAAAACATTATCGTGGCTACAGGTGTAGAACATTATAAATTTTTACCAAACTTCTTAAAAGACCTTCCATCAAATTTAGTGTCGCATACATCTGGTTACACAAGCTTTTCCGAATTTAAAGGGAAAAAAGTAGTTGTTCTTGGTAGCGGTCAAAGTGCTTGGGAAGCAGCAGGATTACTACATCGAGATGGTGCTGATGTAGAATTAGTTTATCGTAAGTCCGGACCTAATTATGCCGGAAGTAGAGAAAATGAAATTGCGCTCCGGGATGTTGGGGATATTTTCTACACTCTTCCTCTGGAAGAGAAGAAGCAAGGATGGGGGCAGTCGCCAGGAAGTGTGGCACATTTCTTAAAGCCGTATGTGGAAGGAATTGTACCACAAAATAGTGGTGTGGCTATTGAGAAAATTGAACAAATAAATAATGATGAGCTGAAACTTGTTTTATCTAATGGGACTGAAAAGGTTGTAAATCACATCATTGCCGCAACTGGTTTCCATATTAATATCGATAAAGTACCATTTTTCGATGCTTCATTATTAGCCGAAATTGAACGGGAAGAAGATTACACTTCCTTTCCAAGACTGAACGAGTCATTTGAATCAAGTGTCCCTGGTTTATATTTTGCAGGCCCTCTTTCTTCTCATAGTCATGGACCTACTTTTAGATTTATTTTAGGATTAAGAAAAACATCATTTTCTATCATTCCTTCCATTGTTAAAAAGGCTGAAGGTGTGAGTGTATAGAGACTTGTTTCGAAGGGGTAATAAAATGGAAGACATAATCATTCGTCAAGCATTTGAAAAAGACATCGAATCCATACGCCTTATTTATAACCAAGGAATTGAGGATCGAATTGCTACGTTAGAAACAGAAATAAAAGATGTTCAATTTATGAAAGATTGGTTTGTAAATCATAGTGGCCGGTATCAAGTTATCGTTGCGGAAGCAGAAGGGCAGATTTTGGGGTGGGCATCCTTAAATCCCTATAATAATCGATGTGCCTATTTAGGAGTCGCTGATTTATCCATTTATATATCAAGGGAGAGCAGGGGTCGAGGTGTTGGAGGTAAGCTACTAAAAGCAATTGAGACAGTTGCTAAAGAAAATGACTTCCATAAAATCGTGTTATTTACATTCCCTTTTAATCAGTTAGGTCAAAGTTTATATAGAAAACAAGGATACCGTGAAGTGGGAGTATTTAAAAATCAAGGAAGGTTAGACGGGCAATATGTAGATGTTATGGCTATGGAAAAATTATTTTAACAGTGTTTAAAGAGGAGTGCAAATATACTTCAGCTACAGAAACAAAAGCAAGCAGTTGTTGTGGTGGACCTATCCCAATTAAGATTGAAATTAAAAGCAATTCTTGATGTGGGTGATGAGCCCAAGACCAGTCTGACAACTCTCAGGCTGTTCTTTTATTAAATTAGAAGGAGATGGGGCTCATTGGTACAAAGTACTAAACAACCCATTGTTGCAATTGCTTTAATTACCGCTATTTGTTT
This sequence comes from Pseudoneobacillus rhizolycopersici, assembly GCF_054786815.1. Classification (NCBI taxonomy): domain Bacteria; kingdom Bacillati; phylum Bacillota; class Bacilli; order Caryophanales; family Bacillaceae; genus Pseudoneobacillus; species Pseudoneobacillus rhizolycopersici. The sequence continues at coordinate 10,603 of NZ_JBTOOE010000031.1, read as the reverse complement.
GGCCGGCGACTCAATGCTTTATATAGTCTTACCTACTCATTGGAATGAAGTTGGTTTAACATCTCTTGTTCAAGTCGGCATTTTGCTTTCTGTTAACCGATTTGTAAGGCTTCCCTTAAACCCTTTAATTGGGTATATATACAAGAGAGTAAACCTACGAACTGGAATTCTACTTGCTGTAATATTAAGTGGGTTTACTACGATAAGCTATGGATTCGTTGAAGATTTTACTATTTGGGTTATTCTTCGTTCGATATGGGGACTCTCCTGGTCACTTTTTAAACTTGGTGCATATTTATTGATCTTACAATTATCAACTGACACTAACCGTGGAAACTTCATGGGGACATATAATGGGTTATATCGGCTGGGGAGTTTGTTTGGAATGCTGTTTGGCGGATTGTTTGCTGATTTATTTGGCATAAAATTTATTAGCATGTCTCTAGGAATCTTTGCATTTTTGAGCATTCCTATCATTCTTAAAAATATTCCAAAAACGATACAATCCGATGAACAAATCGGAAAAAAACCATCTTTAATAGACAACATTGGATCCTTTCTAAATAGAAGGCTCATTATGATTTTAGGTACGGCATTTCTATTGATTATGATACTTGATGGCATGCTAACTGCGACTTTAAGCCATATCATCGAGGTTAAATTTACAAACGAAATAGATATTATAGGGGTAGTTGTTGGAGCGGCTACACTTGCAGGAGTTATGCAGGCGTTAAGATGGGGAATCGCACCTTTTATCATTCCGAGGGTTGGAAACATGCTTGATAAGGCTAGGCAGAAGAATGTTATGCTCGCCTTTTTCCTTACATGTGCCGTTATTTTACTTGCATTGATCCCATTAGACATACCGTTAATGCTTTGGTTGCCAATTTTACTTGTCCATGTTTTAATCGCTTCAATTTTAACGATGGTTATGGATTCATTTGTCGGTGATTATGCATCTAAGGTGACCAACAAAATAGTAATCATGACACTGTTTACGATCATTGTTGATATAGGAGCTGCACTTGGACCTATTATCGGATTTACCTTAGAACAATTTATGGGGCTGAAGAATTTATTCTGGTTAGGTGCAGCCATATGTTTATCCTTATCGATTGCCTGGATTATTCCATATAAAGAAAGAACAAAACAAACCAAATTTAATCATATGCAATCAAAAAAGACCTACTATTAGGTCTTTTTTGATTGCATAAAGCTGTTTCTAATGGGAATAAACTTTACATTTCACTTATTGAAATTAACTTATAAGTAATTTATTATATAAGCGAATGGTTATATTCTGATGTGAAACGGTGGATATTTTTATAATTGTTTATTCCTTATTATTTCGGGCAATAACAAAAGCTAATATTTAAATATATTTGAAATTTACATTAGTATATTATTATTTTCTTATATAAAAAACTCCAGGGAGGTGGATAACTTGTCAGATTCAATGGTTGAATTGGAGAGTGTATCTAATATATTAAAATTGTTAGGCGACAAAACCCGTCTAACCATGATTAAAATTCTTGATTCTCATGATGCTTGTGTATGTGAATTTGTTGAGATATTTAAGATTAGTCAGCCTGCGGTTAGCCAACATCTTCGAAAATTAAAAGATGCTGGATTAGTGAGGGAAACAAGAAGAGGGCAATGGATTATATATTCTTTGAACAAGGATGGCCCTTATTATCTATTGGTTCAAGATTTACTTCATCATCTTCCAAATCAAGATTTTCGATTAGAAGAATTAGCAAAACAGGGATTGCGGATCTCGTGTGATTAATTGGAGGTTAGTTCATTGATATCGGTTATATTAGCATCATTGATATTCTTAGTAACACTGATCTTGGTAATTTGGCAACCAAAAGGACTCTCGATTGGTTGGTCGGCTTGTGGTGGAGCCATTCTGGCGTTAATTGTAGGAGTCGTTGACCTTAAAGATGTTATCGATGTGACTTCCATTGTGTGGAATGCTACATTAGCTTTTATCGCTATTATTATTATTTCTCTCATTTTAGATGAAATTGGATTCTTTGAGTGGTCTGCTCTTCATATGGCAAGAGCAGCAAAAGGTAACGGTGTATTAATGTTCATCTATGTCTCCATATTAGGAGCATTGGTGGCAGCCTTTTTTGCCAACGACGGGGCAGCTCTTATTTTGACCCCGATTGTGCTAGCGATGGTTAGAAACCTTAAGTTTGAAGAAAAAATGGTTTTTCCATTTATTATGGCAAGTGGTTTTATTGCAGATACAACATCACTTCCTTTAGTTGTAAGCAACTTAGTCAATATTGTTTCTGCTGACTTTTTTGGAATCAGTTTTCCAGAGTTCGCATCGCGAATGATTGTTCCAAACATATTTTCATTAGTAGCAAGTATCCTGGTTTTATACCTTTATTTCCATAAAAGTATTCCGAAGCAATACGATTTGAACCAATTAAAAAAGCCTGTTGAAGCCATTAAAGATTTAAGAATGTTTCGTTTATCATGGATTGTTTTAGCGGTTTTATTAATCGGTTACTTTGCAAGTGAATTTACCGGTGTCCCAGTTTCTATTATTGCTGGGATTGTAGCGATCTTCTTTTTGTTTATGGGAAGAAGAAGCCCCGCCGTTCATACCAAAACAGTTATTAAGGGGGCGCCTTGGGCCATTGTCTTTTTCTCGATTGGCATGTATGTCGTCGTTTATGGTCTTAGAAATGTTGGATTAACAACCGTATTAGCAGACTTAATTCAGGTGACTGCTGATCAAGGTTTATTTGCAGCCACAATCGGGATGGGTTTTATTGCAGCGATTCTTTCTTCCATTATGAACAACATGCCTACTGTCATGATTGACGCTCTTGCTATAGCGGAAACGAATACAACTGGAGTATTTCGTGAAGCCTTAATCTATGCAAATGTTATAGGTTCGGATTTGGGTCCAAAAATTACGCCAATTGGTTCTCTAGCCACTTTATTATGGCTTCATGTTTTATCACTAAAAGGAGTTAAAATCTCTTGGGGGACTTACTTTAAAACCGGTATTGTCCTAACCATTCCAACCTTGTTTATTACTTTAGTTGGTCTCTATATATGGTTGATATTCATTCACTAAAATCTTTACACGAAAAGGAGCAATGCAGGATGGCCAAAAAAACGATTTATTTTTTATGTACAGGTAACTCATGTCGTAGCCAAATGGCTGAAGGGTGGGCTAAAAAACATTTAGGAGACGAGTGGGAAGTGAAAAGTGCAGGTCTTGAAGCACATGGATTAAATCCAAATGCGGTTAAGGCAATGAAGGAAGTAGGGATCGACATTTCCAATCAAACGTCAGATGTGATTGATCAGGAAATATTAAACCATGCAGATTTAGTTGTTACGCTCTGTGGTCATGCAGCAGATCATTGTCCTGTTACGCCTCCTCAAGTAAAGAAAGTTCATTGGGGATTTGATGATCCCGCTAAAGCAGAAGGTACTGATGAAGAGAAATGGTCATTCTTCCAACATGTACGAGATGAAATTGGAGAAAGATTGGAACGCTTTGCAAAGACAGGATTATAAAAAGAACGTAATAGTCACTATGGAACAGGAGGAAAGTTGATTTCTATTACGAAACAAGCATAAAAAGCCAGAAAGGTTAACCTTCTGGAATTCCAGGTGGAATATATTTCGGAGGAATTCGTAGCCAACCTCTTTCTTTCATTAAATTCTTTAGAGGAGCAGCATATCTCATTAGATTGACTTGGAATTCAAAGAATAACAACCCAACATCAGTACGTATTGATTTACTCATAGCCTGAGCGCAAAAAGTGATGGAGGCAGCTACCTTGACAGCAATTAAATTAGCGATTTCTTCATCTGTTAATTTCACCCCTTCTGGGACTGAATTTGGATTTGATAGCGGTTTTGGGGAACTTATGGCAGGTAGAGGAACACCCTCCTTAAGCAAAAAACTCTCGACTTTTTGGGTATCTTCATTACTTGAGTTAAAAGCTGCATGTATAGCATGTTTTAATTCCGTATCAGTCGTTGTATTAAGTCCTACTTGGTATAGAACATGTGCTTCATTGAACGCGATATAAGCAGTCCAAAGGTCCATAACTTCACCAACATGTAAAGATGGTTTTGGTTCACCATCTACGAAGTTTTTAATGATAGAAGAAATGGCTTCAAAAGGATTTGTCATAACTATCCTCCTATATATTAGTAATAGCTGCTAATCGATATCATTTCCATTAATAGTAAATTCATTCATACTACTTAAATCAGGCTTAATAGACAAGGATGCCTAACTTGTGTATTAAGCCTTTTGTATTTTTGAAAAATATAATGCCAACTACAGCTAAAAACTGTTTTGATTAGTCCTTGCTGGTATCTAAAAAATCGTCATTCGTATGCGTAGAAGTATCCTCACTCGTATCTAAATAAGGCTTGCCACCAGCAAAAGCTTCTGTTGAAAGATTTTTACTATTATCTAAATAGGGAATATGTTCATAAAGATTATCAGACTTTTTTGACCGTTCAAACCCTTTTTCTCGCATAAAATTCACCTCCGTTATGATAGGGTGTGTGGTTATGGAGAAAAATATCAGGTCATCAGGAAAAATAAAAGCTCCATGGGAAAAATTGTACAAGAGTATGATCACACTTGGATAAACTTCAAAAGTCATTAATAATTTTGGTTAATATTGTAAAGTCGTGGTTGTTGTACCGCACGAGTTTAGTTGCAGAAGGAGAATTGCTCTCTAATAGAGAAATAGTAGTGTAAATGGATAAAAAGCAGGAGATAAAATGGAAAAAAATATGACGATTAAAGAATTGCAAAATTACATAATGGACAAGGACTATAAACCTGAACTAAAAAACGCCTACTTTCAAAAATTAATTGAAGAAGTAGGAGAATTGGCAGCAGTTTTGCGTAAGGATATTAGAATGGAACAACAAGGGACAATTAAAGGGACAATTGAAGAAGAATTATATGATGTTCTGTACTATGTTGTTGGATTAGCAAATATTTATGATATTGATCTAGAAAAGTGCTTTCATCTTAAAGAGGAACTCAATAAAGAAAAATACAAATAAGTTATTATGCTAGCGGATCAATTTATTATAATAATCATTTCTAGAACCTTACTTTATTTATTGGCAAGTTAAATTGAATTCATAGAGGGGAATTAATTGAAAAATGAAATAAAATGTACAACCCTGTTTTATCATCCTCATCATTCTGACTTATATCAGATAATTATTGTACAATAGGATTAGGTTGACAGCATACCCTTGTGGGTATAATATAAAAGCGTGTCAATCTTATTCCTTTTAAAGGGAGGTTAATTTATGGATTATAATGATCAAATGAAAAATAGAATTAAACGGATTGAAGGACAATTAAGAGGTATTTTAAGAATGATGGAAGAAAACAAGGACTGCAAAGAGGTCATTACACAGTTATCGGCATCTAGAACTGCCATTGATCGGACGATTGGAGTTATCGTTAGCACAAATTTGGTAGAATGCGTTCAACATGCAGATAATCAGGGAGAAAAAAGGATGGAAGATATCGTCAAGGAAGCTGTTGATCTTTTGGTAAAAAGCAGATAGAAGAGGTTTCGCCTCTTTTATTTTTGAAATCTTTTATACCCTAATGGGTAAATGATCCTATAAATACTCATCTTCCGTTAGCTTTTTTAACTTTTTTAAAAGAAGGGGGGAGCTGGGAATAGAGGTTATCCAAATTGGTTCTTTTACCATTATGATGAAATGGATTGTTCTTGGTTTTGCCATTGCAATTGGATTTATTTTTCTGAAGCTATGGCTGATACGTTCACAAGAGAAAGAGATTGGAAAACAATTATTTGATTTTGCTTTAAACGGTGCTTTTTGGGGCTTTTTGTTATGGAAAGGCAGTCTGCTGCTACTAGAGCCTAAATTAATCATAAAAAGTCCATTGTCGTTATTATATTTTACCGGTGGAACGAAGGGACTAATAATAGGAACACTCGGTGCATTCATTTATTTTATGTTTAAAGCAAAAAAATTAAAAATAGCCAACCATATCATTTTTCATTCAACACTTGTTTTTGCCTTTGGAATGATGAGTGGGTATTTTTTATTGAATCTTTTCTTAAATGAGGACAAGCCGAACGTAAATTCTGCCAGCACAAAAATTGCTGAAATCGGGTTACAGGAAGGAAATAGAGCTCCTGATTTTCAATTAAAGACATTAGACGGTGAGGACGTTAAACTATCAGATTTGCGAGGAAAAACGGTCATTTTGAACTTTTGGGCAACCTGGTGTCCGCCTTGTAAAGCTGAGATCCCACATATGCAGGATTTTTATGTCTCAAGCGACAAAACCAAAGTAGAGATACTTGCCATCAATTTGACGACATCAGAGAAAAACCCCGGACATGTAAAGGAATTTGTGAATAAGAAAAATATCACTTTTCCTGTTTTACTCGACCAAGACGGGGATATAGGAGACCAATATCAGGCGATAACCATCCCAACAAGTTATCTGATTGACTCCCAAGGAATAGTTCGCATGAAAATAGTCGGTCCTATGAATAAAGAGATGATGAACGATTTAATAGAAAATGTTGAATGAAATGAATCTGTCGTATCTTGAAAAAAATGGATTTAAGGTAAAAATGTGGATGGCGACTGGAAAATCTATTCTTCTGTATATGGCAACAATTTTTAGATGTATAAATATTGTTTATTTGTGTACTTCTAAGAATAGATTTCTTTCATGCTTCTAATCCTTTCAAATGCACTTTAAATTGCATCGAAAAAGCCTAATTAAAAATTAGGCTTTTTTCATGTAAATTTCAATTATGTTGCATTATTCGAATTTTCCTGATATGTAGTTAGGTACTTTTCCAAACAAAGTACTATATATTTAATAAGTAATGTAAGATAGGGGAAATTGAATTGAAACATTTCTTCGGTTGCTTACGTCTTATTTTAGAATGCTTTAAGTGTTAGCTTAAGATGAGGATAGGCACCTAAGTAATGTGACCTTGCTCTAGCTATGTTCAATTATGTCTTATTCGTTTTTAGAGTTTAGTAGGAATGAAAGGATCTTTTTATGAAAAAACAATTTCTAATCGCAGCTATTGCCATTTTATTCATGATATCCATAACAGCTGTCATAAAAGAAAATGAGCAATTTGATACTTTAAAGGAATTACAAGTAGAAAATAAGCATTTACTAGGGAAAGTATCAAAACTAGAGAGTGAATTAAGAGTTGCTAGGAATAATTTAGGAACCTTAGAAAATCGCAATAGACAATTAGAAGAGGAGGTAGATACTCTAACATCCTCCGTTTCCTATCAAGATTTTCTTCTTGCTAAAAATACAGTTGAATCATATAAGGTGGCCAAAACATTCGATGATGCTACTCAATACCTTGGACTTGTAGAAGGGCTTGGTATTTCTTCATTAGATCCGGAATTAAATTGCCCTTGTTTCATTTCTAATTATGGAAAAAAGTTGGAATGGAAGCCTCATGTTGTTACTGAACTCAAGGAGTTTAAAATTGAAAAGGGAAAAATTCTCCTTACCTATAAGACGAAGAGCCAGCAAGACTATCAATTTATGATGACTAAGGCGTTAGGTTGGAAGAGTGAGGATCAAGTTGAGGATTGGAGAATTGAATCAATTTTTGCTCAATAAACTCGAATTGGTACATTAAACTAAACATAAGTAGGAGAAATATAGATGATACAGAGTGACGAACTGCTAATACGATATATGACTAGCTATGACTATAATGTAATGGTTACTTGGCTAAATAACCAGAAGTTGTTGGAATTTTATGAAGAACCACCATCAAATTTAGATATGGTAAAACAAAAATACGGTCCAAGAGTTGAAGGGAGAGATTATGTCAAATCTTGTATTGTCGAATATCAAAATCAACCAATAGGTTATATCCAATATTATGAAATTCAAGATGAGGATTTACATACATACGGATTTGCTAAGAACCAAAATATATTTGGAATTGACCAATTCATCGGAGAAACCGAGCTATGGGGCAAAGGAATAGGCACCAAAATGATCAAATTAATGTTAAATCATCTTACTAATATTGGTGCTTCCAAAGTCGTCTTAGAAGTGAAAAAAAACAATACTAGAGCCATTTCAAGTTATATTAAATGTGGTTTTAGGCAAAGCAAAGAATTAAACCATAACTTGATCTTAATGGTATGGAGCGAAGAGAACTAAATAAAAACGCAAAAGAGGTTTGAATTCAGAGGGGGACAAAAAATTGAGTAAAAAGAAAAAAACCTTGTTCGGAATATCTATAGGGTTGAACCTGATACTTATCGTCATTGTAGCTTGGGGAATTTTAAAAATAAACTTTGTTAAGGAACAGGTACTCATGACGGAAGCACAAAATAATTTAGTCGAATTGGAAGGTTTAATTGCAAATCAGATGAAGAATAACTGGTCTGAACCCAATTTGGTTACAACAGAATTGGGAGATGTATTAAAGGGAATCTGGTTAGGTAAGACTACGGCAGAGCAATTAGGGACACTTTCTAATCGAGACAAGAAAATTCTTGAAAGTTTGTATTTTAAACTAAATCAATATCCACATGATGATGTAAATAACTTTGTTATTTTAACAGAAGAGGATAAAAGGAATTTTGAAGATTTACGAAACACACTTCGTGAAGTAGGGCTAGGATTTAATATGACCATTATGGCAAGTATGGATTCCTTTATGAAACAAGCAGAGGAATTAAAAGATAAAATTAAATCGCCATTAAATTAACATAAGCTACAACATATTTTAAACGCCTGGAATATTTCCAAGCGTTTTTTTGTGTACAACTATTGATTTTCTTCTTCATTCGTTTTGCTAAGCAATTATATGGTGCTTTAACAGTGCAACGAAAAAGCTTAATTTCTCAATTTAAATTAGAATTCGCTTTTTTATATAGGAATTTTCTCCATGTGAAAAATTTTATCATATATAGTTCTAAATATTCAAAATAATCCGTGTTAGGGGATGTTGAAACGAAACATTTCTTCCGTTTCATTCGTATTACTGTAGAAAATACTTAAGGTGGTGACTCCTGATGAGGGGAATCTTATTACTCTTTGCTTTTCTAATGGTTTTATTAACTGGATGTAATTCGGGTAATGTGTCCCAACCAGTTGATAATGTTAATAATATGCCCATTGAAATGCCAAGCGACTTTGATTTTATCGTCCAGTTTGGGGTTGGAATGAAGAATGAAATCAATTCAATGACAGATATAGTGACTAAAGACTTAATAGCAGATGGGACTGTCACTACTAAAATAACCTTCACACCAACGGAAATGAATCTGATCTATAAAAGAATGAGAGAAATGAATATTTTAGCAGCTAAGAAACTTGCTCCTGAAGTGGATTGTATGCAAGAGCCACATGAAGATGATAGCTGGGAGATTATTATCGATGGTCAAACAATTCATTATTCAATCTCTGGAGAATATTGTGAACAAACGAAAGATGCAAAACAACTAATTGACTTGCGAAATTTCATTTTTGAAATGGTAAAAAATAAAGATGAATATGAGGTTCTCCCTGAGGCTAGAGGTGGATATGAATAAATTGGTTTATGTTCCAAAAAATATCTGTCCCTTGCTTTAGCCAGGTTCTGTGATGTTGACAGTTTTAAAGTTTAATAGGAAGGTTCGGAGGGGATTTTGATGAAAAAACAATTGTTAATCGCTGCATTCGTCATTTTATCTATGATATCGATTACAGCAATCATGAAAGAAAATGAACAATTTGATACATTGAAAGAATTGAAAGAAGAAAATGAGCATTTACTAAAGAAAGTCTCCAAATTAGAGAGTGATTTACGTGATCATACTTCTACTATCGGATCGTTGGAAAATAGAAATAGAAAATTAGAAGAGGAAGTAGACACTCTAAAATCCAATGTTTCCTATCAAGACTTTCTTAAGGCTAAAAATACGGTTGAATCCTATAAGTTGGCGAAAACATTTAATGATGCTATGCAATACTTTGCACGAGTAAATGGAACTGGTATTACTACATTAGATCTTGAAGGGAATTGCCCTTGTTACTTTGGCGATTACAACTGGAAACCGCATGTTGTTACTGAGCTCAAGGAGTTGAGAGTTCAAAAGGGAAAAATTCTACTTACCTATAGCACCAAGAATCAGCAAGACTATCAATTTATCATGACCGAGGCGATGGGATGGAACAATGTGGAGAGGGTCAAAGAGGAATGGAGAATTGAAGCCATCAAACCTCAATAGTTGGGAATCAAACATAATGGTTTAATTTCTAAATATACCCTAAAGAATTACCTGATCAGTCTCGGAATGTCCGCTTGAAAGGGTTGAATTTATTTGTGCTTGGTTAAGGCAAATAGTACATACGATTCTGGAAGATCCCTTCCTATTCCCTTTGAAGAGCTGGATATTGCGGGATATCCTTAGGTACTATAGTGGAAGAGGATAATACATTTTTCCCATTTGAAAGACTTTTCAGATTCGATTGCGAGCAAGGAGTTTAGGATATATTTTGAGAAAGTCATTCCCAAACTTGCGAGAAAGCAGTAAGTTTAGGAAACACTTT
>NZ_JBTOOE010000030.1:0-45697 GCF_054786815.1 Pseudoneobacillus rhizolycopersici | reverse complement strand
TGTTTCTTTTTAAAAAAGAAGTTTTGTTAATGTTTGGTTGTTTAGTTTTCAAAGAACAATCAGTCACCAAAACAAGCGACTTTTATAATATAACATTTTCTTGATTTATCGTCAACAGTTTTATAACGTTTTTTATGTTAAAGTGCATGTTATCGTGTCGACTTGAATTATTATAGCAGCATACCAATTCGTATGCAAGGTTTTTTAATAAAAAAAATAAGAGGCATATATAATATGCCTCTCACCTTTATTCTTCATTATTTATTTCTTCGTTATTTATTTCTTCATTATCTATTTCTTCATCTTCATCAGGTTTGGTTTCTTCTTTTTCAACCTTCGCTACAGTTGCAACATATTCATTTTCATTTTCATCAAGACGAATTAATCTTACTCCCTGAGTATTACGACCCATACTTGAGATTTCATCTACAGCAAGGCGAATTAATACACCACCTGTTGTGATCAACATGAGATCTTCTTCACCAGTGACCACTCTCATCGATACAAGCTCACCGTTTTTATCGGTAATATTACATGTTTTAATACCTTTCCCACCACGGCTTTGGACACGATATTCAATCGCTGAAGTTCTTTTACCATATCCATTTTTCGTGACAACGAGGACCTCGCTGTTTTCATCAAGAACTTCCATTCCAACGACTTCATCATTTCCACCTAATGTAATACCTTTTACACCAGTGGCAGTTCGTCCCATTGATCTTACATCAGTTTCCGGGAAACGAATGAGCATACCCTTTTTCGTAGCAATGACAATTTCCTTTGAACCATCTGTAAGTTTGACTGAAATCAGTTCATCTTCTTCGCGTAAATTTACGGCAATAAGACCATTGTTTCTAATATGGGCAAAAGATGATAATGGTGAGCGCTTAGAAACACCTTCTTTTGTCGTAAAGAAGAGGAACCAATCATCAACAAATTCCTCAATTGGAATAATCGCATTAACCCATTCACCTTTATCAACCTCTAACAGATTAATAATTGGAATCCCCTTGGCAGTGCGGCTAAACTCTGGAATTTCATAACCCTTTGTACGATACACCTTACCCTTATTTGTGAAAAATAGAATCGTATTGTGGGTTGAGGTTGTGATTAGATGCTCTACAAAATCATCTTCATTTGTACCCATTCCCTGGATTCCACGGCCACCTCGTTTTTGAGATCGGTAGGTAGAAACAGGTAGACGTTTAATATAGCCATTATGAGTTAAAGTAATGACGATATTTTCTTGCGGGATGAGATCTTCATCTTCAATAAACTCTAGGCCACCTGAAACGATCTCTGTACGGCGTTTATCATTGAATCGTTCCTTAATTTCTGTGAGTTCTTCACGAATAATTTCAAGAACTTTCTCTTCGTCAGCTAAAATTGCTTTTAATTCAGCAATTAACTTTACTAGTTCTTGATATTCTTCTTCTAATTTTTCACGCTCTAATCCCGTTAAGCGTTGTAAACGCATATCTAGGATGGCTTGGGCTTGCTTTTCCGACAGGTTAAAGCGAGTCATTAAGCCTTCACGAGCAATGTCCGTTGTTTGGGAGCTACGAATCAAACTAATCACTTCATCGAGGTGATCTAAGGCAATTCTTAACCCCTCTAGAATATGAGCCCGTGCTTCCGCTTTGCGCAGTTCGAATTCTGTTCTGCGGCGGATGACAACCTTTTGATGGTTCAAATAATGCACTAGGCATTGTTTTAGATTCAGGACCTTTGGCTGGCCATCAACAAGAGCTAAAGTATTAATTCCAAAGCTTGTTTGCAACGCTGTTTGTTTATATAAATTATTGAGCAGTACATTCGCATTGGCGTCTTTGCGTACCTCAATATAAATACGCATCCCATTACGGTCTGATTCATCACGAAGGTCAGTAATGCCATCGATTTTTTTATCACGAACAAGCTCAGCAATTCTTTCAATCAATTTCGCTTTATTTACTTGGTAAGGAATTTCATTAACGATAATAACTTCCTTACCATTTGATTTTTGTTCAATTTCGACCTTTGCTCGTAAGGTGATGGAGCCTCTGCCAGTTTCATAGGCTTTGCGTATTCCGCTTCTGCCTAAAATTAATCCTCCCGTAGGGAAATCAGGACCTGGAATAATTTCCATCAATTCCTGAATCGAAATTTCAGGATCGCGACTGACCGCTAAAACGCCATCAATGACTTCACCAAGCTGGTGTGGTGGGATATTGGTCGCCATTCCAACAGCAATTCCGGTTGTCCCGTTCACTAATAGGTTAGGGAAACGTGCCGGTAGAACAACAGGTTCCCTTTCCTCGCCATCATAGTTATCTTGGAAATCAATTGTATCTTTATTGATATCTCGTAATATTTCCATCGAAATTTTGGACATTCTGGATTCTGTATAACGCATCGCTGCAGCGCCGTCACCGTCAACTGAACCAAAGTTTCCATGCCCATCCACTAACATATAACGATAGTTAAAATCTTGTGCCATCCGCACCATCGTTTCATAAACGGCGGAATCTCCATGGGGATGATATTTACCAATGACATCACCAACGATACGAGCGCTCTTTTTATACGGCTTGTCCGCATGTATTCCAAGGTCGTGCATCGCATAAAGAATCCGACGATGAACAGGTTTTAGTCCATCTCGTACATCGGGAAGGGCACGAGAAACGATAACACTCATTGCATAATCTAAGAATGAAGACTTCATTTCTTGACTTATATTAATCTCCACTATTTGGGAACTAGGTGTTTCAGCCATTTTTTAACCTCCTACAATAGGTTATTTGCCATATATTAAAAAGAAAGGAGGATAGGGTCACCCACTATCCTGGCATTTGATTAAATATCTAAATTCTTTACATAAGCTGCATTGGCTTCAATGAAGTTACGACGTGGTTCAACTTTGTCTCCCATTAGCATTTCAAACGTTTCATCCGCTTCAATGGCATCTTCAAGGCTGACTTGCAGCATCGTTCTTGTATCAGGGTTCATCGTTGTATCCCATAATTGTCCAGGATTCATTTCTCCTAACCCTTTGTATCGTTGGATATTTGGTTTCGGTGAACTTGGGAGCTCCGCAAAAATCTTTTCTAGCTCCTTGTCATTATAAGCGTACTCAACTCGTTTTCCTTGTTGAACCTTGTAAAGAGGAGGTTGAGCAATATAAACATATCCAGCTTCTAAAATTTGTCTCATATATCGATAAAAGAAGGTAAGCAGCAGGGTTCGAATATGCGCACCATCAACGTCAGCATCCGTCATAATGACGACTTTATGATAACGGGCTTTAGAAATATCAAAGTCTTCACCAATCCCTGTTCCAATCGCAGTAATCATTGCTCTTACTTCGTTATTGGAGAGAATTTTATCAAGACGTGCTTTTTCTACGTTTAAAATTTTTCCTCTTAGAGGTAAAATCGCTTGGAAATGGCGGTCACGACCTTGTTTAGCCGATCCACCAGCCGAGTCACCCTCAACGATATACAATTCGCTAATTTGAGGGTCCCTTGACGAACAATCTGCTAATTTCCCAGGTAAACTTGATACTTCTAGAGCGCTTTTCCGACGTGTTAATTCCCGCGCCTTTTTAGCTGCTAGACGTGCTCTTGCTGCCATTAAGCCTTTGTCGACAATTTTCCGAGCAACAGAAGGGTTTTCAAGTAGGAATTTTTCAAAAGAATCAGCAAACACAGTATCCGTAATAGCTCTCACTTCAGAATTTCCTAATTTGGTCTTCGTTTGACCTTCGAATTGTGGATCCGGATGTTTTATTGAAACAATTGCCGTAATCCCTTCACGAACATCTTCTCCAGAAAGATTGGCATCCGCTTCCTTGATGAGGTTATTTTTCCGCGCATAATCGTTAATAACGCGTGTTAAGGCCGTTTTAAAGCCAAATTCATGGGTTCCACCTTCATATGTGTGGATATTATTCGCAAATGAGTACAGATTACTTGTATAACCATCATTATATTGAAGGGCTACCTCGACACTAATACCGTCCTTTTCCCCCTCCATATAAATCGGCTCTTCATGAATAACCTCTTTTGTACGATTTAAATGCTCAACGTACGATTTAATACCACCCTCATAGTAGTATTCATTTCTTTTATTTTCGACCCGCTTATCTACAATCGTAATTTTAATACCTCGATTTAAGAAGGCGAGCTCACGCAAACGGTTAGCAAGAATATCATATTCATATTCAAGTGTCTCCGTAAAGATTTCCGGATCTGGCTTAAAATGAGTCGTTGTCCCAGTGTGGTCAGTATCGCCAATAATTTTTAACTCGTTGACCACATGCCCTTTTGCAAATTCGATATAATGGATTTTTCCATCGCGATGAACATAGACTTCTAGCTGTGTTGATAAGGCATTTACAACCGATGCACCTACACCATGTAGACCGCCTGAAACTTTATAGCCTCCACCGCCAAATTTCCCACCTGCATGTAGAACGGTCATGATAACTTCTACAGCTGGTCTGCCCATTTTTTCGTGCATTCCGACGGGAATTCCACGGCCATTATCGATGACTCTAATACTGTTATCTTCTTCAATCTCGACATTAATTTCATTACAGAAGCCTGCTAACGCTTCATCAATACTGTTATCGACGATTTCCCACACTAAGTGATGTAGACCTTTAGCACTCGTTGAACCAATATACATACCTGGACGCTTTCTAACAGCCTCTAAGCCTTCTAAAACCTGAATCTGATTGGCATCATAGGATTGCTCTTGGATTTTAGGTTCGATTGTCAAAGTAAGTCACCCACACTTTCCATTACTTGCATGTTGTATTTCTATCTATATAAAACCTGATATAGGCATAAATAATGCTTAAGTAAAGCTATATGATCTTTTCTTTAAGGTTGTAGAAGCAATTGGTGAATAGAAAATTTTCTGATTCGTAATTACAATTGATTTGAAAGGTTTTTTTGACAGATTCTCCGTCTTTTTTTCATTGACTCGTAGGTATTCCTGAAAATATTCAGATTCCTCCACACTATCTTTATCAAGAATCGCGACAATGTCTACGGCTCTTATCATTGTTTCTTCCCCAATATGAACAAACATCCCTTCACCTCACTAAACCTTAACCATTGAGCCCGATGTCACTTGATATGTTGCTGCTTCTTTTAGCGTTTGATGGTCAATTCCTTCTACACTCGTCGTTGTAACAAAGGTTTGAACTTTCCCTTGAATCGTATTTAATAAATGCGATTGGCGAAAGTCATCCAATTCCGATAATACATCATCCAATAACAAAATCGGATACTCTTTCATTTCAGCATGGATTAATTCAATTTCCGCTAATTTAATAGACAGGGCGGTTGTTCGCTGTTGGCCTTGAGAACCAAAGGTCTGCACATCTCGATCATTCACATAAAAAAGTAAGTCATCACGTTGCGGCCCAAACAAGGTAACTCCGCGGTCAATTTCCCTTCTTTTGACTTCAGAATATTTCTTTTCAAATCTTTCTACCATTTTCGACAAGTCTTGGTCTTCTGATACATCAACCGATGGCTTATACTCTATTTTCAGTGTTTCTAGTCCTCTTGATATACCTGAATGAATAGGATTTGCCCATTTTTCCAATAGGTGGATAAACTCAAAGCGTTTTAAGACAATTTTTGCCGCTACCTGAATAAGTTGCTCCGTTAAAATATCCAACATCGAATCATCACTTTTTTTGTTTACTTGGAGCATTTTTAAGTAATGATTGCGTTGTTGTAGTATTTTTTGCATTTGACTCATATCATGTAAGTACACAGGCGAAACTTGACCGATTTCCATGTCAATAAAACGGCGCCTTACTTGGGGACTTCCTTTCACAAGATGGAGGTCTTCAGGCGCAAACATTACAACATTCATATTTCCGACATACTGACTTAACTTTTGCTGCTCAATATGATTGCATTTAGCCTTTTTCCCTTTTTTCGAGATGACTAGTTGCATCGGTACCGATCCCCGCACTTTTTGAATCCTACCTTCTATTTTAGCATACTCTTGCTCCCAACGAATTAAATCTTTATCATTTGTCGTTCGGTGGGATTTAGCCATCGCTAATACGTAGATGGATTCCATCACATTGGTTTTTCCTTGAGCATTTTCACCCAGAATGACATTTACTTTATTCTCAAAGTCTATTTGTAAAGTTTCATAGTTACGGTAATCTTTTAGGCTTAACTGTTCGATAAACATATAACAAATTCCCCATATCCAGGAATGTTAATTTCGTCTCCATCTCGGAGCTTTCTTCCTCGACGCCCGTCTTGTTCACCATTGATGAACACTGGATTTTCCTGTAAAAAGAATTTCGCCATTCCGCCAGATTGAATCACGTCTGCTAGTTTTAAAAATTGTCCTAATGTAATGAACTCCGTATCAATATTTACTTGTTGGACCACTGCAGGTTCACTCATTTCATTAAAATTTCAAATTGTCCAGCTCCAGCACCCAGCGTCTAGTGGACTTCACCCTTCGAGTAAAAATCGTCTTTTGGATTTTTACATGACCGGAGATAAGTCAACATCGAAGAGCAAAAACCGCTCTTCGTGTTTCCTTTATCTCAGTCAGAAGGGCTCCAGTCCATACGACGCTAAACGGGAGCTTCCGCTTTTCGGCTAATACTTTATTTTAACAATATTTGTGGTAATACACAAAGAAAAGCAAAAAAAAGTGAGGGTTTACCTATTGGCAGGTAAACCCTTTACTGTTTAATACGTTCTGACTGGTAAAATTAATTGCAACATTGATTCGTCATGCAGTGGTTTCATGAAAAATGGTCTCATGGCACCGGTGAAGCTAATTTGCATTTCGGTTCCTTCCAAGGATTTTATGGCATCCATCATATACTTCGCACTGAAGGAGATTTTCAGGTCTTCTCCTTCAATCGATTGACTTGGAACCTCCTCAACCACTTTACCAATTTCCGGACTATTCGAAGAGATTTCAATTACTCCAGCTTCAAGGGTTGAAAATTTGACAACATTATTTCTGCCATCTCTGGCAAGTAGAGAAGCACGGTCAATTGCATGAAGGAAATCCTTTGTATTGATGATAATATTTGTTTTACTTTCAGTTGGAATAAGACGAGTTGTGTCAGGATAATTTCCTTCAAGTAGTCTTGAATAAAACAATAAGTGCTTCGCTTTAAAGAGTACCTGGTTAGCAGTAATAACAATTTCCACAAATTCTTCATGGTCATCTAGGATTTTACTTAATTCATTTAAGCTTTTTCCTGGAATAACAACATTGTACGTGTCATTGTTGTCTGTTTCCACTTTTGCTCTTCGGTAAGCAAGACGGTGGCTATCTGTTGCAATACAGGTTAATTCCCCTTGTTCAACCTTCCAGTTTACACCTGTCAAGATCGGTCGGGTTTCCGATGTTGATACCGCAAATACGGTTTGACGGATCATCGCTTTTAATAAATCCGTATTAATTTTAAAAATATTTTCTTCTGCAATCTGAGGTAGTAGGGGATACTCTTCAGCATCTAGTCCATTTAAACGAAATTCTGATTTGCCAGAACGGATAACCGTTTGTAAATGGCCTTCTACTTCCATTTCAACTGTATCTTTTGGTAGCTTTTTAACAATTTCACTAAAAAATTTAGCTTGTAAAACAATAGCCCCAGTTTGTTTGATTTCAACAATTTCATCGCCAGCTTCTTCATTTGGAATAAAGGATTCAATTGAAATATCGGAATCACTTCCTGTTAATGTAACTCCTTCATTGCTAGCAACAATTTTAATCCCTGTAAGAATGGGAATCGTCGTTCGTGTGGAAACAGCCTTCATAACATCTTGGACACTTTGAACGAGACGATCACGTTGGATGATAAATTTCATTTGTATCAAATCCTTTCGAAATGGAATAGTTTAATTCTAACTGTCATATATTTATATTTTTATTAAAAAAATAATAGAAGTACTAGTAGGCCCTGTGAGTATGTGGATAACCCACAAAAACAAAAGGAAGCACAGCTTATCCACATGTGGACAGACTGTGCGTAAGTAAGAATAGGTTATACACAATGTGATTAAACTTTTAACATGTCTTTTATTTCTTTTAATTGCTTTTCAAGCTGAGAATCGGTTTGAATCAGCTTCGAAATTTTTTCGTGAGCATGAATGACGGTGGTATGATCACGACCGCCAAATTCTTCCCCAATCTTCGGTAAGGAATAATCGGTTAATTCCCTGGAAAGGTACATGGCAATTTGCCGTGGGAATGCTACTGATTTTGTCCGCTTTTTGGCTTTAAAATCTTCTAGTTTGATATTGTAGTTTTGACCAACGACCTTTTGAATATCCAAAATGGTGATCACTTTTGGTTTTGAACTAGGAATGATATCCTTAAGCGCTTCTGCGGCCAAATCAGCATTTATATCTTTATTAATTAAAGAGGAATAAGCAACAACGCGAATAAGTGCTCCCTCTAACTCTCTAATGTTAGAGTCAATTTGATTGGCAATATACAACATTACTTCATTCGGTATGTCTAAACCTTCTGCTTTCGCCTTTTTCCTTAAGATAGCAATTCTCGTTTCTAAATCTGGCGGGGTAATATCGGTGATTAAGCCCCATTCAAAACGGGATCTTAACCGGTCTTCTAATGTTGGAATTTCACGTGGTGGCCGGTCACTCGAGATAATAATTTGTTTACTTTCCTCATGTAATGTATTAAAGGTATGGAAAAATTCTTCTTGAGTTGATTCTTTTCCAGCAAGGAACTGAATATCATCAATAAGTAGCACGTCAACATTTCGATATTTATTACGAAATTCGATGGCTTTATTATCACGAATGGAATTAATAAATTCATTTGTAAATTTTTCAGATGATAAATAAACAACCTTGGCATTGGGGTTGTGATCCAATACATAGTGGCCAATTGCATGCATTAGATGGGTTTTTCCAAGTCCAACTCCACCGTAAATAAATAATGGATTATAAGCCTTTGCAGGTGCCTCAGCAACAGCTAAGGAAGCAGCGTGGGCAAAACGATTCCCGGAACCAATAACAAAGGTATCGAATGTATATTTTGTATTAAGGACGTTTTGCGGAAGTTCTATTGGCTCGTCTGCTTTTTTATTTTTCTTTTGCGCAGCTGGAATATCTAGATCTTCCTCTTTTTGATTTTGTGGAATGATAAATTTTACGAACAGTTCTTCACCGGTAATTTCAGCTAATATGGTTGAAATTAAACTAGAATACCGTTCTTCAAGCCAATCGCGGGCAAATTCATTTGGAGCTGTAATGATTAATAAATCGCCTTGAAGGGAATGTGCCTTTGTCGATTTTAGCCAGGTATCAAAGCTCGGCTTGCTGATCTTTTTTTCGATATTACTTAATGCAGCATTCCAAAGATCGGCAATATTTTTCAATCAGTTTCCCTCCCTTTTTATCTATTTTTTTCTATTCAAACTGGTCTTTGTGCAGATTGCACAACTCCCTTTTTATATTTATTCACTAATTTGGATATATGAATTGTCGATAACCATATAATAAGGAAGCAAGTCGACATTTCGACATTATCCACCACCTGTGGACAAACTTTTACAATGGGGTTGGATAAGCTGTCCACATCTTATCCACAATCTGTGGATAATTTAAAAGGTAAAAATATTTATCCAGAGTGAAAACACATTAATAATATCAAATAAACTATGGCTACGCAATGGTTTTTCTTGTTTTATCCACAACTTCCTATTCCTATGGATAAAAATTGTCCACAGCCTTTTTAGTTGTGAAAAACCTGTCGATAAGGGTTGTGGATAATAAAAAATCTGTCGAAAAGTTATTCACAGTCTAGTTTTGGGAGGATTTTGTATGCTTATTAATGGGCTGTGCTAAAGGTAATTATTTTTATTTTGCACAGCCTTTAAGTGAAAATCTTGACTATATTAATCTAACCAATTCAGGTTGTAGGTTAGGCGGGAATTGTTGGAATTTGCAAAAATACCCTTACATCTAGTTGACAATCATTAGGTTCGGTCTTTATAATATGTAAGACTGTTTGAATAGAAAATCAATCCTTTTAAAAGGTGGTGTCATAGATGAAAAGAACATATCAACCAAATAAGCGTAAGCACAGCAAAGTTCACGGATTCCGTGCGCGTATGAGTACTCCTAACGGACGTAAAGTATTAGCTCGTCGCCGTCAAAGAGGAAGAAAAGTATTATCTGCCTAGGCCACTGAAAAGTCTCAGTGGTCTTTTTTTCAATTTTTGTGGAAATAATAATGGCATTTATGTTTTATAAAGAAATAAGGTGAGTAAATGAATAGGGATTTTCGGGTTAAGAAAAATGCTGAATTTCAGGAGATTTTCAAAAAGGGGAAATCAGTAGCCAATCGCCAGTTTATAGTTTATTCCTTAAAAAAGGACACTAAGGTTAATTTCCGTTTTGGACTCTCGGTCAGTAAAAAGATTGGCAATTCAGTTACGCGAAATCAAATAAAGCGATATTTACGACAAAGCTTATTAGAGTTACAGGATCTTATACATAATGATGTAGAGTTTATTATCATTGCACGAAAGCCGGCGGCAACCATGAGCTTCAGTGAAGTAAAAAGTAGTATGATCCATGTTCTAAAATTGGCGAGAATTCTTGAAAAAAATCGCGAAAATGAGGAAAGTAAAAGTTAATTTCTCTTTTTATTCATAATACTTACTGGTAAAATACACTTGTATCTATCTGAATTTTTTTATTGAAGTCAGGGACAAGTATTTTTTAACTTGTCTTTTTAGATAAGGCTCTTTTCGTAAACTTTTTATGCGAAAATAGCTTTAGATAAAGAAGGAGGAAAAAGGATTTGAAAAAGAGAATATTTCTTATAATCGGTCTGATTTCGGTTATGGTGCTTTTATCAGGTTGTATGGACTATAATAAGCCGATTGATGAGAATAGTACTGGTTTTTGGAATGAGTATATTGTGTACCCTTTATCCCAGCTAATTATTATGACTGCCAAATTTGCAGGGGGAAGCTTTGGGTTATCGATTATTTTAGTCACGCTTTTGATACGACTAGCTATTTTACCATTAATGATTAAACAAACAAGAAGTTCTAAAGCGATGCAGGCTTTACAACCAGAAATGCAAGCATTAAAGGAAAAGTATAGTTCTAAGGATCAAAAAACCCAGCAAAAGCTCCAGCAAGAAACGATGGCGTTATTTCAAAAGCATGGGGTTAATCCATTAGCGGGATGTTTTCCATTATTAATTCAAATGCCAATTTTAATTGGATTTTATCATGCGATTTCGCGAACAAGAGAAATTGCTGAACATAATTTTTTATGGTTTGACCTTGGCGCTCCAGATCCATTTTATATTCTTCCAATTGTTGCAGGGGTAACGACCTTTATTCAACAAAAGTTGATGATGGCTGGGACGGCAAATCAAAATCCACAAATGGCCATGATGCTTTGGATGATGCCAATTATGATTGTTATTTTTGCATTCCGATTCCCGGCTGCTCTTTCTCTGTATTGGGTTGTCGGTAATATTTTCATGATTGGTCAAACATATTTCATTAAAGGGCCGGATTTAAAAGCAAATGCAACCGGCAGCGCGGGAGGAGCAAAAAAGTGAAACAGGTAACTGCTACAGGACAAAGTGTCGAAGAGGCAGTAGAATCAGCTTTAGCTCAACTTAAGACAACAAAAGACCGCACAGACATTTCTATTATTGATGAAGGCAAAAAAGGGATCTTTGGCATTTTTGGTTCACGCCCAGCGATTGTAAAGGTAACGGTGAAAGCAGATCCAGTAATGGAAGCAAAGAAATTTATTATCGAAGTGAGCGAACAAATGGGTGTTGATGTTCATGTCGATATCACACAAGAGGGGAAAAATGTATTTTTTAACCTTTCAGGTGAAAAGATTGCTTTATTAATCGGAAAAAGAGGCCAAACGTTAAATTCATTACAGTATTTAACCCAATTGGTTATCAACCGTTACGCTGAAGGATATTTAAATATTACAATTGACGCTGAAGACTACCGGAAGCGCCGAAATGAAACGTTAATCCAACTTGCTGGCCGCTTAGCTCTTAAAGCGATAAAGACTGGCCAAAATGTAGCATTGGAGCCTATGCCTTCATACGAGCGTAAAGTGATCCACACTGCTTTGGCAGACAACAAAAAGGTTAAAACCTACTCGGATGGATCAGAACCACACAGATATATCGTTATTTCACCAGTTAAATAATTTTTGTCTTAGCCCTCGGTTTACGCCGGGGGTTTTTTTGTGGTTTTGGGATGGTGTTCGGACAGGGATGTCTTAAGAAAGCTAAATCGAGTCTGAATAAGGGTTATACTCGGACAGGGATGGACCCAAAAAGTTAAATCGAGTCCGAATAGGAGTGCTATTCGGACAGGGATGAGCCCAAAAAGCCAAATGGAGTCCGTATAGAGGTGCTATTCGGACAGGGATGAGCCCAAAAAGCCAAATGGAGTCCGAATAGAGGTGCTATTCGGACAGGGATGAGTCCAAAAAGCCAAATGGAGTCCGAATAGAGGTGCTATTCGGACAGGACGGAGTCCAAAAAGCCAAATAGAGTCCGAATAAGGGTGCTATTCGGACAGGTAAGGTCTAAAAAAGCCAAATGGAGTCCGAATGAAACCAACTTATTAGTATATAATTGTGAGCTATTCTGGGTTGCAGTGGACATGATTAATTCATTTTTAAAACTTGGCAAAAATCCTTCCCGTCCTTCTTCTTTATTGTTATTCACATGTGGATAAGTTAAAATAAAGCAGAAAATTATTTTTTGTGGATAAAATAGTAATTATGCTATAATCGTTTAATTGTGGATAAATATAATTGTCTTTAGATAGAAGGTGAAATAAATGGAATTTGATACGATTGCTGCGATTTCGACTCCGATGGGTGAGGGAGCGATTGCGATTGTACGCTTAAGCGGGAATGAGGCGATTCCAATTGCTGATAAGCTGTTTCGTGGGGTCGGTGAAAAAACATTAGCGGCAGTTCAAAGTCATACGATTCACTATGGCCATTTAATTGATCCGAAAACAGAACTTGTTGCCGAGGAAGTAATGGTTTCAGTGATGAAAGGACCAAAAACGTTTACGAAAGAGGACGTCGTAGAAATTAACTGCCATGGTGGTCTAGTATCAGTAAACCGGGTATTACAGCTCGTGCTAAACAATGGGGCTAGATTAGCTCAACCAGGAGAGTTTACGAAACGAGCGTTTTTAAATGGACGGATTGATTTATCACAGGCAGAAGCGGTCATCGATTTAATCCGTGCAAAAACGGACCGGGCCATGAACGTTGCTTTAGGGCAAATGGAAGGGCGACTCTCCAAATTAATTTCTAAGCTGCGCCAGGAAATACTAGAAACATTAGCTCATGTCGAGGTCAATATTGATTATCCGGAATACGATGATGTCGAGGAAATGACCCATCATTTATTAATCGAAAAAGCTCGGTATGTCAAAGCGGAAATTGAGAAACTGTTGCAAACATCGCAACAGGGAAAAATTTTACGTGAAGGACTTTCGACAGCCATTGTTGGTAGACCGAATGTCGGAAAATCATCTTTATTAAATAGCTTAGCGCAAGAGAACAAAGCCATTGTAACCGATATTGCAGGGACGACACGTGATGTGATTGAAGAATATGTTAATATTCGTGGGGTTCCGTTAAAATTATTAGATACAGCAGGAATACGCGAAACGGAAGACATTGTTGAGCAAATTGGCGTTGAAAAATCGCGTCAGGCTTTAAAAGAGGCCGACTTAATTTTATTAGTGTTAAATCATTCCGACGAACTGACCGCAGAAGATGAAAATATTTTTAAAGCGGTCGAAGGAATGGATTATATCGTGATTATTAATAAAATTGATTTGCCACAAAAAGTTGATATGGAACGGGTCGAACTGTTGGCTAGGGGACATAAAGTGATTCAAACCTCCTTGCTAGAAGACAAAGGGGTCGATGAATTAGAGGAAGCAATAGCGGCACTGTTTTTTGCCGGTTCGATTGAAGCAGGCGATTTAACATATGTGTCCAACAGTCGCCATATTGCGTTATTAAATCAAGCAAAACACGCGATAGAGGAAGCGATTGATGGTGTAGAATCAGGTACGCCGATTGATATTGTTCAAATTGATTTGACAAGAACGTGGGAATTGTTAGGAGAAATTATTGGTCAAAGTGTTCATGAGAGCCTAATTGATCAGCTTTTTTCGCAGTTCTGCTTAGGAAAATAGGTAGGAGGAAAACTTATGCCATATGAGGCGGGTAGTTATGATGTGATTGTCATAGGCGCTGGGCATGCCGGTTGTGAAGCGGGATTAGCAGCAGCACGGATTGGCGCCAAAACGCTAATGTTGACAATCAATTTAGATATGGTTGCCTTTATGCCGTGTAATCCAAGTGTCGGCGGGCCGGCAAAAGGGATTGTCGTTCGCGAAATCGATGCACTTGGCGGTGAGATGGGGAAAAATATAGATAAAACTCATATACAAATGAGAATGTTGAATACGGGTAAGGGTCCGGCGGTCAGAGCACTCAGAGCTCAGGCTGACAAATTTGCCTATCAGCATGAAATGAAAAAAACGATTGAAAATGAACCTAATTTGACATTAAGACAAGGAATGGTTGAGCGACTTCTTATTGAGGACGGCGTTTGTAAGGGAGTCATTACACAAACGGGCGCGCTTTATTATTCAAAAACCGTTGTCATTACGACAGGGACATTTTTACGCGGAGAAATTATCCTTGGCGAACTAAAGTATTCAAGCGGTCCGAATAATCAGCAGCCTTCAATTAGATTATCCGAACATTTAGAGGAACTTGGATTCGATTTAGTTCGTTTTAAAACAGGGACACCACCAAGGGTGAATAGTCAAACCATTGACTACAGCAAAACGGAAATTCAGCCTGGAGACGAAACCCCGAGGGCATTTTCCTATGAAACAACAAAATATATTACGGATCAGCTGCCATGTTGGTTAACCTACACAAATGATCTGACTCATTCATTAATTGATCAAAATTTACATCGCTCACCAATGTACTCAGGAATGATTAAGGGGACTGGCCCACGCTATTGTCCGTCTATTGAAGATAAAGTAGTACGTTTTAATGATAAACCGCGTCACCAAATCTTTTTAGAACCGGAAGGCAGAAACACAAACGAAGTGTACGTTCAAGGACTTTCAACGAGTCTGCCGGAAGAAGTGCAGCATCAATTAATTCGCAGTGTTGCCGGGTTAGAAAATGCTGAAATGATGCGGGCTGGTTATGCGATTGAATATGATGCAATTGTACCGACTCAACTGTGGCCGACATTGGAAACCAAGCGGATTACCAATTTGTACACGGCAGGACAAATCAACGGTACTTCAGGCTATGAGGAAGCGGCTGGTCAAGGATTAATGGCGGGAATGAACGCAGCGTTAAAGGCATTTGGAAAAGAAGAAGTGATTTTAAGCCGTTCTGATGCCTATATTGGTGTTCTTATTGATGACCTTATCACAAAAGGAACAAACGAACCTTATCGCTTGCTAACTTCACGGGCTGAATACCGATTATTGCTTCGCCATGATAATGCTGATTTAAGATTAACAGAACTCGGCCATAAGATTGGCTTAATTTCCGAGGAAAGAATGCAGAAATTTTTAGCCAAAAAAGAAGCCATCGAATTAGAGAAAGAGCGTCTGGAAACGATTATCTTAAAGCCTTCAAAAGAGGTTCAAGAGGCGATTAAAGGAGCAGGTGGCAGTGAACTAAAGGATGGAATCCGTGCGGCTGATTTATTAAAACGACCTGAAATGAATTATAGTCATATCGACCTCTTGGCGCCGGCAGAGCAGGAGCTCCATGAGGATGTAAAAGAACAAGTGGAAATTCAAATTAAATATGAAGGTTATATTGATAAGGCATTGCAGCAAGTAGAAAAGCTACAAAAAATGGAGAACAAAAAAATCCCTGAAAATATTGATTATGATGCGATTTCCAGTCTAGCAAATGAGGCAAGACAAAAATTAAAGCAAGTTCGTCCATTATCGTTAGCGCAGGCTTCCCGGATTTCAGGGGTAAATCCAGCGGATATCTCCATCTTGCTCATTTACCTCGAGCAGGGGAAAATTGCCAAAACACATTAAAATTGGGATGGTCAAATAAAATGATGGTAGATCAATTTGAAAAAGCTTTAGCTGAAAAAGGAATAAACTTAAGTCCGTTCCAGCTACAGCAATATGAACAATATTATCAATTGCTTGTTGAGTGGAATGAAAAAATGAACTTAACAGCGATAACTGAAAAAAATGAAGTGTATTTAAAACATTTTTTTGATTCGATTACCGCTGGATTTTATTTTGATTTCACCAATCAGAAGACGGTATGTGATGTTGGAGCGGGTGCAGGATTCCCTAGCATCCCTCTAAAAATTGCATTTCCATCTATTCATGTGACAATTGTTGATTCACTGAATAAACGAATTACCTTCTTAGAGCATTTGGCAAAGGAGCTAAAGCTTGAGAATGTTCGTTTTATTCATGACCGTGCCGAAACCTTTGGTCAAAATAAAAACTACCGCGAACAATTTGATGTGGTTACCGCCCGTGCAGTTGCCCGTCTTTCTGTTCTAAGTGAATTATGTCTTCCCCTTGTCAAAAAAGGCGGAACGTTTGTCGCGATGAAAGCGGCAAGTGCCAAGGAAGAAATCCAAGCGGCTGAGAAAGCAATCCATACATTAGGTGGAAAATTGGTGCGCCAGGAACAGTTTGTTTTACCAATTGAACATAGCGATCGGACGATTATTTTTATCCAAAAAGAAAAAAACACACCGAAGCAATATCCAAGAAAACCAGGGACACCGAATAAAATGCCAATAGAATAAAAGGGCAATAATGCTAGTGTCGAAAAAGCAAGAAAAAAGGATGACAATTTTTACGCATTCATGCTAAGTTTGTTTTAAAATGGATTATAAGGGCGCAGTTATTGTCATCATATCAATTTATGTAAATTGGGAGTTTCGTAAGGGTGGTGTAGGGTGATGAAAAATTCTTTTTCACGCTTTTTTGGCCTCGGCGAAAAGGGAGAACAAGCTACAATAGAAAAAGAAGAGGTTAATGATCAGGAATTAATAACCGAAAAATCTGGAAACCAGGAAGAAAACGAAGAAATTCGCAAAATACCAATTGGTAATATTGTTCCAAATCGTTTTCAACCGAGAACCGTTTTTGATGAAGAGAAAATAGACGAGCTGTCTCAAACGATTCACACTCATGGGATCATTCAACCAATTGTGTTGAGGGAGCTTTCTAATGACCAATTTGAAATCATCGCTGGGGAACGACGTTGGCGGGCGATGCAGCGTCTTGGTTGGGAAGAAGTTCCGGCTATTATCAAAAACTTAACGGATACCGAAACGGCTTCAATCGCTTTAATTGAAAACCTTCAGCGTGAAGAGCTTTCACCAATCGAAGAGGCGATTGCCTATGGAAAACTTTTGGAATTGCATAACTTAACCCAAGAAGCATTGGCACAAAGACTAGGAAAAGGGCAATCAACGGTTGCCAATAAGCTTCGTTTATTAAAGCTGCCACAAGAAATCCAGGAAGCTTTATTAAATAAGTCCATTACCGAAAGGCATGCAAGGAGCTTAATTCCATTAAAAAATCCGGAGCTTCAGATTAAATTAGTGGAGGAAATTATTGCTAAAAATTTAAACGTGAAGCAAACGGAAGAACGCGTTGTCAGACTATTGGAGCAAAGTGAATCAAAACCAAAGCCTAAGCGAAAAGCCTTCAGTAAAGACATGCGAATTGCGGTTAACACGATCCGTCAATCGCTATCGATGGTTACCGATAGTGGAATTGATTTAAATGCAGATGAAGAGGAATTTGAGGAATACTATCAATTTACCATTCGAATTCCGAAGAAAAAATAATCTTTTAGTCACAGTGAGAAGCTACCATCCAAAGTTTCTCACTTTTTTTATTGATTTGGTTGTAATAAAGGATAATGCTAGAGTAGTACTACCTGTAGCGGAAATCAATATTCTTTAAAAAATCTATTACAATATGAAATTATTTTTAGCGAAAAAGTCATCATTAAAAATTGTTTCATGATAAAATAGTAGTTATGTTTCACGAAAAGTTCTTTGAAGGTAGGTGACATCGTGGGAAAGATTATTGCGATTGCCAATCAAAAAGGTGGAGTAGGTAAAACGACAACCTCAGTAAATTTAGGGGCTAGCCTAGCCTTTATCGGGAAAAAGGTTTTACTAGTCGATGTTGACCCACAAGGAAATGCCACTAGTGGTATTGGGATTGAGAAGTCAGAAGTGAATCAATGTATTTACGATATATTAGTAGATGATGTTGCAGCTCTTGAGGTCATTAAGCCGACAGCAGTTGAAAATTTATATGTCATTCCGGCAACCATTCAATTAGCGGGTGCAGAAATTGAATTGGTGCCAACGATTTCAAGGGAAGTCCGTTTAAAAAGAGCACTTGAAGAAGTAAAAGATCAATTTGATTATATTATTATTGATTGCCCGCCTTCGTTAGGGCTATTAACGCTTAACGCTTTAACAGCTTCAGATGCGGTGTTAATTCCGGTTCAATGCGAGTATTATGCATTGGAAGGGTTAAGTCAGCTTCTTAATACGGTACGGTTAGTTCAAAAACATCTCAATCAGGATCTACGAATTGAGGGCGTTTTATTAACCATGCTTGATGCACGTACAAACTTAGGGATTCAAGTAATTGAGGAAGTGAAAAAATACTTCCAAGATAAGGTTTATAAAACGATTATCCCACGAAATGTGCGTCTAAGTGAGGCACCGAGTCATGGACAGTCAATCATTACCTATGATCCAAAGTCCCGCGGAGCAGAAGTCTATTTAGATTTAGCGAAGGAAGTGGTTGGGAATGGCTAAAGGTTTAGGGAAAGGTCTTAATGCGTTTTTTACCAATATGGAAGCAGCAAAAGATGAAACCATCCAAGAAATTAGTGTTAAAGAGCTTCGCCCGAATCCGTACCAGCCAAGAAAGGTATTTCAACCAGAAGCAATTGAGGAATTAAAAAATTCGATTATCGAACATGGAATCTTGCAGCCAATTATTGTTCGTAAAAGCATAAAAGGGTATGAAATCGTAGCGGGAGAAAGAAGATTTAGGGCAGCAAAAGAAGCGAAACTTGCGAAAGTTCCGGTTGTTGTTCGTGAATTTTCTGAACAACAAATGATGGAGTTAGCTGTTTTGGAAAACCTTCAACGGGAGGATTTAACGCCGATTGAAGAAGCGATTGCTTATCAAACGCTTATGGAAAAATTAAATGTGACCCAAGAGGTACTAGCGAAACGTTTAGGAAAAAGCCGCCCACATATCGCCAACCATATCCGTTTACTTGCCTTACCTGCAAAAATTCAAGAACTAATCTCCAATGAAACCATTACCATGGGACATGGACGGGCTCTTTTGGGGCTGAAGAAAAAGGAGCAAATTCCTGCTCTTGCTGAAAAGGTAATAAAGGAAGGTCTAAATGTTCGCCAATTAGAGCAACTTATTCAACAATTAAATGAAAATGTTCCACGTGAAACAAAAAAGCCAAAGGTAGAAAAGGATGTATTCCTAAAATCACAGGAAAACCTTTTACGCGAACGCTTTGGGACAACCGTTCACATTAAACAGACAAAGAACAAAGGGAAAATTGAGATTGAATTTTTCTCGAAGGATGATTTGGAACGAATTCTTGAGCTTTTAGAACAGGAGCAAGTTTAATTAAGGCTCTTTTCGTAATGTATGCGAAAATAGACTTTAATAAAAACAGGTTCGTCAAAGGTGGATGATGAGGAGAATATGGTTTTATTAGGAACGCTAGTGAATGGCCTGCTCATCGTTATTGGAACATTATTAGGTAAGGTCTTCCATCGCATCCCTGAGGGTATGAAGTCAACTGTCCTACAGGCTATTGGCTTAGCCGTTATGGTATTAGGACTACAAATGGGTTTTAAAAGTGGTAACTTTTTGATTGTCATTATTAGTCTAGCCCTGGGTGCGGTTTTAGGTGAATATTTTGCCCTCGATGATAAGCTGCAAAAACTAGGTAATTGGCTTGAAAAGAAAATGGGCTCCAAAGGAAAAGGCAGTATCTCTGAAGGATTTGTGACCGCAACATTGATTTTTGTCATTGGTGCGATGTCTATAATCGGGGCGTTAGATAGTGGGATTCGCGGTGACCATGACGTTCTTTATACAAAGGCGATTATCGACGGATTTACTTCTATTATTCTAACGACTACACTTGGGATTGGTGTCATTTTCTCAGCCATTCCGGTCGTTCTTTATCAGGGCGCGATTGCCCTTTTTGCTACGCAAATTGACCAAATTGTTCCAGAACTATTAATGGAACAGTTTATAAAAGAAATGACCGCAACAGGCGGTATTATGATTTTTGCAATTGGCTTGAACCTAACAGGCATATTAAAAGTAAGGGTGGCTAATCTTTTACCCGGAATCCTTGTAGTTGGTGTGATTGTCACATTCATGTATTACTATCAACAAATAATGTAAAAGAGACAGGCAACGCGCCTGTCTTTTTTATGTTAAATAGATTCTTCTTTTGTTTGAACGGGGTTCCATTCGGCTTTTTGGATTCGATATTGAATACTTGCCTGATGAATTCCGTTTGCAATGGTTTTAGCCATTTTAAAAACAAGATTTAACCTCGTATTTTGAAGAACAAAAAACTCCATAAAGCCACTCACGTTGACAATTCCTGTTAGGTGAATATCTCCTACTGGTGGAAGGTCCTTATTGACACCTGCTCCAGGCTTTACAGGTCCGTTAGCCAGTTGGATGGCACCGACACTTTTTATTTTACTGAGGCAAGCATCAATCGCAATAATAAACGGGAAAAAGTGTTTTTGTTTGATTTCGTTGAGCTTTTCCTCCAAATTAACGGCATGAATGGGGTCGTCAAGTGTTCCGTAAACAAAAAATGGGTTGGGTCCTTTTTCTTCGAGCATAGTTCCTACTAATGGTCCTAGTGAATCACCTGTCGAGCGGTCCGTCCCAATGCATACAAATACAATTGGACGAATGGTATGCGGCGGAATCAGTTCAATCATTCTATTAGAAATTTGGTTGATGGCATCGACGTCATCATGAAAAATTTTCGTTCCACCCCGCCGATCAAAAAAATTCGTTTTCAGATTCATAGGTCCACTCCTTAAATCGGTAAGTATTACAGTATACGGACTTTTTCTAATTTCTATACATGAAGAATAGTAGGAAATTGGATACTACAAAGAGGATGGGAAAATTGGTAGAATAAAATCAAAAGCGGGATAGTCCTGCTGAAACAGAAGTTTGAAAATATCCTTGAAAAATAGTTGATTTAGGTGATGAAATGGATTATTTTTACAGTATCTACAACAAAATAAAAGTAAAAGTTCTAAATGAGGATACATGGATTCATGTCGGTGAGGCTCTTTTTAAAATAATGGTCATTGTCATTTTATCGGGTATCATCATTCGGGTTGGCAAGGCGGCCATTCGAAATATTTTTAAAGTGCGTTTGAAATCTCCGCTAAGAACATCTGAGCGCCGAGAAAAAACGTTAATGAAACTGTTGGAAAACATTTTAACGTATGCGGTTTCCTTCATGGCTTTCTTAATGATTCTTTCCACTATGAACATTGATGTCAAAGCTTTGCTGGCAGGAGCCGGAATTGTTGGTTTGGCTATCGGTTTTGGGGCGCAAAATCTTGTAAAGGATATCATTACTGGCTTCTTTATTATTTTTGAAGATCAATTTTCGGTTGGTGATCAGGTGAAAATAGGAACGCTAGAGGGGGTTGTTCAAGAAATTGGCTTACGTACGACAAAGATGAAAAGCTGGTCGGGGGAACTTCATATCTTGCCGAATGGCAGTATTGTTCAAGTGACGAATTATTCATTACATAACAGTAAAGCAACAATTGATTTGACGATACCGAACGAAGCAGATTTGATTAAAACGGAGCAAATTATTGGGGAATTTTTGCAAAGTTTATCTGGAAAATATGAGGATCTCATCAAAGCACCTGAGCTTCTTGGCGTTCAAGCTTTAGGGTCCTCAGAGGTCGTGTTGCGAATTGCCATTGAAACAAAACCAATGCGGCAAACGACAGTTAGTCGTATGATTAAAAAAGATTTAAAGCTTTGGTTTGATCAACAAGGCATTGTTGTTCAATTTGGATAATTATTATAATTGGGATTAAGGGGATAGTAATATGGAGCAAGAAAAGGAATTTGGCTTGAACGATATTGTAGAGATGAAAAAGGCACATCCTTGTGGAACCAATCGCTGGAAGATTATTCGATTGGGAATGGATATTCGCATTAAGTGCGAGGGCTGTGCTCATAGTGTCTTACTACCTAGACGAGAATTCGCTCGAAAACTGAAAAAAATACTAGTGAAGCATGAGGGATAACCCCGTTGCTTCTTTTTTTATTTCATTCCCCTTCAATATGTATTATTCTAATAGAAAATGAGTTTAAGAGATGAGGTGTTGGAGTTGGCGAAGGTTTTTCAGTCTTCTTGTTCGTTGAATTGCTGGGATAATTGTGGATTCCAAGTAACGGTAGACAATGGCAAGGTTGTAAAAGTAGATGGGTCAGCCTCACATCCAATTACCCAAGGGAAAATTTGCGGTCGTGGGCGAATGTTGGAGACAAGGACTAATTCTACGGAACGTCTTCTATATCCTTTAAAAAAGGTCAATGGCGTATTCAAACAAGTAACATGGGAACAAGCACTTAATGAAATAGCAGATAAAATGACTTCCTTTAAAGAACAATTTGGCTCCACATCTATTCTTCATAGCCATGATTATGCCAATGGAGGTTTATTAAAAAATCTCGATAGACGTTTTTTTAATTTGTTTGGCGGTGTTACCGAATTAATTGGCTCACTCTGTTGGGGGGCGGGAATTGAAGCCCAAAAATGGGATTTTGGTGATGCCTATAGTCACCACCCTGACGATGTTTATAATAGTAAAAATATTGTGATTTGGGGTAGGAATGTCGCTAGAACGAATATGCATTTTTTTCAAAAATTACAACAGGCAAAGAGAAATGGTGCCAAACTTATTGTGATTGACCCAATTTTTAATGCAACCGCTAAAATAGCCGACCATTATATTTCGGTAAAACCAGGTATGGATGGCTTTTTGGCTGCTGGTGTGATGAAGGAAATTCTCCTTATGAACGGTGAGGATCGAAATTTTATTGATCATTACACAATTGGTTTCCAGGATGTCGAAGAACTCTTGGCTAGTATTTCTATGGAAGAGATTATTGAAAAAGCGGAAGTGTCCCTTGAGACCATCCAATTCTTAGCGAAAGTTTATGGTAACCGTCCAACCTCCACTTATTTAGGGCTAGGAATGCAGCGTTATGAAAATGGAGGCAACACGATTCGCTTGATTGATGCATTAGTGGCAATGAGTGGGAACGTTGGCATTGCTGGTGGAGGTGCGAATTATGGAAACCTCCAAGTTGGGCAAAGTTTTCGTTCGATTGCATTTACTCTGGACGACTGTAAGCAAGAGTCACGCCAGTTTACCATGATGAAACAGGCAGAAGGAATATTGCAAGCTATTGATCCAGAAGTGAAGATGGCGATTGTCACGTGTGGTAATCCTTTAACCCAAGTACCGGACACTGGGTTAGTTAAAAAAGCCTTTGAATCGTTGGATACGCTAGTGGTTTTCGAGCAATTTATGACTGATACGGCAGAGCTTGCCGATTATGTGCTGCCAGTGACCACCGTGTTTGAGGAAGAAGATGTGTATTATTCCTCAATGTACCATCATTATGTCAATTATGGTCCCAAATTAGTCGAAGCACCCGGGGAAGCGAAATCTGATTTATGGATTTGGACAGAACTAGCCAAGCGGTTAGGTTTCGGCAGTGAGTTTGATTATACAACTCAACAGTGGTTGGAGCTAGGATTACAACCTCTTAGAAAACAAGGAATTACTTTAGAAAAACTAAGGCAAGAAGGCTTTGCTGAACTTGCTGTTGAAAAAATTCCTTGGGAACATCGACAGTTTAAAACGGAGAGCGGAAAATACGAATTTACCTCGGGAAATGGGAGAATTAGCTTAACTCTCCCGAATGAAACAAAGTGGAATAATCCTTCCTTGTTTGAAAAATATCCTTATTCTCTGTTAACGATTCATCCGTTACGGTCCAATCATTCGCAAAATTATCCCTTCTTCGACCCAAAACCAAGAGTAAAAGTGGAAGTTTCCGTGGATGTTGCTGAACAAAAGGGCTTAGTGGATGGTGATGAGGTCAAGGTTTGGAATGACCGTGGCTCGTTGACTGGTTCCGTTCAGATTATGAAACAGGCTCATCCAGGCACGATTAATATTGATGAAGGAATTTGGAGCCGATACGGTGGATCTGTAAATCAATTGACCTCTGACCGTGAATCTGATAATGGATTAGGAAGCACATTATATGATTGTTTAGTAAATATCGAAAAATTGTAAGCTGCCTTTTTGGCAGCTTTGTTTGTACTTGTCTTTTTTATTAGATATATCTATAATTGTTTAAGGTTTAATATTGGAATCACTGTGTTTATATAGATTATTTTGAGAAATGAGGAGTGGCAAAATGGCTTTAACAGCAGGTATTGTTGGTTTGCCGAATGTCGGGAAATCGACTTTATTTAATGCAATTACTCAAGCGGGAGCGGAATCGGCAAACTACCCGTTCTGTACAATTGACCCTAATGTCGGGATCGTAGAAGTTCCGGATGATCGTTTAACAAAATTAACCGAATTAGTCCAACCGAAAAAAACCGTGCCAACAGCTTTTGAGTTTACGGATATTGCTGGAATTGTTAAGGGTGCAAGTAAAGGTGAAGGCCTAGGAAATAAGTTTTTAGCCAATATTCGTGAAGTCGATGCAATTTGCCAGGTTGTTCGTTGCTTTGAAGATGAAAACATCACCCACGTTGCTGGGAAAGTGGATCCGATTGATGATATTGAGGTTATTAACCTTGAGTTAATCTTAGCTGACTTAGAATCAGTTGAAAAAAGAATCACGCGCGTTGAAAAAATGGCTCGCCAAAAAGATAAGGATGCGGTGTTTGAATTTGAAATTTTATCCGCACTAAAAGAAGCCTTTGAAGCTGGGAAACCAGCACGTACAGTTGATTTTACGGATGAGCAAATGAAGGTTGTTAAAATGCTTCATCTATTAACGATTAAGCCTGTACTTTATGTGGCGAATGTCGGTGAAGAAGATGTTGCCGATCCATCAAGTAATCAATATGTTCAAAAGGTTCGTGAGTTTGCTGCACAAGATAATGCCGAAGTGATTGTCATTTGTGCAAAAATTGAATCTGAAATTGCTGAATTGGATGCTGACGAGAAAGCCATGTTCTTACAAGAACTTGGAATTGAAGAGTCTGGCTTGGATCAATTAATCAAAGCTGCTTATCACTTACTTGGCTTAGCGACTTATTTTACAGCGGGTGTTCAGGAAGTTCGTGCTTGGACCTTCCGTAAGGGCATGAAAGCACCGCAATGTGCCGGAATTATTCACTCTGACTTTGAAAGAGGGTTTATCCGTGCTGAAACAGTTTCTTATGAAGATTTATTAGCTGCAGGAAATATGAATGCAGCAAAAGAGGCTGGTAAAGTGCGTTTGGAAGGGAAAGAATATGAGGTTAAAGACGGAGATATTATCCATTTCCGTTTTAACGTATAAAAAAATGTTCAGGGAATGACCCCGCCACAGTGCTTTGTGGGGTCATTCCCTTTTTTATTTGCCTTTTATCATATTGTATGATATACTTTCACCTTGTGAGTAATGTAAATTGCTCCTTG
This sequence comes from Pseudoneobacillus rhizolycopersici, assembly GCF_054786815.1. Lineage (NCBI taxonomy): Bacteria > Bacillati > Bacillota > Bacilli > Caryophanales > Bacillaceae > Pseudoneobacillus > Pseudoneobacillus rhizolycopersici. The sequence continues at coordinate 19,819 of NZ_JBTOOE010000030.1, read as the reverse complement.
CCCTTTATGGGCCGTTTAGACCAAAAGGAGGTGACAGTGATGAGAAAGTACGAAGTAATGTACATCATCCGCCCAAACATTGAAGATGAGGCAAAGAAAGCTCTTGTTGAGCGTTTTGCAGGAATCTTAACTGACAACGGTGCGGAGATTGCTGAAGCGAAGGATTGGGGTAAGCGTCGTCTTGCATATGAAATCAATGATTTCCGTGATGGCTACTACCAATTAGTGAAAGTCAACGCTAGTCCAGCAGCGGTTGAAGAATTCTCCCGTCTTGCAAAGATTAACGAAGATATCATTCGCCACATCGTTATTAAAGAAGAAGAATAAACCATAGATATAACTGATATTGTTTCACGTGAAACATATTAGAAAAAAAGGGAGTTGGTTCTGATGATGAATCGTGTTGTTCTTGTTGGACGATTAACTAAAGACCCTGATCTTAGATATACCCCTAGTGGAGTTGCTGTTGCTACTTTTACACTTGCTGTAAATCGTACCTTTACGAATCAGCAAGGGGAAAGGGAAGCGGACTTTATTAACTGTGTAGTTTGGCGCAAACCTGCTGAAAATGTAGCTAATTTCTTGAAAAAGGGTAGTCTCGCAGGTGTAGATGGCCGTTTACAAACACGCAGTTATGATGGACAAGACGGGAAACGCGTTTATGTGACTGAAGTTATGGCTGAGAGTGTTCAATTCTTAGAACCTAAAGGTGCTTCAACAGGAAATCGCGGTGATGGTGATTATTACAATAATCCTCCAAGAGAACAGCAAAGACCACCATATAGCGGTGGGAATAACTATCAGAATCAACCACAAAGACAGAATCAAGACTTTGGTCGTATAGATGAAGATCCGTTTAGAAATAACGGTGGACAAATTGATATTTCAGACGATGATTTACCATTCTAATACGTTCATAGATGATACGGTGAATAAATTGTAGAAGGAGGGAAATCGAATGGCAGGTCAAGGTGGACGCAGAGGTGGACGTGCAAAGCGTCGTAAAGTTTGTTACTTCACTTCTCATGGAATTACAAAAATCGATTACAAAGAAGTAGATCTTCTTAAGAAGTTTATTTCTGAACGTGGAAAGATTTTACCACGTCGTGTAACTGGAACTAGCGCAAAATACCAACGTAAATTAACGATCGCAATCAAACGCGCTCGTCAAATGGCATTACTACCATATGTTACTGGTGAATGAGCCTAATGAATGAAGCAGTAAGGAGAAATCCTTGCTGCTTTTGTTTTTTTAGGCTGTGTTAACGATAACATTTTTTAAGCACCTGTTGATTGGAGCGGAAGTCAACAATCTAATTTAACTACAGCCATAGGTTAAATAATGCAAAAGTTGTATGAAGCGCCCGTCGTCAGTTAAAATGATAAAATAGGGGTTTAAAAATTAGTTGAGGTGAAAAAGTGAAAAATGCTCATCGTTTAACTGAAGGAGCAGTATTATTAGCTATCTATGCTGTCCTCCTTTTAATTACGCTCTATGTACCGATGCTAGGTCTTGTCAGTACCTGGGTTTTAGTGCTGCCGTTTATTTATTTTTCTTGGAAAAATGATTGGAATGGTATTATTGTTTTCTTTATTGCGTCTTTGGCGATTTCCTTGATTGTTGGCTCCTTAATGGCGATTCCTGCAACCATTTTGTTCGGTTCAACCGGAATTTCATTAGGGTATTTGACAAAAAAAGGTAAGAGTCGGATGACAATTTTACTCACGACGACTTTGGTTTTTTTGGTCAATGTGATTGCTCAATACGGAGCGGCAGTCGTGTTCTTTGAATTTAATTTCATTAAAGAAATGACAACAATGATGAATGAATCATTTAATCGTTCTTTTAAAATGTTGGAAATGCTTGGCGGTGCAGATAATAATATTGATATCCTAAAAGAACAAATTGATTTAATGATGAAAATGATTCAATTGCTATTACCAAGTATGTTAGTAGTCGGTTCATTTTTTATTGTTTTTCTGCTACAGCTGATTAACTTTCCAATTTTGAAGAGATTTGGTTTAGATATTCCAAAATGGCATGCTTTTCGTGATGTTGTCCTTCCCAAAAGCATACTTTGGTATTATTTATTGACAGCGCTTTTATCGATTATTTTAAAACCGGAAGAAGGCAGTTTTCTGAATACCGCCTTATGGAATCTAAGTTACATATTGCAAATATTATTGGTTGTCCAAGGTCTATCATTTGTCTATTTTGTTAGTCATCTAAAAGGTTGGCCTAAATTTATCCCAATATTATCCACTGTCTTTGTATTCTTAGTCCCTGTAGTACTTTATATTATCCGGATATTAGGTATAATTGACTTAGGTTTTGAATTAAGAAAAAGATTGGTCAAAAAATAGGAGCTGAAAAGAAAACATGCCTGAATACCTTGAAAAGCGTTCTCTTCGCTACCTATTGTATGGGTTAATAGGCTTCTCCTTTATTTTAATTAGTATATTAACTGTATATAATAGGTTGATTGGGCTTATTGGATTTATTCTTTTGTTCTTTCCTTACTATTTTATTTTTGACATAAGCCGAAAAACAAAAAAGCAAATGGAAGAATATATCGCCACCCTCTCTTATCGAGTGAAAAAAGTGGGTGAAGAAGCGTTACTGGAGATGCCAATTGGGATCATGCTAATTAATGATGATATGTATGTAGAATGGGCAAATCCATTTTTGACGGAAAGCTTTGATGAAGAGACATTAGTTGGGCGATCTCTTTATGATATCGCTGACCCCCTTATCCCGTTAATTAAACAGGAAGTAGAATCGGAAATTATTAACCTGGGTGAGCGGGAGTTTAGGGTCATTTTAAAACGGGAAGAGCGATTATTGTACTTCTTTGACGTAACCGAGCAAACTGAGTTGGAAAGAATGTATCAAAATGAGCGAACCGTTATTGCCATCATCTTTTTAGATAATTATGATGAATTAACACAAGGAATGGATGACCAAATGCGCAGCAGCTTAAATAGTTTGGTCACTTCGATTCTGAATAAATGGGCCAATGAAAATGAGGTCTTTTTAAAAAGGGTTTCTTCGGAAAGATTCATTGGAATTTTTAATGAACATATCCTACAGCAGCTTGAAAAAAATAAATTTTCGATCTTGGATGAGGTTCGTGAAACGACTGCAAAACAAAATGTGCCACTTACATTAAGTATCGGGGTTGGCACAGGTGTAACTTCTTTACCTGATTTAGGTACACATGCTCAATCAGGCTTAGACTTGGCTTTAGGACGAGGTGGTGATCAGGTTGCCGTCAAACATGTTGGCGGTAAGGTTACCTTTTTTGGCGGTAAAACAAACCCCGTTGAAAAGCGGACAAGGGTTAGGGCGCGCGTCATCTCTCATGCCTTAAAGGAGTTAATTCTAGCTAGTGACCAAGTGATTGTGATGGGACATAAAAATCCAGATATGGATGCCATTGGAGCTGCGATTGGGATTAGTAAAATAGCTGAAATGAATCAAAAAGATGGCTTTATTGTGTTGAATTCACAAGAAGTTGATACAGGTGTTAAACGTCTAATGGATGAAATGAAAAGCCAGGAAAAGCTCTTTACCCGATTTATTAAGCCCGAGCATGCTCTAGAATTAGCTACAGACGAAACGCTTTTAGTCATTGTTGACACCCATAAGCCAAGCCTAGTCATCGATGAAAAAATATTAAATAAAATTGAAAAGCGAGTGGTGATTGATCATCATCGCCGTGGTGAGGAATTCATTGACAATTCCCTTCTGGTTTATATGGAGCCCTATGCTTCTTCGACAGCTGAGCTTGTAACAGAGTTATTAGAATACCAGCCGAAGCGTTCTAAAATTGAAATGCTGGAGGCAACCGCTTTATTAGCCGGAATTATCGTTGATACAAAAAGCTTTACACTTAGAACTGGATCGCGTACCTTTGATGCTGCCTCTTATTTGCGGGCCCATGGTGCTGACACCGTTTTAGTTCAAAAGCTTTTAAAAGAAGACGTTCATATGTATGTAAGAAAAGCTAAACTGATTGAAACTGTTGAATTTATTTATGATGGAATTGCCATTGCCAAAGGAAAACCTACTGAAACGTTTGACCAAGTTGTGATTGCCCAAGCGGCAGATACGCTTTTGACGATGAATGGGGTCCAGGCATCCTTTGTTATTTCAAAACGGAATGATGAAACGATTGGGATCAGTGCTAGGTCTTTAGGTGGTATAAATGTCCAGGTTATTATGGAATCCTTAACCGGTGGCGGTCATTTGACCAATGCGGCTACACAACTCACTGATGTTTCAATCGATGAAGCCGAATTGATGTTGAAAACGGCAATTTCTGATTATATTGAAGGGGGAAAAAAGGAATGAAAGTTATTTTTCTAAAAGACGTCAAAGGTAAAGGTAAAAAAGGTGAAATTAAAAATGTAGCAGACGGCTACGCGCAAAACTTCTTATTTAAGCAAGGTTTGGCTGTTGAAGCAAACCAAGGGGCGATCTCTTCTTTAGATGCACAAAAGAAACGCGATGAAAAAATGGCTGCACAAGAGTTAGAGGATGCAAAAAAATTAAAAGAAGAAATTGAAAAGATTACCGTTGAACTAACAGCCAAATCAGGTGAAGGCGGCCGCCTTTTCGGATCTATTACGACGAAACAAATTTCCGACGAATTGCAAAAGAAATTCAACTTAAAGATTGATAAGCGCAAAATGGAGTTAAATGATGCGATCCGTACTCTAGGTTATACAAAAGTTCCTGTCAAATTACATCATGAAGTGACAGCAACCTTAAATGTTCATGTAAAAGAAGGAAATTAATTTTTCGTTCATAATGATGAAAAACATGTTAAAATAAGTATGGTAAAGAAATGTGATCGGTCAGCGGCTGGTCACATTTTTTCATAGAACTGATAAATATCCCTCTTTTAGGAGGTTTTTGATATATGAGTGAATTATTTGCTGACCGTTTGCCTCCGCAAAATATTGAAGCGGAACAAGCGGTTATTGGTGCGATTTTTCTTGAGGCTTCTGCTCTTACAACTGCATCGGAAATTTTAATTCCGGAGGATTTCTATCGGGCTGCCCATCAAAAGGTTTTTAGTGCGATGCTAAAACTGAGTGACCAAGGGAAACCCGTCGATATCTTAACGGTTACGGAAGAGTTAAATGCGACTAAATTGTTAGAGGATGTCGGTGGAGTTAGCTACTTAAGTGAAGTGGCAAGTTCTGTTCCAACAGCCGCCAACATTGAATATTATGCGAATATTGTTGCAGAAAAATCCGTCTTGCGCCGTTTGATTCGCACAGCTACTGGGATTGCCCAAGATGGCTATACACGTGAGGATGAAGTAGAAAGCCTTTTAAGTGAAGCGGAGAAAAGTATTATGGAAGTTGCCCAGCGAAGAAATGCCGGTGCTTTTCATAATATTAAAGATGTACTTGTACGAACCTATGATAATATTGAAACGCTTCATCAACGAACAGGTGACGTTACTGGTATTCCAACGGGATTTGCTGAATTAGACCGGATGACTGCTGGTTTCCAACGTAATGACTTAATCATTGTCGGTGCCCGTCCATCGGTGGGTAAAACAGCCTTTGCCTTAAATATTGCTCAAAATGTGGCAGTTAAGTCAGGCGAAAATGTCGCCATCTTTAGTTTGGAGATGGGGGCAGAACAATTGGTTATGCGTATGCTTTGTGCGGAAGGAAATATTGATGCACAGCGCCTACGAACGGGTACCTTAACGGATGACGACTGGGGTAAATTGACGATGGCCATGGGTAGTTTGTCCAATGCCGGTATTTATATTGATGATACTCCAGGGGTAAGAATTAGTGATTTACAAGCCAAATGCAGACGTTTAAAACAAGAGCATGGGCTAGGAATGATTTTGATCGATTACTTACAGCTCATTTTAGGAAGTGGACGAACAGGCGAGAACCGCCAACAAGAAGTATCAGAAATTTCCCGTTCCTTAAAGCAATTAGCGCGTGAACTCCAAGTCCCTGTCATTGCCCTCTCTCAGCTATCCCGTGGAGTTGAGCAACGTCAGGACAAGCGTCCAATGATGTCCGATATCCGTGAATCAGGATCAATTGAGCAGGACGCCGATATTGTTGCCTTCTTATACCGGGATGACTACTATGACAAGGAATCCGAAAACAAAAACATCATTGAGATCATTATTGCCAAGCAGCGTAACGGCCCAACCGGTACCGTTCAGCTTGCTTTTGTGAAGGAATATAATAAATTCGTCAACTTGGAACGACGCTTTGATGATATTGGAGCTTAATAGATTAAGAGATTAGTATTATGCTAATCTCTTTTTTTGTTATTATGCTAACTTTTTTACGAACATAACTACTAATATATTAATAAATGTTCGTGTTTTGTTTGACTTAAGGGGTGCTTATTGATAAACTAAACAATGGTTTTAATGAATTTAACTTTATGTCCAATTTTTTTGGAGGTGTGTGGCGAATGTCATCAGTTGTTGTAGTAGGTACACAGTGGGGGGACGAAGGAAAAGGGAAAATTACCGACTTTCTTTCGGAAAATGCCGAGGTTGTAGCCCGTTATCAGGGAGGAAATAATGCTGGACATACGATTCGCTTTGACGGGGAAACGTATAAGTTACACTTGATTCCATCGGGTATTTTCTATAAAGAAAAAATTTGTGTAATCGGGAACGGAATGGTCGTTGATCCAAAGGCGCTTATCAAAGAATTGGCTTATTTACATGAACGGAATGTTTCAACAGATAATTTACGTATTAGTAGCCGCGCCCATGTGATTCTCCCTTATCATTTGAAATTGGATGAGGTAGAGGAAGATCGTAAAGGTGCTAATAAAATTGGAACAACGAAAAAAGGAATTGGCCCTGCGTATATGGACAAGGCCGCTCGAATTGGAATTCGCGTTGCTGATCTTTTGGATCGCGAGGTTTTTGAAGAAAAACTTGTTCGTAATCTTGAAGAGAAAAATCGTTTATTTGAACGAATTTATGAAACAGAAGGCTTTACAATAGAAGAAATTTTAGATGAATATTATGAGTACGGCCAACAAATTAAGCATTATGTTTGTGATACATCTGTGGTTTTAAATGATGCGTTGGATGAAGGTCGCCGAGTTTTATTTGAAGGTGCCCAAGGGGTTATGCTGGATATTGATCAAGGAACCTATCCGTTCGTGACTTCGTCGAACCCGGTTGCCGGTGGTGTGACAATTGGTTCAGGTGTTGGACCGACTAAAATTAAGCATGTTGTCGGTGTGTCTAAGGCCTATACAACTCGTGTTGGCGATGGTCCCTTCCCTACCGAATTAAATAATGAAATCGGTCATCAGATTCGTGAGGTTGGTCGGGAATACGGTACAACAACAGGTCGTCCGCGTCGTGTAGGATGGTTTGACAGCGTCGTTGTCCGCCATGCCCGCCGTGTCAGTGGGATCACTGATTTATCATTAAACTCGATTGATGTATTGACAGGGATCGAGACATTGAAAATTTGTGTGGCATATCAATATAAAGGTGAAGTCATTGAAGAGTTTCCGGCTAGCTTAAAGGTATTATCCGAGTGTGAGCCTGTGTATGAAGAGTTTCCAGGTTGGACAGAGGATATTACGGGCTGCAAATCATTAGATGAGCTTCCTGCTAATGCACGTCATTATTTAGAAAGAATTAGTCAGCTAACTGGGATTCCGTTATCGATTTTCTCAGTTGGCCCAGATCGTTCGCAGACGAATGTCGTGCGGAGTCCTTGGAGACAGAGTTAGTTAGGGTTTTGGCAGGGATTTTACCTTGCATGTTTCTGTTGTAAAGAGCCTTGCGAATCGCAGGGCTTTTTTTCGGGACATAGAATCCGTTATTTGAAGATAATAGCCGATAATCAATAACTACCGGACATTGGTTCCGTTATTTGCCTAAATACAAGGAAAAAGACCCTTATTTAGCATAATAACGGAACCAATGTCCGCGATACTAGAAAAATAAACACTTTTCAACTAAATAACGGAACCGATGTCCGGAAAAAATTTTTAAAGAAAACTATTGCTATTATTAAGACTATCATGCTATTATAAAAAGCGTCGTCATAAATAGAATATCAATATGAGCCATTAGCTCAGTCGGTAGAGCATCTGACTTTTAATCAGAGGGTCGAAGGTTCGAGTCCTTCATGGCTCACTCTCTAAATATGGCCCATTGGTCAAGCGGTTAAGACACCGCCCTTTCACGGCGGTAACACGGGTTCGAATCCCGTATGGGTCATTGGCTTATAGCTGTCAGTTAGGAACTGACAAGCGCGGTTTTGAAGCTGGCAGCTATTTATACATAATATCTGGTTCCGTGGTGTAGCGACGAGCGACACTCCCATGAAAGGGCTACGAGTTGTCTCGACGCATCAGCTTCCTGAATAGGCTAGCAGAGGAAGAGACAGTTAACCTTCATAAGCTATGTGTATAGTATAAATAATATAATAATTGGTTCCGTGGTGTAGCGGTTAACATGCCTGCCTGTCACGCAGGAGATCGCGGGTTCGATTCCCGTCGGGACCGCCATTTAAATTTGGCTCAGTAGCTCAGTCTGTAGCGCACGTCCGAATAAGCTACATGGAATAAGCTTCAGCGTACCGATTGAACCGCATCTTGAATATGCTTTCTGAAATCGGGACGAAGATTTATCAGCAGGAACCCTTTAAGCGGGGAAAATAATTATCATGGCTCAGTAGCTCAGTCGGTAGAGCACGTCCGAATAAGCTACATGGAATAAGCTTCAGCGTACCGATTGAACCGCATCTTGAATATGCTTTCTGAAATCGGGACGAAGATTTATCAGCAGGAACCCTTTAAGCGGGGAAAATAATTATCATGGCTCAGTAGCTCAGTCGGTAGAGCAAAGGACTGAAAATCCTTGTGTCGGCGGTTCGATTCCGTCCTGAGCCATCAAAAAAGAGGTCGATTCCTAAGAATCAACCTCTTTTTTTGTTACGCCAGATTCTTGTTGCCGAGAACTTCTTTACCGAAACGTTTGCGGAAGAACGGAATGACATAACGGTCTAAACCGAATACCCCTGCATTGTAACCAGCAATCATAATCAATACTCCCATTAATATATCAGTTGGGTTGTGAGACACAGTACCTGATAATAGGAAACTGAAGTTCATGACGACAGCGAAGAAAGCAGCAGCAGTAGTTAAGCATCCAAGAATTAAACCAAGACCGACCAAGAATTCTCCCCAAGGAATGAGTACGTTAAACAGATCCGCATTTGGGAGGGCAAAACTTTCAAGAAAAGATACCCATCCTCCGTACACCACTCCATCTGGTCCAACAACCGGATTGGCAACGGCTCCTTTTAAGAATCCACTAGCATCAAATCCGCCAGTTAGTTTATGAAATCCTGCAGTCATCCAGGCAAATCCTAAATATATTCTTAGAGCGGCGAATAGGGCGGCAGAAACCTTGCTATTTCTTAACCATTTGACTAACATATCAATCGCTCCCTTTCAATAAAATAATAATTAATTAATGATTACACTGTAAATATACTATAAACTGAGTCATTAATGTTGATATTGTGAAAGTATTCACAATATCGCAAAAAGAAAATGGCAAAGTATTGAACATTGCCTCAATCTTTCATACTTGAACTCGTTTATAACAAAATAAGACACTAAAACGTTACTTTTGTAACATAATTGTAATAATAGGATAAGCCTATACGGTTTGACTCGGTAACTTGTCCTATTTCATAATGAAAAGGTGATTCCCACTAACTATCTAGATTCCATGCGGTTCTAGGCATTTATTACTATCAGTCTAGTGGAAATTTTCAAACAAATTAATTCCAAATATTTCCCAAATATCGTAACAAAATGTCAGTTTTTATACATTTTTGTTACATTATAAAGACTATTAAACTTTTTTCAGTATTTTTATGATAAAGTTAAGGGGTGCTAAAATCGTAGCAATAATTAACAATAGTGAAATAGCACTAGATTACGAGATAGTTGATTGATTTTCGTAGTTTAGGAGGAAAGTAATAATGATAAAATCATTTATAAATAATCTTCCCAGGCGTTTAAAGGGAATGTTCAGCCCAAAGGCAAAGAAAATCGCCATCTCTTCCCTGCTTACTACATCATTGGTATTTGGGGTTGCAGCTAATCCATTAGCGAAAGAGAGCTTAACAACCGTTTATTATGTTTATTTAAATAACGAATACATAGGTACCATTTCTGACAAAAAGGTTGTAGAAGAAGTTGTTACAGAAAAAGTGGAACAATTTAAAAAAGAATATAAAAACTTTGATTTAGAATTGGGGTCACAGTTATCCTATATCCCTGAACAAGTTTTTCGCTCTACAGCGAATGATCAATCAGTCGTTGCAATGCTAGACACTGAATTAAAGCCCCAAATTGAATCAACGGCAGTTATCATTGGAGGTCAACCTGCAGTTTATTTAGAAAATGAAGAGCAGGCTAATCATGTGATTCAAAGTCTAAAATTAAGATATGTGACGAAGGAGCAACTAGCTGAGCTTGCGGAACGTCAAAAGTCTCCTAATATTGACCTACCACCATTAAATAAAAATGAGTCTCGTATACTAGACGTTTATTTTAGTGAAGATGTTACAATTAAATCCGAAAAGACCCAGCCGGAAAAGATTTTAACAGTTGTGGAAGCTGTTAAGTTAATCCGAAAAGGTACGTTAGAAGAGAAAAAATATCTTGTTCAAGAAGGCGATGTTTTAGGGTCTATTGCTATGGACCATAACTTATCGTTAGAACAAATTTTAAAAATTAATCCAGATTTAAATGAAAATTCTTTGTTACAAATTGGCCAGGAAGTAAATGTAACGGTTCCACAAGCCTTAGTAAATGTGATTGTTGAAAAAGAAGTGAATAAGCGTGAAAAAATCCCTTATCAAAAGCAAGTGGAAGAAACCACGAAAATGTATAAGGGTGATATAAAGGTTAAACAAAAAGGTCAAGAAGGCGTTCGCGCCGTTACTTATGTGATTTCCCAGGAAAATGGCCAAACGGTGAAAAGACAGACGGTCAAAGCTGATGTCCTTGTTAATCCAGTAACAAAAGTGGTTCTAAAGGGTACAAAGGTCATTCCGTCGCGTGGTGAAGGAAACTTCTCATGGCCAACATCAGGAGGTTATGTATCTAGCCAGATGGGTTATCGCTGGAGTCGGATGCACAAGGGAATTGACATTGCTAGACCAAATGATCGTACAATCAAGACAGTAGATAATGGTGTAGTCGTTTTTGCAGGCTGGGATGGCGGCTATGGTAATAAAATTGTTGTCGACCATCAAAACGGTTATCGTACCGTATATGCTCACCTGTCTTCTATTGAAGTAAATGTAGGTCAAACCGTGCCTAAGGGTTCACAAATTGGTGTTATGGGTTCAACAGGTGATTCAACAGGTGTCCATTTACATTTTGAAGTATATAAAAACGGATCATTAGTAAATCCGCTAACCATATTAAGATAATGCAAAGTAAAGCCGCTAGATTCGTCTAGAGGCTTTTTTTATTAGGATGTGTGAAAGATAAAGGTCGTTTTAAGCATCTGTTGATGGGAGCAGAAACCAACAGTTTAATGTAGCCAGCCTTTTATTAAATAGAAAACTACGTTAAGAAATGATAAAGTATTGATAAGACACCTATCTCAAGGGAGGTTTATTCTTATGAAAAAAATCTTAGTTGTTGATGATGAAAAACCGATTGCAGATATATTACAGTTCAATTTGAAAAAAGAAGGCTACGAGGTTGTTTGTGCCTATGATGGGAATGAAGCCCTCAGAAAGGTTGAAGAATTTCATCCAGACCTAATTCTCCTTGATATTATGCTTCCACAGCGGGATGGTATGGAGGTTTGTCGTGAGGTTCGCAAAAAGTATGAAATCCCTATAATCATGTTAACGGCAAAGGACTCGGAAATCGATAAAGTATTAGGCTTAGAACTTGGTGCAGATGATTATGTAACCAAGCCGTTTAGTACGAGGGAATTGATTGCTCGGGTAAAAGCAAACTTACGTCGCCATCAGCAAGTGCTGAATGTTCTCGATACGGAAGAAGAAACGAATGAAATTGCTATTGGTTCGTTAATTATCCATCCTGATGCCTATGTTGTTTCCAAGCGGGGTGAAACAATTGAATTAACTCACCGGGAGTTTGAGCTTTTACATTATTTAGCAAAACATATCGGTCAAGTGATGACGCGAGAGCATTTATTACAAACAGTTTGGGGTTATGATTATTACGGCGATGTGCGTACGGTTGACGTTACCGTTAGAAGATTGCGGGAAAAAATTGAAGATAGCCCTAGTCACCCAACTTGGATTGTTACTCGTAGAGGAGTGGGTTACTACCTTCGTAATCCTGAACAGGAGTAACCAAAATGAAAAAGGTTGGTTTTTTTCGCTCCATCCATTTAAAGTTTGTTCTCATATATGTGTTGCTGATATTAATTGCAATGCAAATTATCGGAGTTTACTTTGTTCGGCAATTGGAAGAAACATTATTGACCAATGCCATCCAATCTTTAACGGAACGAGCCAATTTATTGGCTTATGATATTGAAGAAGAAATCATTAAGGAACGAAGTAAAGAGGATCCGACAAGGGAAGAAGCGATTAAGAATATTTTAAAGGATTACGATGCCGTTGATATTAATGAAATACAGGTCATTGATGCTCGAACATTGAAAATTATCGGTACATCCGAAATGGATAACCAAGGGATTGTTGGCCAAAGGACAACTAAATTAATCGTCAAACGTTCGATTGCCCTTGAGGAAGAAGTAAATGATATTTTCATCGATCCCCAGTGGGGGCATCGTACATGGGTATTAGCTAGGCCGATTATCTCCAACCGTGAGGTCATTGGCTCTATCTATTTAGTAGCTAAGATTGAGCACATTTTTAGTCAAATGAAGACCATTAACAATATTCTGGCTTCGGGGACTGCTATAGCCCTCGTCATTACAGCTGTTCTCGGTGTTTTATTAGCTAGAACGATTACAAGGCCGATTTCGGATATGAAAAAACATGCGTTAGCAATGGCTAAAGGGAATTTTTCTAGGAAAGTAAAGGTTTATGGGTATGATGAAATTGGTCAGTTAGCCATGACCTTTAATAATTTGACCAAAAAGTTGCAAGAGGCCACAGCGACAACTGAGGGTGAAAGAAGAAAGCTTTCTTCGGTATTGTCTTATATGACAGACGGTGTAATTGCAACCGACCGTAAAGGCCGTGTCATCCTCATTAATGAACCTGCTTTGAAACTTTTAAATGTTTCACGTGAAACAGTGCTTTCCCAGTCCATTGTTACATTGCTAGGTTTAGAAGAGAATTATACATTTGATGAGTTAATTGAAGAGCAGGACTCGGTCATTCTAGATTACAGTACAAAAAGCAAGCATTTTATTTTGCGTGCTAATTTTTCCGTTATACAAAAAGAAACAGGCTTTGTGAACGGTCTGATTACCGTCTTACACGATATTACGGAACAAGAAAAAATTGATATGGAACGGCGTGAGTTTGTTGCAAATGTATCTCATGAGCTGCGGACACCTTTAACAACAATGCGCAGTTATTTAGAAGCATTAGCCGAAGGGGCTTGGCGTGATGAAGAAATTGCACCAAAATTCCTTGAAGTAACCCAAACGGAAACAGAACGGATGATTCGTCTGGTGACGGATTTATTACAGTTATCCAAATTAGATAGTAAAGATTATTTATTATCAAAGGAATGGGTTAATTTTATCTCGTTCTTCCATCGAATTATTGACCGGTTTGAGTTAACTAAGAATCCGGATGTGACCTTTGTTCGCTTACTGCCCGATAATCCCATGTTTGTTGAAATTGATGAAGATAAAATGACTCAGGTTTTGGATAATATTATTTCCAATGCCCTGAAATATTCCCCAGAAGGTGGACAAGTTACCTTCACCGTCGAGGAAGAATTAAATTTTATCGTTGTAAGCATTTCTGACCAGGGAGTTGGGATTCCGAGCGATAATATCGATCAAATTTTTGAACGGTTCTTTCGAGTTGATAAAGCAAGAACGAGGAAACTTGGAGGTACTGGTTTAGGTCTTGCAATTGCTAAGGAAATGGTGAATGCTCATGGCGGTAATATTTGGGCTGCAAGTGAAGAAGGAAAGGGAACGATTATTTCCTTTAGTCTTCCTTACGAGCGTTCTGAAGAGGATGATTGGTCATGACATACGAAAATATGAAATCGCTGATTTTAACAATTCTTGTCTTGGGAAGTTTTTATTTTACTTGGAATTTATGGACCTATCAGCCAAAATACGAAACCATTGAGAAAAGTCATTATGTTGAGGAAGTATCAATTGGTGAAAAAAGAGAAATGAAAAAAATTATTAAACCTGATATAGCCTTGTTTCATATGGGAGAGCGCCATTTTGGCACGGAGACGACGAGTGAGTTAGAACAAATCATTCGTCTAATGAGTCAATGGGAAATCGATGAGGTTAAAAATTATACAAATAAAGTGGAGGATTTTCATGAACTGGTTCATGGTGATGGGAATGTCGAAATTATATTTCCAGACGGGGTCCCATTGCCGATTTATAAAAATGTACTTACATTTGCCAATGAAAAATCATTGCCACAGTTTCGCTTTGACCGCATCGTGATCAATATGAAACAGCTGCAAAAGGAAAGCAGTCCGCTTTATTTTATCTCATATGAAAACAAACAGGTTTATAGTGGTTATGTGAACAGCTCGCAAATAATGAATTTCAATGAATCCATTTTTAAACATGCTGACGAGTATCCAACTTATTTTGCCTATGAACCAAGGAAGGAACGAATTATCTTTCTACCAGAGTCTGAAAGAATGATGATGATGTATAAGTATTATCCTGACTTTCTTGAGTCTGAAAAATTTAAGGAAGCACTGTTCCCAGACCCTAGTTTTGTCCAAAAATCGTTTATTCCAGAAGGCGAAGAATATACAGACGGCTCAAGTAAAATGAATATTTTTAATAAGGACTATTTACTTTTTTATGTGAACCCCGTGGAGGAAAGTGAATTTATTGGCAAATCCTCAGAAGTTCTTCAGAGGGGGATCGATTTTATTAATGAGCACGGAGGCTGGACAGATCCGTACCGTTTTGTTTGGATGGATGAGTGGAATCAACAGATTACCTTTCGTCTGTACACATCGGATGGCTACCCGGTCTTTAATGAAAGTGGAATGTCGGAAATGATTGAAGTATGGGGTCGTACCGACATTACGAAGTATTTGCGGCCTAGTTTCACTCTCAATCTCCCTCTACGTTCCGAAATGGTTGAAGTCCAAACACCGTCTGGCAGGCAAATTCTTGATTTTTTAAAAAATCAAAAGGATTTTCAAATGGAGTTGTTACAGGATTTAAGGTTAGGTTATAAGATGGAAAAAGATGCAAAACAACCCAGATTGATTGTCTTGGAGCCGGCCTGGTTTTACCGTTATAATGGAGAATGGGGACAGGTTCGCCTAGATTATTTAAGGGGGGAACGAAATGGATTGGAGTAAAATCAAAACCATTTTTATTATTTCCTTCCTGATCTTAGATATTTATTTGTTATATCAGTACAAGCTAATTCGTGATGCCAATCAGTATAAGTTTTTATCTGAGGTTTCTTTAACGGACAAGCTGAAAACAGATGAAATAGATATGATTGAATTATCGAATGAAGTGGTTCATGACCGATATTTAAGTGCGAAACCTAAGGAATTTACTCATGATGAATTTAGTTTTCTTAAGGAACAATCCATTACGATTATGGATGGTACGTTGGTTGTCGGGGAGTTAACCAATCCAGTTCCGTTAAGTTCCAATTTTGATCCTTTAGAGGCGCAGAGTTTTCTTAATTCTTACGTCCTTTTCGGGGACCAATATGGTTTCTGGAACATCGATGTGGAGCACAAAACAATCACTTTTTACCAGAAACATGATCAAAAGATGTTCTATGAAAATATGAATGGGAAGGTTGTTTTATATTTAAATAATCTTTTTCAAATTGAATCCTATCATCAAACCTATTTAGGGGAAGTTGAAAATTTAACGGAAAAAGAGGAAGTGTTACCAGCCACAAAAGCGATCGAAACGCTTTATCAAAAGGGTGTTTTGAAACCGAAGAGTAAAATCACAAAAGTGGAGCTTGGTTATTCGACTCTAGTACAGTTGGCAGCTTCTCAGGTTTTGACCCCTACTTGGCATGTGGTCGTTGGGGATCAAACCGATTTATATGTAAATGCCTTTGAAGGGCAGATTATCCAATTTAATAGTGAAGAATCAAGTAAGGTGGAGTGAGAAACATGTCTTTAAAGCTGAGTGTTCTGGCAAGTGGAAGTACGGGGAATGCCATTTATGTAGAAGCTGAAGGACAGTCATTTTTAATAGACGCCGGATTTAGCGGGAAGCAAATGGAAGGCCTTTTTAAACAAATCGATCGAAAAATCGATGACTTATCAGGGATTTTTGTAACGCATGAACATAGTGATCATATTAAAGGAATCGGCGTATTGGCGCGAAAATATCGGATTCCAGTCTATGCGAATGAGCGCACTTGGAAAGCGATGGACCCGCTGATTGGTGAGGTGGCATTGGACCAGAAGTTTGAGTTTCCAATGGAAACGGTTCGCTCTTTTGGTTCGGTTGATGTGGAGTCGTTTGGTGTTTCACATGACGCGGTTGAGCCGATGTTTTATGTGTTCCATCATGGTGGAAAAAAGATTGTGTTGATTACCGATACCGGCTATGTCAGCGACCGGATGAAGCGGATTATCGCCAATGCGGATGCCTATGTTTTTGAGAGTAATCATGATGTGCAGATGTTACGAATGGGACGTTATCCGTGGAGCATTAAGCGCCGAATTTTGAGTGATGTCGGCCATGTGTCCAATGAAGATGCGGCGCTTGCTATGAGTGAAGTGATTGGCGACAATACGAAGAGTATTTATTTGGCACATTTAAGTTTGGATAACAATATGAAGGAATTAGCGCGGATGTCAGTGGCGCAAACGCTAGAAAGCACAGGGATTATTGTCGGTGAAACATTCCAGCTGTACGATACCGACCCCAAAGTGCCGACGAAATTAGTAGCGGTTTAATAGGATGTGGTTTTGGAAACCTACCTCAGAGCAATTGGCTGGGGTGGGTTTTTTTTGATGTTTGACGGGAATGGGGCTGTTGGGAGGTTGGTCTTTTGGGGTTTAGAGGAGGAGAATTCCCGAAGAAAGGTTATCTGCGGTAGGTTTTTAAGAAAAAAAGGAGGAAACTTGCCGCAGAATGGAATGTGAGGTAGGTTTTTAAGAAAAAAAGAGGAAACTTACCGCAGAATAGAATGTGAGGTAGGTTTTTAAGGAAAAAAGGAGAAAACTTACCGCAGAATAGAATGTAGGGCAGGTTTTTCGAAAAACGGGATTTTTACCTACCGCAGAACCTTAGTTAATAGTTCATTATTTTAATTTTCCCTTCGATTTGAGTATAATTATGGTTATAAAGGCAAAATAATTCATAGTGATTTTCGAAGCTAGAAAGGATTGGTGTCTATGGGTTACTACGACGATCACGCTACTGAAGGACGTTATCGGCAAAAGGGGAATCGGGGTGGTTTTTTCGTTGCTAGCCTTGTTGGGGCCATCTTGGGGGCCATTTTAGTCATTATTGCAATACCTACTTTAGCCAATTTAGATGTATTGCCGTATCAAGTATCACCATCCAACATTACAGGTGAAGGGCAGCAAACCTCCTCTGGGCAGGAGAAACCGACCTCACTTAAGACTGTTAAGGTCGATATCGACACACAAATTACGAGAGCAGTTGAAAAAGCGGGTGATGCGGTAGTTGGTATAACGAATCTTCAAACCGCTAGTTTTTGGTCAGATCGTGGGTCAGTTGAAGCTGGGACAGGATCAGGTGTTATTTATAAAAAAGCAGGCGATAAAGCCTATGTTGTGACAAATCACCACGTCATTGAGGGGGCCAACGATCTTGAAGTAACACTCGATGATGGAACCAAGATCCCGGCAAAGCTACTTGGAAGTGATATTTGGACCGATCTCGCTGTCCTTGAAATACCGGCGAAACAAGTTAAAAAGGTCATTGAATTTGGAAGTTCGGAAAACTTGAAACGTGGCGAACCGGCCATTGCAATTGGAAATCCATTAGGTCAGCAATTTTCTGGGTCTGTTACTCAAGGAATCATTTCTGGTTTAGAACGAACGATTCCGGTCGATATCAATGAAGATGGAATTGAAGACTGGCAAGCGGATGTTATTCAAACGGATGCTGCCATTAATCCAGGGAATAGCGGTGGAGCATTGGTTAATATTGAAGGGCAATTAATTGGAATCAATTCGATGAAAATTGCTCAATCCGCTGTAGAAGGAATTGGTTTAGCTATTCCCATCGATAATGCAAGACCGATAATCGAGGATTTAGAGCATTTTGGTGAAGTTCGACGTCCTTATATGGGAGTGGAACTAAAGTCAGTCGAAGAAATCCCGGCTTATTATCAACAGGAAGCACTAAAATTACCACGCGATGTTAATTATGGTGTAGCCATTCGCAGAGTTGAACCTAATTCACCAGCTGCTCTAGGTGGTATCCAAGAGCTGGATGTCATTGTTGGACTAGATGGTGAAGAAATACGGAATGTCATTGACCTACGAAAACATCTATATAATGAGAAAAATATCGGTGACCAAATGACGGTCAAATTTTACCGCAATGGAAAATTAAAAGAAACAACCTTAAAATTAGGTGGAGAAACATTCTAATTTTGGTTATCCACAAAAACAGGAGAGCAAATGCTTTCCTGTTTTTTTATGTAGTGCTAAGATGATTTGTGGATAAATTTTTTTGAAAATAGGGGAACAATAAGGGAAAAATCTAGGGAGGATACAAATGATTTATTGTTGCGAGGAGCATGTAGAACTGGCTTTAGACGTAATGGTAGATGAGTCCGGCTCATTTCCATTATTAAATAAGGTCGAAAATCAGTTATCAACAACCTGTGAATATTGCGAAAAACAGGCTGTATATATTGTAGGGAACGAATGATCGCATACAAGATGTGGATAATAAATGTGGATATGTGGATAAGTTTTGTGGATAACTTGTTTGTAAACTGTTTGTAACATGGTGAGGTTGTGGATTGTGAATATTTCAATAATATCTGTTGGTAAATTAAAAGAAAAATATTTAAAGCTGGGGATAGATGAATTTACGAAACGTTTATCGAGCTATGCGAAAGTTGAGTTAGTTGAGGTTCCCGATGAAAAGGCTCCGGAGCAATTAAGTGAGTTAGAAATGGAACAGGTAAAACAAAAAGAGGGCGAAAAGATCTTAGTAAAAATTTCGCCAGATACATATGTGATCGCCCTAGCCATTGACGGAAAAATGAAATCGTCTGAGGAGTTGGCTGACTCCTTGGACAAGCTGGCGACCTACGGTAAAAGTAAAATTGCCTTTGTAATTGGTGGGTCGCTCGGGTTAAGTAAAGAAGTTTTACAACGAGCTGATGAAAAGCTTTCTTTTTCAAAAATGACCTTCCCCCACCAGATGATGAAGTTGATCTTGCTGGAGCAAATTTATCGGGCGTATCGGATTAATCGTGGTGAACCGTACCATAAGTAAATGAGGTTTTTTGATACAAAAAGTAACAAGCCAAAATACCAAGTTATGTATAAACACTTGTATATTTTTGGCTTGTTAAAATTAGTGAGTATGGTACTATCGCATCCTTATATGTAGTATATCAGGGCGTAGTATTTAACGTTAATATCGTTAAATACTAT
>NZ_JBTOOE010000029.1:0-51021 GCF_054786815.1 Pseudoneobacillus rhizolycopersici | reverse complement strand
CATGCCTGCCTGTCACGCAGGAGATCGCGGGTTCGATTCCCGTCGGGACCGCCATGATATTTTAGGGAATTCAGGCGAAACATAGCGTTTCGTTTTTTATTTTTTTGCCCTAAAGGGAAAAATCATGTAAACTACATATATTGATGTTCATCCTTAGGAATAATCCTAAGGATTTTTTAATCTTAGGGCTAAAAATATATAAAATGGGAAGAAATTGAGGGTATAGTTAGATTTTTTAGTGGAAATGAACAAATTACTTTAAGAAGTCCTGAATAATTGATATTTTATGGCTAAAATTAGCGATTTTCCTTAATTTAATTTTTGGAAATGCCCAACTTTATATATATTTGTCCAACTTTTAGGATATATGCCCGACTTTTGAACACTTATTTCCAACTTTTTAATTATATGCCCAACTTTTGAGTACTTATTTCCAACTTTTCAGATATATGCCCAACTTTGAGCAAATATGCCCAACCTAACAAATATTTGCCCAACTGCTTTAAGCGCAAATAGCTGGCTTTTCATAACGATTGCCAAAACCTTTTACAAACAAAATAACACTTCTATAGGATTACATTAATTAAATACTTTGATTAAGGTGAAAATATATGGAATATCAATACCTATCCAGCAGTACAGAACAAACCAAACTATTTGCCAGAAATTTAGCCAAGCTACTTCAGCCAGGTAGTGTCCTTACCCTTGAAGGAGACTTAGGTGCTGGAAAAACCACTTTTACAAAAGGGCTGGCAGAAGGACTAGAAATTAAAAAGGTCGTTAACAGTCCAACCTTTACAATCATAAAAGAATATCATGATGGAGCGATGCCTCTTTACCATATGGATGTTTACCGATTAGAGGATGAACATGAGGACCTCGGCTTTGATGAATATTTTAATGGCAACGGCGCAACAGTTGTAGAATGGGCACATTTAATAAATGACCAGCTCCCATTTGAACGACTATCGATCTACCTTACTCATAGTGGTGATGATGCTAGAACGATAAAACTTATTCCTTCAGGAGCACAGTACGAGGAAATATGTAAGGAGATTTTCAAATGACCATTCTTGCAATAGATACATCAAACTATCCACTAGGTGTTGCCTTATTAACTGATGAGGAAGTCATCGGCGAGTATATTACCAATATAAAAGGTAATCATTCTATAAGAGCAATGCCTGCCATTCAATCACTCATGAAAGATTGTGGGGTAAATCCGAACCAGCTAACAAAAATTGTAGTCGCCAAGGGTCCAGGTTCCTATACTGGGGTAAGAATAGGGGTTACCATTGCCAAAACCCTTGCTTGGAGCCTTAATATTCCTGTAGTTGGTATATCAAGTTTAGAGGTATTAGCTGCTTCGGTAGGAAGATACTTTCCAGGATACATCTCTCCATTATTCGATGCCAGAAGAGGACAGATTTATACTGGATTATATCGTTATCAAAAAAACGAAATCGAAACCATCCAACCGGATCAAAACGTGTTAACGACAGATTGGGTCAATAAGTTAGCCGAATTAGAACAACCGATTTTATTTGTCGGAAATGATTTGCCAATACATAAAGAAGTAATTAAACAAGGATTAGGAGAGAAGGCTATTTTTGCCCAAATGACCGAGTTAAACCCACGTCCATCTGAATTAGGTCTTTTAGGAAAAAATAGACCTTCCGAAGATTTACATCATTTTGTTCCTAACTACGTTCGAATGGCTGAAGCTGAGGCAAAATGGCTAGAAGCCAATCCGATTGAATCTAAAGGATAAGGAAGATTAGTTCCAATGAATGACTCATTAGTATTTCGCCATATGAAAGAAGAAGATATTGACCAAATTCTCGTGATAGAAAAACTAAGTTTCACAATCCCTTGGAGTAGAGAGTCCTTCTATAATGAAATTCATAATAACCAATTTGCTACTTATGTTGTTCTAGAGGATGGCGATAAAATTATTGGATATTGTGGTGTTTGGATTGTAGTCGATGAGGCCCATATTACGAACATTGCGGTTCTACCGGAATATCGTGGACGAAAATTGGGGGATGCGCTTCTCGATAAAGTAATGGACGTGGCTAGAGAAAAAGGAGCCCAATCGATGACATTAGAGGTACGTGTTTCGAATGTGGTGGCTCAAAATTTATACCGTAAATATGGATTTAAAAATGGCGGCATTCGTAAAGGGTATTATACGGATAACCATGAGGATGCTTTAGTAATGTGGGTGAAGCTGTGATGGAAAAAGATTTATTAATTATGGGCATTGAGACAAGCTGTGACGAAACGGCTGTGGCCATTATCAAAAATGGTAACGAAATCGTAGCCAATGTGGTTGCCTCACAGATCGACAGTCATAAGCGTTTTGGCGGTGTTGTTCCGGAAATTGCCTCAAGGCATCATGTTGAACAGATGACGATTGTTTTAGAAGAAGCAATGAACCAGGCAAATCTCACCTTCAGTGACCTTGATGCCATTGCCGTAACGGAAGGACCGGGGCTGGTCGGTGCTTTATTAATCGGAGTGAATGCAGCAAAAGCACTGGCGTTTGCTCATCAAATTCCATTAGTATCTGTTCATCATATAGCCGGGCATATTTATGCGAACCGTTTAGTAAAAGAAATGACTTTTCCACTCCTTTCTCTTGTTGTTTCAGGTGGTCATACAGAATTAGTTTTGATGAGAGAACACGGACATTTTGAAGTGATTGGTGAGACTCGGGACGATGCAGCTGGTGAAGCTTATGACAAAGTGGCAAGGGTGTTAAACCTACCTTATCCAGGTGGTCCCCATATTGATCGTCTAGCTCAAGAGGGCGAGCCAACGCTTGATTTGCCAAGAGCGTGGCTTGAAGAAGGCTCTTATGATTTTAGTTTTAGCGGATTAAAGTCTGCTGTCATTAATACGGTGCATAATTTAACCCAACGTGGTGAAACGATAGCTCCTGAAAACCTGGCTGCAAGTTTTCAACAAAGTGTAGTGGATGTACTAGTGAAGAAAACAGTTCAAGCTACAAAAGAATATCATGTTAAGCAAGTACTCCTAGCTGGTGGTGTTGCAGCTAATAAAGGGTTACGCAATTCACTCGAGGTAGCATTTGCGGAAATGCCAGAAATCGATTTAGTCATACCGCCCTTGTCGCTGTGTACGGATAACGCAGCGATGATTGCGGCTGCTGGTACTATTCTCTTTAAGAAGGGCCATCGGGCGGGCATGGATTTAAATGCCCATCCAGGTCTTGATTTA
This sequence comes from Pseudoneobacillus rhizolycopersici, assembly GCF_054786815.1. Lineage (NCBI taxonomy): Bacteria > Bacillati > Bacillota > Bacilli > Caryophanales > Bacillaceae > Pseudoneobacillus > Pseudoneobacillus rhizolycopersici. Next base: position 47,778 of record NZ_JBTOOE010000029.1, on the reverse strand, counting down.
GAAATCCACAATCATTCGAAATAAAAAATACATCCCCCCTTATGATAGGGGGGATTTTTATGTGGATAACTCGTTTTTCTATCCACAATACTGTGTATAATGTGGACGAATTTCATCTTTTCTGTGGATAGTGTGTATAAGTCTGTTGATAGCTTTTGAAATAGGCATTTTAATGTGTATAGAATTGTGGATTACTTTTATTAATAGTATTTAACCGAAAATATTTTGAAAAACTCATAGTAAGGTAGCAGTGAAATTAACAAATATTAGCAGATATATAGTATAATTTACTTGAAATTTTATCGAAATAAGGGTGATGAGATGATCCTCTTAGTTGTTCTAGTCCCAAAGTATTAAGCAAATGATAATATTTTGGGAGGAATCAAAATTGGAAATGACTTATTCATTATTTACCTTAAGTGAAAGACCGGAATTATTAAGTCAAGTGGAGCAGCTTCATGCAAAGGGATGGGCAAAATTCATGCTGTTTGATGAGGTAGCTGCAAAGTATTTTGGAGAATTGCCTACTCTTTTTCCGCAGTTTCAATTTGTCTTGCAAGATGAAACGGGAGAGGCGATTGCTTGTGGAAATTCGGTTCCTTTTCATTGGGATGGGAATGTGGATCACTTACCAGCTGGCTGGGATGGAGTATTGCAACGTAGTGTTGAGGAACATCATAAAGGGATTGAACCGAATACAGTTTCGGCCATTGCGATTGTTGTAAACCCATCGTTTCGTGGTGGTAGAATAAGTGAATTAATGGTTCGAAAAATGAAGGAGTTAGTCCGTCAGAATGGGTTCGAGCAAATGGTTGCGCCAGTTAGACCGTCGTTAAAGACGAAATATCCTTTGATTCCAATGGAACGTTACGCATACTGGAACAATCAAGAAGGATTTCCGTTTGATCCTTGGTTAAGGGTTCACGCTAGATCCAATGCCATTATATTAAAAGTGGCCAACGAATCAATGAAGATCTCAGGTAGCATTAGCGACTGGGAGAGCTGGTCAGGGATGAAATTTCCCGAAAGCGGTCTATACACATTGCCCGAAGCACTTGTACCAATAGAAATCAATATCGAAGAAGACTATGGTGTCTATATTGAGCCAAATGTATGGATGAAACATTTATTATAGAAAGCGAGAGGGAGTCCTTGAGTAGGCCTCTCTCTTTTTTTTGTGCACTTTATGAACAAAATGAGCCAAACGTTTTTAATATTGTTTAATTCTATAAACTATGAATGTTTAAAAAATTTTGTAAAATAAAGAAAACGCTTTCAAAGGGGGAAGTAAAATGTTTTCTTTCAAGAAATTTTCAGCGGTTATGATTGCTGGAGTTTTAGCATTAAGTTTAGGTGCTTGTAGTAGTAAGGATACGTCAAGTGATGGGACTAAGGAAACCGGGAAAGGTTATCCACAAAAAGCAATCACAGTCGTCGCTCCTTCAGGTGCAGGTGGGGGCTGGGATTTAACCGCTCGCTCTTTTGCCAAGGTATTAGGAGAAACAAAATTAGTTGGGCAACCAATGACAGTAGAGAATAAGCCAGGTGGTGGCGGAGCTGTATTTATGGCAGAGTATGCGACCCAACATGTTAAAAATAATGATATGCTTTTTGTCAATTCACCACCTATTATTATTAACAATCTGAAAAAAGAAGGAAACAGTCCGTATGGCTACCAAAACACAACACCTCTTGCCCAACTGACAAAGGATTTTGGTGCAATCGTTGTAAAAGCAGATTCAAAATATACGGATTTAACATCACTTTTAGAAGATGTTAAAAAGGATCCAAGTAAACTTACTTTTGCCGGTGGTTCGGCTCCTGGTTCAATGGACCATTTAATTTCGATTTTACCTGCCTTTAAATATGGTGTAGACCCAACAAAGGTTAAGTATGTTTCCTATGATGGTGGGGGAGAAGCGATTACTGCTTTACTTGGTGGAAATGCTGACGTCATCGGGACAGATGCATCAAGTGTGAAGGAGTTTTTAAAAGCAGGGAAGGTTCGTGTCTTAGCAGTCACTTCACCTGATCGTTTAGGTGGGGATTTCCAAGATGTTCCGACGGCTACTGAACAAGGTGTAGATGCAGAGTTTACGATCTGGCGCGGAGTATTTGGACCGGAGAAAATGTCTGAAGAAGCGAAAAACTATTGGGTAGAAAAAATTGACCAACTTGTCCAAACACCGGAATGGCAAACAGAAGTAGAAACACAAGGCTGGGAAATGGAATATAAAAACAGCGATGATTTCAAATCATTCTTACAAGAACAAGAAACATTGGTTAACCAATTGTTAGAAGCTTTAGGTATGCAGAAATAGAAATGTAAAAAGAACGAGGGGAAGGAGCTAGTCTCTCCTTCCTTATTCTATTAAAGGGGGACCATAGAATGGATATAAAATTTGACCGCATTGCCGCGATCTTATTCCTGACTGTTGGTGTTCTATTCATCATCGGAAGTACCCATCTTTCAAGCACTTCCTATGGAAGTAGTGTTGGACCTAATATTTTTCCACTATTTTTAGGAATTATGTTAGCGTTATTAAGTGTTCGCCTATTCTATGAAACTTTCAAATATAAAAGAGCAGATGGTAATCATAACGGTAAATTACAAATTAAGCCATTCATTATTATATTTATTGCGACATTTATCTACATTGTAACGTTGGAAACACTTGGCTATGTCATTACAACGTTTCTTTTTTTATTTGTTTGCTTTCAAACGATGGAACGTACGAAAATGGTTACTTCGCTAATTGTCTCGGCATGTTTTTCTGGAGCTGTGTATTATGTTTATGTTCATATCTTACAAGGAACGCTACCGGGTTGGCCAGTTTGGTTTTAAGGAAAGGGGGTTGCAGCTATGAGCACCATCGATTATTTATTACAAGGATTTGGAACTGCACTTATATGGTATAACTTATTATTTGCGTTTGTGGGGGTATTAATTGGTACGGCTGTAGGTGTTTTACCTGGAATTGGTCCTATGAGCGGGGTGGCCCTATTAATTCCGGTTACCGCTTCATTAACCGGAGGCCTACCACCTGAACAAGCAGCAACGAGCGCAATCATTCTCTTGGCTGGGGTGTATTATGGGGCAATGTATGGAGGATCAACAACATCGATACTCTTAAATACTCCCGGCGAATCTTCCTCTGTTGTCACGACGTTAGATGGTTATCAAATGGCGAAAAGGGGGCGAGCGGGTAGCGCCTTATCAATTGCGGCTATTGGGTCTTTTGTGGGTGGGGTTGTGACCTTAGTGGCATTAATTGTCTTGGCGGAACCCTTATCAAATATTGCGTTAAAATTTGGGCCTGCGGAGTATTTTTCCTTAATGCTATTGGGGCTTGCCGCGGTTAGTGGTTTAGCAGGTAAATCAGTGACAAAGGCATTAATTATGACCGTGAGTGGTTTATTACTAGCAACAATCGGTATCGATAATGTCTCGGGAATTGCTAGATTTACGTTTGACACGCCTTGGCTTTACCAAGGAATTGAGTTTTTAACGATTGCTGTTGGGTTGTTTGCTTTAGGCGAGGTTTTTAAAACCATTTTAGAAAAAGACGAAGATGAAGGCGAAATTGCTAGAATTAATAATCTTCTGCCATCTAAAGAAGAATTTAAGGAATCAGCCGCACCAATCGCACGCGGCTCTATTTTAGGATTTTTTATTGGTATTTTACCTGGAGCCGGTGCGACGTTAGCTTCGTTCTTTTCTTATATTTTAGAAAAGAAAATCTCTAAAGACCCATCAAAGTTTGGTAAGGGTGCCATCGCTGGTGTTGCGGCACCAGAAACGGCTAATAACGCAGCATCTGGTGGAGCAATGATCCCCTTATTAACGTTAGGTATTCCGGGGTCTGGAACAACAGCCATCCTGATGGGGGCGTTGATGATGTACAATGTTCAGCCTGGACCGTTATTGTTCGAGGATCACCCAGGAGTTGCTTGGGGCTTGATCGCCAGTATGTTTATCGGGAATGTTATGCTATTAATTTTGAATTTACCATTGGTAAGAGTTTTTGCAAAAATAATTGAAACGCCAAAACAATTTTTAATTCCGATTATCATCGCCATTTCCATTTTCGGTGTTTATGCTGTTCAAGTTTCGACAAATGATTTATTGCTGTTATTAGCCAGTGGGTTCCTAGGATATTTTTTAAGTAAACATGATTATCCAATTGCTCCACTGGTATTGGGACTAGTATTAGGGCCAATGATTGAGAATAATTTACGAAGAGCTTTAACCATTTCAAATGGGGAATACGACATATTTTTCACGCGTCCCATCTCGTTAGTATTCTTACTGATGACTCTTCTTTGGTTGCTCATTCCAGTATTGATGAAAATGAGAGGGAAAAAAGTGATCATAAATGTTGAAGGGTAATAATTAATCATTTTGATTTTTAAGAAAAACTCCTTTTTATAAGGGGTTTTTTTCTATATGATGAATGAGAGGTGTTGCGGTATGCGTTTACATACGAAACTAATGGTGGGAATATTCATCTTAATTCTCGCAATGGGTGGTATTTTTGATATTACCTTTCGACAGATAATCGAAACAAATCTTGAACATGAAATCGGAAGTAAAGCCCTATCGGTAGCGCAATCCATCTCCCATATTCCAGAGATTCAAGAAGCATTTTTTACGGATCACCCAGCTGCGACGATTCAGCCGATTGCGGAAAGGATTCGGAAACAGGTAGGAGCTGAATTTATCGTAATCGGAAACCTAGAGGAAATACGCTATTCACACCCAAATCCAATCAGAATTGGACAAAAAATGGTCGGAGGAGATAATGGCCTTGTTTTTAAAGGTGAATCGATTATATCAGAATCGACGGGAACATTAGGCCCTTCATTAAGAGGGAAGGCACCTATTTTCGCAGGAGATAAGGTGATTGGTGTTGTTTCTGTTGGTTATTTAAAAACCGAAATTGAAAAGGAAGTTGCTAAGGTCCAACAGAAAATTTTGGGGGTTACCTTGTTTATTTTATGTGGAGGAATGTTAGCTGCTTTTCTCATTTCATTTAATATTAAACGAGCTATTTTTGGTCTTGAACCGAAGGAAATTGCATGGATGTACCAAGAAAAACATGCAATTTTAGAGTCGATTCATGAAGGAATTATTGCGATTGATACAAAAGGAAAAATAACCGTCGTCAATGAAACGGCGCATCGGATATTAAATATACCCAATCATGTCCTCCTTCGCGGGAAAAGAATTGATGAGGTTATTGAAAACACTCATTTGCTCGAAGTTGTTCAAACGGGACAAGCTGAATATGACAGGGAAATATCCATTTCGGGTGAAGTCTTTTTAACGAACCGGATTCCCATTCAGAATCATCATGGTCAAATTATCGGTGCCGTTGCTAGTTTAAGGAATAAATCGGAGTTATATAAGCTTCTTAAGGAATTGTCCCATATTAAATCTTATGCGGAAGGGCTGCGTGCGCAGACGCATGAGTATTCGAATAGACTATATACTTTACTTGGTTTAATTCAACTAGGTTCATATAAAGAGGCAATCGACTTTATTTCAAAAGAAGTAGACATAGCCCAAACGTTTATTCATTTTTTAATGGAGGAAATACCGGACCCAATGATTGCCGGGTTCATTCTTGGTAAGGCAAGCTTAGCAAGCGAGTTAAAGATCCATTTTACCGTAGACCGAGAAAGCAGTTTTAAGGACGTTCCAACTGATATAAGTAGAGACCAGTTAATCACGATTATTGGTAATCTCATTAATAATGCTTTTGATGCAGTTAAAGAAAATGAAAGAAAAGAAGTGACTTTGTTTTTAACTGATTTAGGTAAAGATTTAATTATTGAGGTTGAAGATAATGGCACGGGTATATCAGAAGAAAAGCAAAATCAAATTTTCCAAAGGGGTTATACAACGAAGAACGGTAGCGGGAACGCAGGTATTGGACTAAGTTTAGTTCAAGATTTAATTATAGGCTTAGGTGGTTATATTACGGTTAAGTCATCAGAAGGAAATGGCACGATTTTCACTGTGGCTATTCCAAAGAGCAGGGGGAAATAAAGGTGAAGGATATTGAGGTACTAATTGTTGAGGATGACTTACGAATTGCTGAAATCCAGAAACGCTTTATTGAACAAATTAACGGGTTCCAAACGGTAGGGATTGCGACAAATTATCTAGAAGCTAAAAGTTATTTCGAAATCATGCAACCCGACCTGTTATTATTGGATGTGTTTTTTCCGGATATGAATGGTATTGATTTGTTAAAAGAGACTAAACAGCAGTCTAAACAGATAGACGTGATTATGATAACGGCCACAAAAGAGATTGATAAGGTACAAGAGGCGGTTAGCATAGGAGTCTTTGATTATATGATAAAACCGGTAGTCTTTGAGAGATTTAAGCAGTCGCTTACTCGCTATCAGGATTATCACCAACACTTACTGAAACTGCAAAAAGAAACAAATCAAATCACTCAACAACAGGTGGATATGCTGTTGCGTAAAGAGATGGATGGAGAATTAAAGGAGAAAAACTACTTACCGAAGGGAATTGACCCGCTTACCCTTGAAAAGGTAATGGACGTGGTAAGCAGGGAAGGAAACGGGCTAACCGCAGAGGTGGTAGGGAATGAAATCGGTGTGAGTCGAACAACTGCCAGACGGTATCTTGAGTATCTTATAGCTGAAGGGAAGATTGAAGCCGATTTATCATACGGAACAGTGGGTCGTCCGGAAAGGGTCTATATGATCAAAATTTGATAAGACGTATTTTTGTCCAAACAGGTCAGGTCATCAAGATGTGATTGGTGCCCGTTTTAGGTTGGAAATCGGAAAAAAAGTCATCAAACTCCAGTTTGATGACTTTTTTTCCTCACACTTGAATTTTACTCCGCTAGTTCCGCCCATTCTTCCATTAGCCTATCTAATTCTGCCTTTGCTTGTTCGTTCCTATGATTGATTTCTATCACTCTTTCATGATCCTGGAACACTTCGGGCTCACATAGCAGCGATTCAAATTGTTCGATATCCTCTTCAAGCTGGGTAATCCTAGCTTCTATTTCCTCGAGCTTCCGTTTCCGTTGTCGTTCCGCCCTTTTGACTTCCTTATCCTGCTGGTAAGATGTTTTTTCCACGACAGCGGTGCTCATTGGCTGGTCTTTTTGCTCAAGAGCCTTAAGTTCAATAGCCTCTGTTTTCTTTTCTAGATAATAATCATAGTCGCCTAAAAACTCTGTACAGCCATCGGAACTCAATTCCAATACCTTCGTTGCTATTCGGTTAATAAAATAGCGGTCGTGAGAAACAAAGAGAATCGTCCCTGGATAGTCAACTAAGGCATTCTCGAGCACTTCCTTACTATCTAAATCAAGGTGGTTAGTTGGCTCGTCGAGAATAAGGAAGTTGGACTTTTGCATCATCAATTTTGCCAAGGCAAGGCGGGCCTTTTCGCCACCGGATAATGTGGAAACAATCTTTAGAACATCCTCTCCTGAAAAAAGGAAATTTCCAAGGACAGTGCGTATATCCTTTTCAGGCATTGACGGATAGTCGTCCCATAGCTCATTAAGAACCCGTTTATTGGAAGTGAGCTCTGCTTGTTCCTGGTCGTAATAGCCGATTGTCACATTCGATCCTAAGCGGGTGCCGCCTGAAATCGGGGCGAGCTTTCCGATAATGGTCTTTAGTAACGTTGATTTTCCGATTCCATTAGGTCCGACGAGGGCGACACTTTCTCCACGAGTTAACCGGAATTTTAGGTTCCTTGAAATGGCCTCTTCGTGATAACCGACCGATAAATCTTCAAGGTGAAGCACCTCATTCCCACTTTGTCTTTCGATTTGGAAGCCAAACGATGCGGACTTTTCATCGCCAAGAGGTCGGTCCAAACGCTCGATTTTTTCTAGCTTTTTGCGGCGAGACTGGGCCCGTTTCGTAGTGGATGCACGGGCTAGATTTCGTTGGATAAAATCCTCCAGCTTGGCGATTTCCTCCTGCTGTTTTTCGAATATCTTTAAATCGCGTTCATAGTTTTCCGCTTTTTGATCCAAATAGGAAGAGTAATTTCCAAGAAACTTTTGAATTTGATTTCTCGACATTTCATAGACTTGAGTGACAACTTTATCTAAAAAATAACGGTCATGTGATACGATTAAAATGGCCCCATCATAGGTTTGTAAATACTGCTCGAGCCAAGAAAGGGTTTCGATATCTAAATGGTTGGTAGGCTCGTCCAATATTAAAATATCAGGCTTGGTTAATAGAAGCTTACCAAGGGCTAGCCGTGTTTTTTGACCACCGCTTAAAGTGGCAATTTTCGTTGTATAGTCGAAGGTGTGAAAATTAAGTCCGTGTAAAACGGAGCGAATGTCAGCTTCGTACTGATAACCACCTAAGTCCTTAAACGTTACCTGAAGATGATCATACTCCTTTAACACACGTTCATATTGATTAGAATCTTCCAAAATAGCAGGGCTAGACATTTTTTCTTCTAACTCTCTCAGTTCTTTTTCCATCCGTTGTAGGGATTCAAAGACAGTGAGCATCTCCTCCCAAATCGATAGCTTTGATTCAAGACCAGTGTTTTGAGCGAGGTAACCGATCGTTACTTCTTTCGGTTTAATAATATCGCCAGAATCATAGCTCATTTGTCCTGAGATAATTTTCAGTAAGGTTGATTTACCTGCGCCATTCCGGCCGACAAGGGCGATGCGGTCGCGCGTTTGAATCTCTAGCTTTATATTCGATAAAATCATATCTGCGCCAAAATATTTGGCTAGTTGATTGACCTGTAATAAAATCATTTGGTTCACCTCTGTTTTTCTATCTCAAGTGTATCTTAAACGCCTTTTATCGGCAATAATAGTAAATATGTGAAGATTCATACAAACAACTCAATACAGATACCAAAAAATAGTGTATGATATTTAGTGGGGAGGAGTCCGTATGTCAGATTTTACTCATTTTAATGAAGAGGGCAGAGCGAAGATGGTCGATGTCAGCGATAAGCCTGAAACAACAAGAACAGCAATCGCACGCTCAAGCATTCGCTTAAACCAAGAAATCTATGAAAAAATAACGAATCAGATGATGAAAAAAGGTGATGTACTGGCGGTTGCCCAAGTAGCGGCTGTAATGGCCGGAAAAAAAACCTGGGAAATCATTCCGATGTGCCACCCAATTCCTTTAACGGGAATTGATATCAGCTTTTCATGGGAACCACAGGATGATGTTTACATTTTACATATACAGGCTACCGTAAAAACAAAAGGGAATACCGGAGTGGAGATGGAAGCGTTAACAGCTGCATCTGTTTGTTCACTAACCGTTTATGATATGTGTAAGGCAGTTGATAAAGGTATGGTGATTGGTCCAACATACCTTGTAGAAAAAACCGGTGGAAAAAATGGTGATTTTAAAAGAATTGGCCATATAGAATAAAATAACAGCAGTAGAAAAATCATCAAGGTAGGGGATGGGATGGTTTATGAGTAATGAGATATTAAAAATACCGCAAGCAACGGCAAAACGACTGCCACTGTACTATCGATTTTTGAAAAATTTATATTCCTCGGGTAAACAGCGCGTTTCTTCAGCTGAGCTTAGTGAGGCAGTAAAAGTCGATTCAGCAACGATTCGCCGGGATTTTTCTTATTTTGGAGCTTTGGGGAAAAAGGGCTACGGTTATAATGTCAATTATTTATTAACATTTTTCCGGAAGACATTGGATCAGGATGAGCTTACAAAGGTTGCCTTAATCGGTGTTGGGAATTTAGGTACAGCTTTTTTACATTATAATTTCTTGAAAAACAATAACACCAAAATTGAAATGGCTTTTGATGTCGATGAGGGTAAAGTAGGCAAACCTATCGGTGAAATCCTCGTTCACAATATGAATGATTTAGAGGCAAAAATTGTCGAAGCCGGCATACAGGTAGCTATTTTAACCGTACCAGCACCTGTTGCTCAAAGTATTACAGATAGACTTGTACAAGCAAATGTCAAAGGGATATTAAATTTTACCCCTGCTCGTTTAAATGTACCAAGTTCGATTCGTGTGCACCATATTGACTTAGCTGTAGAGTTGCAATCGTTAATTTACTTTTTAAAACATTACTCAACCGATGAGACAGAGTTAGATGAAGAGTAGAAAAAATGAGTCCAGTGATTGGACTCATTTTTTCGTTGATGCTTTTATTTTAAAATGAATGGCAATCATTTTTAAACCGGCCCCTAAGTCAAAGGTAGCTAAAATGATTAACAGATAGGAGAAAAATCCCCAGCCTTCCTCTTTGACATTATTGATGGCAAAGTAGGTAAATAAAACTCCTAATAATAAATATAGAAAACCGGAAAAGATAGGTGTTTGTCTCATTTGAACCTCCAATTAGAACAACAGGCTGATAAAGCTTTGCGCTTTTTCAGCATCTTGAATCATTTTTTCAATTTCATCTTTATAAACCGACTGAAGCAGTACAACAGCCGTATTCATCATTACATGGGCAAATATGGGCACCCAAATCTTTTGTGTTCTCACATATAAAAACGCAAACGTGAATCCCATTGCTGAATATAGCAATATATGTTCAAGTTCCATATGGGCTAACGCAAAGATAACCGAACTGATTAAGGCCGATAAGAAAAAGTTTAACCTTTTATGAAGTGTCCCGAAAATAATTTTGCGAAAAATAATTTCTTCCAGAATTGGCCCAAGCACTGAACTGACAAAAATCATCGCAGGGAAGGCTTCAATAATTCGAATGATTTGTTTGGTGTTTTCTGAGCCCATTTCGATTCCAAGTATATTTTCGATACTGGCAGCGAATGTTTGAGCAAAAAAGGCCAAGAATATCCCGATAATCGCCCAAGGAAGTGCGTTGTTAGAAAAAAGTGGCGATCTTGCATGAAATAATTCACGCATTTCTTTTCGCAATAGGAATAAAACGATAACTGTAGCAAGGGAGAAACTAGCGACCAACCAATAATAAACCATTTCTCTTTCTGAAAAGGCAAGATTTGGTCCGAACATCATTTCGGCAATAGCATAAAAGGCACCCACTAAAGCACCCGATAATTGCATGGCTATATAAACTATCATAATCAACCAATATTCTCGTTTCAAACGCTCATACTCCTTTAACTACTTCTTACTTCATATTTTACTCTTAAAACAAGGTTAGTATCAAATAAAGCTACTTGATTTGCGGAATAAAAGAATAAGCGAATGATTATACTAATAGAGTTGTGGGTAAATCGCCAAATCTTGTCAAATTTAGTCGATATAAAATGGATAAAAATTTTATGCATGATACTTGCAAAATAAATCAAGATTCATTAATATAAAAATTGTGTTAGCACTCAATGTGCTCGAGTGCTAATAATAAAAACTACATAAAAATTGAGGAGGTTATTTTTCATGTTAAAGCCACTAGGAGATCGCATTGTCATCGAGCTTGTTGAAACTGAAGAAAAAACTGCAAGCGGTATCGTATTACCTGATTCTGCGAAAGAAAAGCCATCAGAAGCAAAGGTTATCGCAGTAGGTACAGGCCGCGTACTTGATAATGGTGAGCGCGTAGCGTTAGAGGTTTCTGTCGGTGACCGCATTATCTTCTCAAAATACGCTGGTACAGAAGTGAAGTACCAAGGTACTGAATATCTAATCATTCGTGAAAACGACATTCTTGCTATCGTAGGTTAATCTTTTATAAATCAAAAATTTCAGGGAGGTTTTACTAATGGCTAAAGAAATTAAATTTAGTGAAGATGCACGTCGCGCAATGCTTCGCGGAGTCGATGCGCTTGCAGATACAGTAAAAGTAACTCTTGGACCAAAAGGACGCAACGTAGTTCTTGAAAAGAAATATGGTTCTCCACTTATCACGAACGACGGTGTAACCATTGCGAAAGAAATCGAATTAGAAGATGCATTCGAAAACATGGGTGCAAAATTAGTTGCTGAAGTAGCTAGCAAAACAAATGATGTAGCGGGTGACGGAACAACCACTGCAACTGTTCTAGCTCAGGCAATGATTCGCGAAGGCTTAAAGAACGTAACTGCAGGTGCAAACCCAATGGGTATCCGCAAAGGAATGGAAAAAGCAGTTGCAACAGCTGTTGAAGAATTAAGATCAATCTCTAAGCCAATCGAAAACAAAGAATCAATCGCTCAAGTAGCAGCTATTTCTGCTGACAATGCTGAAGTAGGTCAATTAATCGCTGAAGCAATGGAGCGCGTTGGAAACGATGGCGTTATCACAATCGAAGAATCTAAAGGCTTCACAACTGAGTTAGATGTGGTAGAAGGTATGCAATTTGACCGTGGATACGTTTCTGCTTACATGGTAACAAACACAGAGAAAATGGAAGCTGTATTAGACAATCCATACATCTTAATTACGGATAAAAAGATTGCTAGCATTCAAGAAATTTTACCAGTGTTAGAACAAGTAGTTCAACAAGGTAAGCCATTATTATTGGTTGCTGAAGATATCGAAGGTGAAGCATTATCTACATTAGTAGTGAACAAGCTTCGTGGAACATTCAATGCAGTAGCGGTTAAAGCTCCTGGATTTGGTGACCGTCGTAAAGCAATGCTTGAAGATATCGCTGCATTAACTGGCGGTGAAGTCATCACTGAAGAATTAGGCCGTGACCTTAAGTCTGCAACAATCGCATCTTTAGGACGCGCTTCTAAGGTTGTTGTAACAAAAGAAAACACAACAATCGTTGAAGGTGCTGGCGAGCCTGCAAGCATTTCCGCTCGCGTAAACCAAATCAAAGCTCAATTAGAAGAAACTACTTCTGAATTTGACAAAGAAAAATTACAAGAGCGCTTAGCTAAGTTAGCTGGCGGTGTCGCAGTAATCAAAGTTGGTGCGGCAACTGAAACAGAATTGAAAGAGCGTAAACTACGCATTGAAGATGCTCTAAACTCTACTCGCGCTGCAGTAGAAGAAGGTATCGTATCCGGTGGTGGTGTTGCCCTTCTAAACGTTTATACAAAAGTGGCTGCATTAGAAGCTGAAGGTGACGTTAAGACTGGTATCAACATTGTTCTTCGCGCAATGGAAGAACCAATTCGCACAATCGCACACAACGCTGGTCTTGAAGGATCCGTTATCGTTGACCGCTTAAAGCGTGAAGAAATCGGTGTCGGCTTCAACGCTGCAACTGGCGAATGGGTAAACATGATCGAAGCTGGTATCGTTGATCCAACTAAAGTAACTCGTTCTGCACTTCAAAACGCTGCATCTGTAGCGGCTATGTTCTTAACAACTGAAGCAGTTGTAGCTGATAAGCCAGAAGAAAACAAAGGTATGGCTATGCCAGACATGGGCGGCATGGGTGGAATGGGCGGCATGATGTAAATACTTCTTCATTCAGAGGAGTATTCATCCGGATAGCTTATTTCAATAGTAAAAACCACTTCCTAAAAGGGAGTGGTTTTTTTGTTGTTAGATTTTCTTATCTTAGATGACTGTGGGTTGTATTTAGTATAAGTGTTGGATATTGTATTATGGATAATAGAACGACATCCTCAATAAATATTAATCATATAAAAATTAAGGAGAATGACATGACATGGAGCAAATTGAAGCAAAATCTGGAGAGTTTTCTCTGTCCTGCATTATATGGAAGAGTTGAATACCGTGCAACCAGCTACCGTTATTTACCTGATAAAGCGGGACTTTGTTATATTGCGGTAGATAAAAAGAATGTACTCAATATGAGCGATGTAACCATAATCAGATGGTATCAGACGGAGCAGGAAATAAAAAATGATACAGATATCCAAATTCCTATCAGCAATGAGGAAATGGAAGCGGTAAGAAAAGAAACCAAGGGGATAGTTCCAGAGGATCGTCTACAAGTGATTGCAAGGGGTAGAAAATTATCAGAATATGCAAAGAAGCTTATTTCAGCGCAGTCATCTTTAAGTAAATCAAATTTTATCGTTGTAGCTAATAAGTTTTTATCCACTTCTATAGAGGAAAGCATAGAGAGCGATGATATCCTATTAAATATTCTAGCTTTGGTGGACAGACGGGTTGGAAAAAAGAGAATATTAAACATGACCGAGAAGATGAAGTTAAAGCATCCAATTGTACAGTATTTTTATGAATTACGGCTTAGTACGTTATGATAAAAATAACTCATCACATTGCGAAATTATCACCATATAAATTTAAGTTTTATCCAAGGGCTGATTATCAAACATAATATTGTACGACTTAAATGTTCCACGATATAATGATGAGAGTTTGTGCTAAGCAGTGAGGTAGAGTATGAAAAAAACAACCAGAGACATCATTTTTATCATTATTGGTGCCTTTCTTTTTGCGTTAGGTGTTAATTTATTTGTTATTCCGAACGAGTTTGGGGAAGGCGGGGTAACAGGTATCACAATTATTACCTACTATTTATTTGAATGGTCACCAGGTTTAGTCAACTTAATTCTGAATGCATTTTTGTTAATAGTTGGTTATAAATTTTTAAATAAGGTAACAACGATTTATACGATTATTGCAGTGGTTTTTAATTCGCTATTTCTTCATCTGACAGAAGGTTGGAATATTGCTTCTGATGAAATGATGGTGAATGCTATTTTTGGAGGAATCATTATAGGGGCTGGGATTGGCTTAATTATTCGGGTTGGTGGAACAACAGCAGGTACTACCATCTTAGCAAGGATTACACATAAGTTTTTAGGATGGAATATTAGCTATGGTCTATTGTTTTTTGATCTAATCGTCGCTTTTTCATCTTATTTTATCATTGGTGCAGAAAAGCTGATGCTGACAATTATTATGCTATATGTTGCAACGAAGGTGATGGAATTTGTAATCGAAGGCTTGAATCCGAAGAAGGCCATTACGATTATTTCTGATAAACCGGATGACATTGCCAAACAGGTAACTACATCAATGGACAGAGGGGTAACCGTATACTCAGGTCATGGTTATTACACAAAAACCCCAAAGGAAATTCTTTATATTGTTATTAGTAAGCAAGAAGTAATAAAGTTGAAAAGAATTGTTCAATCAACTGACCCGAATGCTTTCATCGCTATACACGATGTTCGGGATGTGTTCGGAGAAGGATTTATTGATATTTCTAAAGCATAATAAGAGGCTGTTTTAAAAGAGCATGATAAATATCTACCTGTTTTCAAATTGTTCCTAGTGTAAGTTTTGAGCTGATTACCTTAGAAACAAGATTCTCGAAAAATATGGAAGTGAGGAAGGCTTCTCATTAGTTGATTAAACTTTTGGGAAGCCTTTTCTTTTGCTAATATTAAAAATTAAGGAATCGATGCTCTCTGCAAACAAGCTAAAGGCATAGCGCCCTTTATTTTGCTTATAGTTTTTCTTCCCACCATCCAAAGGCGACTCGAGCATTTACTTGATTTTTTCCCTGTGGCAAAAAAAATAATAAAAAGGAGCTTCCTGGAGGTATGATAAACATACCCTGGAAGTCATGTTTTGTAAGGGTTACTATCGGTTCGACTCTTCTGACAAAGGCGTATTTCCCACCTTTGGGTTTTCCCGATACAAAGCTGTCATTTTTAATTTTAACCTTGGGCATTGGTAACGGAGTTATAGCTTGGTTGCCAGCTGCAACATATGGTGAAGTTTTTCCTTTTCCGGGAAGTACACTGTTTATCCAAGCTTCAGTTGTTACTGGCTCATTGGAATAGTTGCTAATGGTATAGGCATTCAAAAACATATTCACCCCTGAGTCCGGCGGGTTGACTAATCCGCCCCATCCACTGTATCCTCCTCCAAAGGATATGATATCGGTTTGACCCAGAAAGTACTCACCAAGATAGGAGTGATATACATTTTCGGGCAATACGGTTGCCATCTGGATGTGTTTTTCATTCCCCTTTAATCTAAAGCTCATAATCTGCCTCCTCATCACTATGCATGTATCGGTCCTTCATTATTTTCCTCCCACCAGGTCAAAACAATTGTCCCTGTGATTTGCTGATTTGTTGGTGGTCTTAGAAGGATTGAGAAGGAACCTCCGGGACCAATAATAATGGAACCATTGTGTGAATCGCTTACTAGGGTAGAATTTTGAGTGACAATTCTATCGAAAATATTCACACCTCTTATCATCGGTTCAGTGGAATAACCAGCATTGTACATGATTGCTTTTGGTAAGGGAGAAGGTGAAATAGACTGATTTGTTGAAGTTACGTTGGAGGAGACTACAGCGCTTTTAGGTGGTTCGGCATTTAACCAGATTTCACTGATGAAATTTTGCGATGAAAAGTTTGTTATGGTAAAAATATCGATATAAAGATTTACTCCAGAATCAATGGGGTTTACGATTCCACCCCACGCATAATATTGGCTACCGAAATGAAGTAAACCGGTTTTCCCTATAAAGTATCTTCCGAGCCTTGAATTTAAGGCAGGACTGGCTATATTTACTATTTCCATTAACTGTTTTTCTGTTTCTTCTGGCATACTATTACCCCTAACTGTGCATTAATCATGACTATACTATGAAATAGTCTAGGGAAATGTTCAAAATGGTTAAGGTTTTCTTAAAGACAGCATCCACTCTTCTATATACTTCTTTTCCTCGTCTTTTAAACAAATGGAATCATTTGTTGGTTTTAAAGTAGGTAAGTAAACACCACTTATATATATGTCTTCTATACCACTTAAGCATGTAGAGTGTGCGAACAACTATAATAGACTATCCTTTTGAAATTGCTAACATTTTGCTAAGCGATCTAGTGAAAAACGGTTAACTCCCGTTAAAGATGTAACAATTCCAATTCGCTAACACCTTGATTTATCGCCATTTTATCCAATTATGTTAAAGGTATGAATTGGAAACACCCAGAAGGTCTTGATTCAAATTTACTTACACGTAAAAATCATCCTGTAGTTCATGTGTTTTGGAATGACGCAATGGCCTATTGTGCATGGAGTAAGGTTTCGAAAATACTAGAATGGTTCATGGTGACAAAATGATGTCGTACTTTTTGTATAAAGATGTTGACAATATACCTATAGGGGTATATTATAGGTGTGTGCTTAATGTTCATTACCAAAGGGTTAAAGCCCTTTTTTGTTTTGCAACTCCAAATACCTGTAGGGGTAGAGGTGATTATAAAAAATAACTTTGTAGGAGGAATTAATTTTGTCAGAAAAGACGAGAACAACCATTGTCCTGTTTAGTGGAGATTATGATAAAGCAATGGCAGCCTATATCATTGCGAATGGAGCTGCTGCCTACGATCATGAGGTTACCATTTTCCATACTTTTTGGGGATTAAATGCTTTAAGAAAAGACGAAAATATAGCTGTGAAAAAAGGCTTTATGGAAAAAATGTTTGGAAAAATGATGCCGAGAGGCGCAGATAAGATGGGCCTGTCAAAGATGAATTTTGCTGGGTTTGGGCCAAAAATGATTAAGGATGTTATGAAAAAACATAATGCGATGACTCTTCCTCAACTTATTGAAATGGCACAAGAGCAAGATGTCAATCTAGTAGCATGTACAATGACAATGGATTTATTAGGGTTACAACAGGAAGAGCTATTAGATGGCATTGAATATGCAGGAGTTGCTGCGTATTTAGCGGATGCTGAAGAGGGGAATGTAAACCTATTTATCTAGTGAATAGTATATACCTTGGAGGTGAGTTTAAAGAATGGAATATGTAAATTATATTATTATTGGACTAATAATTGTATTCTTTGTACAACGTATGATTCCAACAAAAGGCGTTAGACATATATCAACCTCTGAATTAAAAAATGAATTAAATGATAAAAAAAAGCAATATATCGACGTAAGAACTCCTGGGGAATTTCAAGGTAACCATATACGTGGGTTTAAAAATATGCCACTACATCAATTAGCACAAAAATCTAATGAGTTATCCAAGGATAAAGAAGTAATTGTCATTTGTCAAAGTGGTATGAGGAGCCAGAAGGCAACTAAAGTTCTTAAAAAATTGGGCTTTACTAAAATTACAAATGTAAAAGGTGGAGTTAGCGCCTGGAGATAAAAGGAGGAAAATGAAATGAAAGAATTAACGGCAAAAGAAGTTGAAAATTTAATGAAAGAAAAACAGCCAGTAAATATTGTCGATGTACGTGAGGTAGATGAAGTCCGTTCAGGGAAGATTCCGGGAGCTTACCATATCCCACTAGGATTACTTGAGTTTCGCATGCATGAATTAGACAAATCTAAAGAGTATATCATGGTATGTCGATCAGGTGGAAGAAGTGGAAGGGCTTGTCAATTCCTTGAAGGCTACGGTTATAAGGTTATTAATATGGCTGGTGGTATGCTTTCATGGGAAGGTGAAATGGAGTAATTTTTTTAAAAAATAAATATACCCCTGGTGGTAAATAAGGAGGAATTAGTAGTGGAAACATTAAAAACAGATTTAGTACTAGATGCAAAAGGTTTAGCCTGCCCAATGCCGATTGTTAAAACGAAGAAGGCTATGACAAATTTGGAGGCCGGTCAAGTTTTAGAGGTTCAGGCAACTGATAAAGGGTCTAAAGCTGATATTAAAGCATGGGCACAAAGTTCCGGACATCAATATTTAGGAACAATTGAGGAAGGTGAAGTCCTAAAACACTATTTAAGAAAGTCATCTGGTGATGAAAATCTAGAAAGAAGACACCCGAATATTATTTCTAATGAAGAGCTGCAAAGGAAGCTCGAAAACCAAAGTGCCCCTGTTACTATTTTAGATGTAAGGGAAACCGCTGAATTTGTGTTTAATCACATTCCTAATGCAGTCTCTATTCCTCTAGGTGAATTAGAAAAACGTATAAATGAATTAAACAGAGATAATGAAATCTTTGTAGTATGTCGAACAGGAACTAGAAGTGATTTTGCTGCACAAAAGCTAACAGAAAAAGGTTTTACTAAAGTGATTAATGTTGTACCAGGAATGAGCCAATGGTCTGGGAAAACTGAAACAATCAATGACTAGGAGGAGTAATAAATGAATAAAAGAGTAGCAATTATCGCAAGTAATGGTGGATTATTTGATGCATATAAAGTGTATAATATCGCAACAGCTGCAGCAGCAACAGATCAAGAAGTAGCGATCTTCTTTACATTTGAAGGATTAAATTTAATTCATAAAGAAGCCTATCAACAACTTCCCATGCCTGAAGGTAAAGAGCATTTTGCTGAAGGGTTTGCAAAAGCAAATGTTCCATCCATCCCAGAATTAGTGGGAATGGCACAGGATTTAGGCGTTAAATTTATTGGCTGTCAAATGACTATGGATGTTATGGGATTAGAGAAAGATGCTTTCATCGATGGAATTGAAGTTGGTGGAGCTGTAACTTTCTTAGAATTTGCAAAAGACGCTGATGTATCATTAACGTTTTAAAAATTTTTTAAACAAAAATATACCGGTGGGGGTAAAAATAAAATGACTGTAACAGCAATGACTTCAAAGGAAGTCACACAAAAGGTTATCAATAAAGAACCACTATTTATCTTAGATGTTCGTAACGAAAGTGATTTTCAAGATTGGAAAATTGAAGGGGAAAACTTTGAGTATTTAAATATTCCTTACTTTGAATTACTTGATGGTGTGGAAGAAATATTGGATAAACTTCCCATTGATAAAGACATTTTAGTGGTTTGTGCAAAAGAAGGATCGTCTATTATGGTCGCAGATATGGTATCTGATGAAGGGCTAAATGTATCATATCTTTCAGGTGGTATGAAAGCATGGAGTGAACATTTAGAACCAATCAAGATTGGTGATTTAAAGGATGGGGGCGAAATTTATCAGTTTGTCCGTATTGGTAAAGGGTGCCTATCTTATATGGTTGTTTCTCACGGTGAGGCAGTGATTATAGATTCTACACGTATGACAGACATCTATTTAGATTTCGCTAATCGCATTCGCGCAAAGATTACACATGTATTTGATACCCATCTTCATGCCGATCACATTTCCGGTGGACGTGTTATTGCAGAAAAAGCAAATGCAACCTATTGGTTACCACCAAAAGATGCGACAGAAGTAACATTTGCGTATCAGCCTTTAGAAGGTGGAAATATCGTTAAGATTAGAAAAACGGAAATAAGTATTCACGCTTTATATTCTCCTGGACATACAATTGGTTCTACTTCCTTTGTCGTCGATGAAAAGTATTTACTATCAGGAGATATCCTATTTATCGATTCCATTGGTAGACCGGATTTAGCTGGTTTAGCTCAAGATTGGGTTGGAGATTTAAGAGAAAGTCTTTATAAGCGTTATAGAGAACTGTCAGAGAATTTAATTGTCCTTCCTGCTCACTTTATGATTATGGAAGAATTAAATGAGGATGGTAGCGTATCAGAAAGATTAGGTACCCTATTTGCTAGAAATCATGGTTTAAACATTGAAGATGAGAATGAATTTAGAAAGTTAGTTACGGAAGATTTACCACCGCAACCAAATGCCTATCAAGAAATTCGTGAAACTAATATGGGTAAAATTAACCCTGACACAGAAAAACAACGTGAAATGGAAATTGGTCCTAACCGTTGTGCGGTTAGATAATTAAAATTTAGGAGGAGATACAAAATGGAAGCAAATAGAGTTTTAGATGCGAAGGGATTAGCATGTCCAATGCCAATCGTTAAGACAAAGAAAGCAATGAATGAGCTTGAAAGCGGTCAAGTGTTAGAAATTCATGCAACTGATAAAGGGGCAAAAAATGATCTTGCTGCATGGGCAAAATCAGGAGGCCATGAATTAGTCAATCATGAAGAAGAAGATAACGTGTTAAAGTTTTGGATTAAAAAAGGTTGAAAATAAAAAGGGAACCGGAATTAGGGTTCCCTTTTCTTAGGGGGATAAAGGGATGGAATGGAGTGTAGGTTATATCATAACGATTTTCTTAATCGGATTTATTGGTTCTTATCTATCAGGAATGTTAGGAATAGGCGGCTCAATTATTAAATATCCTATGCTCCTTTATATTCCACCAATATTTGGTCTAGCGGCTTTTAGTGCACATGAGGTTTCTGGAATTAGCGCTGTACAAGTGTTCTTTGCCACTATTGGTGGTGTGTGGGCTTACCGTAAAGGTGGATATTTGAACAAAACACTAATCAGTTATATGGGAGCTAGTATTTTAATTGGTAGCTTCATTGGTGGTTTTGGTTCTAAGATGATGTCTGAAGGTGGTATTAATCTTATTTATGGAATTTTAGCATTAATTGCTGCAGTGATGATGTTTATTCCTAAGAAAAATACCGATGATATTCCTCTCGACCAAGTTAAATTTAATAAATGGCTGGCAGCCGTTTTAGCATTAATTGTAGGGATTGGAGCGGGTATTGTTGGAGCGGCCGGGGCGTTTTTATTAGTGCCAATCATGTTAGTGGTATTAAAAATTCCAACACGGATGACGATTGCTTCATCTTTAGCCATCACATTTATTTCATCTATCGGTGCAACTGTAGGGAAAATTACAACCGGTCAAGTTGATTATTTTCCTGCGTTAATCATGGTTGTGGCAAGTTTAATAGCCTCCCCATTAGGGGCAATAGCCGGAAAAAAAGTAAATACGAAAATCTTGCAAGTGATTTTGGCGATTTTAATAGGAGCAACTGCCGTAAAAATTTGGATGGATATTTTATAAATGATCCTTCTGAGAAAGTCAGGTGAATAAATTGAAAAAGGAAAAAATGAATCATTGTAAGACCGGATCTTGAGGAATTAATAAAGAACAACCCAACCTGAAAAAGGGAATCCCTATATGACCTGGTACATGGGTTTGGCTCCTGGTAGGAGTCATCTTACTACTACAGAAAATATTTTAAGGGGCTAGTGATAGCCCCCTTTTGTCTCACCCCATTAAAAAAGCCGCGGATAAAGTCATTCACGCAGTTTTTTCTATTTTTCACCATCAATTTCAATAAGGATTTTGGCATGTGACAGGTGACAAAGTATGGAACCCTGCAAAGTTCTTTATAGAACAGTCATTAAAAGGTTATTGACATATGAGTAACTAAAATATTATCATTATCTCATATTCGAGATAATTCAATTAAAGATATTACGGATAGAAAGAACTGCATGAGCGGGAGACTGCTGGGTTATTTTTGTTTCATTAAAGTGTGTTGAAATTTCACCTAATGAAAAAGATAAAGGAAAGAGTAAATAAATAATTTTTTAGGTTAACATCTAGAACTAATATCGTAAAGGAATGATTCGATGCTTTCAATTGATCCTAATAATAATTCGGAGAGAGAAAATTATAAATTTTTAATCGGAAGCATAATACCGCGACCTATTGCGTTCGTGACCAGCTTATCTCAAGATAAAGTATTAAACGGAGCACCCTTTAGTTATTTTAATATCGTCTCCTCGAACCCGCCGATGATTTCTTTATCCATCCAACGGTCTGGGGGAAGGCAGAAGGATACTGCAAGAAATATCATCGAGTCAAAAGAATTTGTCGTTCATATCGTCGATGAAACAAATGTTGAAAAAGTAAATCAAACGGCTGCTAATCTTCCACCTGAACAAAGTGAAATAGAGTTAGCAAAATTGACACCTATTAATAGTATTAAAATTTCGGTTCCGGGTGTAAAAGAAGCAAAAATTCGGATGGAATGTACTTTAGAACATTCCTTAAAATTGGGTGGTTTAGATTCTCCAGGATGTGATTTTATCATCGGAAAGGTAGTTCAATTTCACGTTGACAGTAATATTTATGAAAATGGAAGAATCGATCCAAAGAGTTTGGCTGCTGTAAGTCGATTAGCAGGACATCATTACGCTAAAATTGGGGAGATTTTTGAAATAGAACGACCTATTTAATTTATTAACCGATTCCGGAATCGGTTCTTAAAGGAGAGAAAACGAATTGAATAGCAAAATCATGAAAATACAAAAATTAGGATTCCCATGGGAGACAGAAGACCCGTTCCTTATGACAGTACATCATAAAGATGCGTATCCTTCAGGAAATGAACAGCAAGGTCCTAACGCTTCATTAGAAGGTAGAAATCTTGGCGAGGATTTTACGTTGCGTGACGGTTATAGAATGTATCATGGCACAACAGTTCCTGGATTTCCAGTACATCCCCACAGAGGTTTTGAAACGGTAACAGCCGTTCTTGAAGGATTGGTTGATCATTTTGATTCATATGGGTCCGTAGGACGGTTTGGGAATGGGGATGTTCAATGGATGACAGCAGGAAAGGGTAGCCAACATGCTGAAATGTTTCCTCTCGTCCATCAAGACAAAGGCAATCCTCTGGAATTCTTTCAGATATGGCTAAATCTACCTGCAAAAGATAAATTCACTGAGCCTGAATATAAAATGTTATGGGCTGAGGATATACCTGAAGTCCAATCGGTGGCTACTAATGGACAGAAAACGACCATAAGACTTATTGCTGGAAGTTTAATGGACCAGTCTGGATTAGAACCAAACTCTGCATCTTGGGCAAAGGATAAAAATAATCATGTTGGGATCTACCTTATTCATATGGAGCCGGAAGCAGTCTTCACTCTACCGTCAGTTTCCGCGACAATGAAAAGAAATCTATATTATTATCAGGGAGATAAACTAAATATAGACGAAACAGCGATTGAATCATACCATCGTGTGAAGCTTGCTGGTGATCAAGAAATTACGATTACTAATGGATCATCTGAGAGTTACATGCTGCTCCTAGAAGGGGAGCCAATACAAGAACCTGTAGTAACCTATGGGCCGTTTGTGATGAATACGGAGCAGGAAATTCGCGAAGCGTTTAGGGATTATCAAAATACACAATTTGGTGGCTGGCCGTGGGACCGTCCAGATCCTGTAAATAAGCGTGAGTCAGGAAGATTCGCTCGCCATGCGGATGGAAGAGTTGAAAAAAGATAACCAATTGAATGGCGCCTATCTAGATATGGATAGCGCCTTTCTTCATGTCATGGCCACTCACTTCTAAACATTTATAATTTATATTAAACTTTTGTTGACGAATAGAACTTCGGATGTTACTATGAAAAAGTAAAAATTAAATATTATTCTCGTATAATATTGGGGATATGGCCCGAAAGTTTCTACCAAGCTACCATAAATAGCTTGACTACGAGGTTGTGTATATAAATATGGAGATAAACGTAACTTTTCTTTATTTCCTTTATCTACCTTCCTAAAGTCAAGCACCGGTGCAACTCGGTGCTTTTTAATTTTTCCACAGATAAAAATTCATCAAGATTAACACAAGGAGGATCATATCAATGAACAAAAGTACAAAGAAAATAGTAATGATATTATTCTTAGCATTAATGACTGCTGTTATGGCAGCATGTGGAAGTGACTCAGCAAATGGTAATAAAGCAAAGTCTGGAACAGATGAAGATGGATTAAAAATTGCTATTGTAACAAGCCCTTCAGGCGTTGATGATGGAAACTTTAATGAAGATAACTATAAAGGTATTTTGAGCTTTATTGAAAAGCATCCGACAGCAACAGTAAAGGCTGTTAAAGAAGAAACTGGTGATCCTGCTGCGGCAGTACAAGCTGTTGCTGATATTGTGGCAGATTATGACGTGATTGTAACACCTGGGTTTCAATTTGCTGGAGTTTCTAGTATTGCTGTAGAAAATCCTGATAAAATTTTCATTTTAAATGATTCTGAGCCCACACCAGTAGGTGACCAAAAAGAATTCGATAACGTCTATGCGATGAATTTTGCAGAACAAGAAAGTGGCTTTTTTGCAGGAATGGCTGCAGCATTTGAAACAAAATCAAATAAAGTAGCGGTTGTAAATGGTATCGCTTATCCTTCAAATGTCAATTATCAATTCGGTTTTGAATCGGGTATAAATTATGTTAATGCGGTTTATGGAAAAAAAGTTGAACTTGTTGAATTATCAGGTTATGCCGGGACGGATGTAACAGGTGCTGATGTTGGTGGTAACTATGCAGGATCTTTTGCAGATGAAGCAACTGGTAAAGTGATTGGAAATGCGTTAATTAAAAAAGATGTAGATATCATCTTTGTTGCAGCAGGTGGTACTGGTAATGGGGTATTCACAGCTGTTAAGGAAGCGAAAGGCGACGTTAAAGTAATTGGTGTGGATGTAGACCAATTTGATGAAGGTGCCAATGGTTCTGAAAATATCGTCTTAACATCTGGGGTAAAATTCATGGGTATGAATATTGAAAAGGTATTAAACTCTGTTGATGATGGAAGCTTTAAAGGAGGAAATGTCGTCCTTTATGCAGATACAAATTCAACTGGTTTTATAAAAGAAGAAGGTCGTCATCAATTATCGGAGGACACACTAAATGAAATGAACAAAGCTTACGAGTTAGTTCAAAAAGGTACAATCGTACCTGCCTCTAATTTTAATGGCCATACACCAGAAAAGTTTCCAGGGCTATAATCTAATAGAAACAGAATAATGAAATGAACAAATAGAAGTTTATCATTTTCCCCATTTAAGAAACACTTGGGAATGATGAACTTCTTTTAAATTATTTTTCCTATTATCACGATAAAGGAGACAAAAAATGTCTGATTATATTGTCGAAATGAAACATATAACCAAACGATTTCCTGGAATAGTAGCAAATCATGATGTATCCATTGGCATTAAAAAAGGAGAAATTTTCGCCTTGCTTGGAGAAAATGGTGCGGGTAAATCAACTCTGATGAGTATTCTTGGTGGAATGTATGAACCGGATGAAGGAGAAATTTATATCCGGGGAGATAAGGTGAAAATTAGTTCACCTAATCATGCTGCAAAGCTAAACATTGGAATGGTCCATCAGCATTTTAAGCTAGTCTCTGACTATACGATTACCGAGAATATTATCTTAGGCATAGAACCAATCAAAAAATTCGCGGGTCTCTTTCCATATGTTGATATTCGTAATGCTAATCGGAAAATAGAAGAACTATCTAAAAACTTTGGTTTAGAAGTAGACCCTACAAAAAAAATAGCCGATCTTACCG
The DNA here is from genome assembly GCF_054786815.1 of Pseudoneobacillus rhizolycopersici. Taxonomy (NCBI): domain Bacteria; kingdom Bacillati; phylum Bacillota; class Bacilli; order Caryophanales; family Bacillaceae; genus Pseudoneobacillus; species Pseudoneobacillus rhizolycopersici. Next base: position 21,813 of record NZ_JBTOOE010000029.1, on the reverse strand, counting down.
TTTCCATGCAACAACGAGTGGAAATATTAAAAGTGCTTTATCGTGAAGCGGAAATCCTGATTTTTGATGAACCAACGGCTGTTTTAACACCACAAGAAATTGATTTTTTACTGGGGATTATCCAAGGCTTACGAAACGGTGGAAAAACCATCATCTTAATTACACATAAGCTAGAAGAAATTAAGAAAGTAGCCGATCGATGCGCTGTATTAAACAAAGGTAAATTAGTCGATGTGTTGAATGTAAAGGAAACATCGGTTAGTCATATGGCTCAATTAATGGTGGGTAGAGAGGTAAGCTTCGAATCCGAAAAAGTATCTGCTCAGTTTAAAGAGGAAGTATTGAAGGTAGAACATTTAACGGTTACAAACGAAGATGGATTTGAAGTAGTTAAGGACGTATCCTTTACCATACACAGCGGTGAAATATTTGCTATTGCTGGTGTTGCAGATAATGGTCAGGTTGAAATCGCAGATGCTATTGCCGGGTTAACGAAGGTTAATGGCGGGAGAATATTCCTAAATGGTAAGGACATTACGAATGAAAGTATCAGAAATAGAACTGAAACGGGCATATCTTATATACCTGAAGATAGACAAAGCTTTGGACTAGTATTGGATTTTGATTTAGCAACTAACTTAGCTCTAAAACAGTACTATACGGAACCCTTTTCTAGAAAGGGAGTTTTGAACAAAGAAGAAACGGAGCAATTTGGTAGTAGATTGATAGATAAATATGATATTAGAAGTGGACAAGGGATTAAGACGCAAGTTCGTTCGATGAGTGGTGGTAATCAGCAAAAAGCGATTATTGCTCGCGAAATCGAATTACAATCGCCGCTGATGATTTTTGTGCAACCAACACGAGGAGTAGATATTGGGGCGATTGAAAATATTCATAAAATGATCATTCATGAACGAGACCAAGGGAAAGCGATCTTACTTGTTTCATTAGAGTTAGATGAAATAATGAATGTAGCGGATACAATTGGCGTTATCTATAATGGCCAACTTCAAAAAGTTGCTAGCAGTGAATCGTTAACGACGAATGAAGTCGGCGAATATATGATGGGGGCAAAGCATGAGTAAAGAAAATAAGAAAAAAAGCTTAAGTTATCGTCTTATTCAACCAATTAGTAATGAAAAATGGCAACCTATCTCGATCCCATTAGTCTCCATTATTTTAAGTTTTATCGCAGCGGCTGTTGTTATCCTTTTCATTGGCAAAAATCCAATCCAGGCATTTTATAACTTATTCCAAGGATCAGGACTCCTGCCTAAGCCTTCATATGCTGGCTATAAAAGCATGTTGACTGATTTTTTGAGTTTGCTAAATGCCATGACCCCACTTGTGTTTGCCAGCTTGGCCGTTGCTGTTGCTTTTAAAGCAGGGCTATTTAATATTGGGGTTTCCGGACAAATGCTCGTCTCTGGTTTTATCGCGACGATTATCGTCGGATACAGTGGTTTAGATGCTATCATCGCAAAACCTCTGGTGTTGTTAATCGGAATGGTCGCTGGAGGATTAATGGGAGGATTAGTCGGATGGCTAAAATATAAATATAACATTAATGAAGTTGTATCTACGATTATGTTAAATTATATTGCTCAATATGTTATCAGCTTTTTTATTCAAATGTACTATGTTGATCCGGTCTCAAGACAATCCAAATATATTTCAGAAGAGGCAAGATTAACCTTAGTCAATGTCGAAATAGCCCACTTGAAAATGGATATTCCATTGGGCTTTATTCTAGCCATCGTGGTCGCCTTTACTTTAAAGTTTGTCATGGACAAAACAGTGGTTGGTTTTGAAATTAAAGCAGTTGGATCTAACCGCAATGCAGCAAAGTATGCGGGGATAAATGTCGGGAAAAATACAGTCCTAGCCATGGTAATGTCAGGAGGTTTGGCTGGTCTTGCAGGTGTGACTTTTTATTTAGGTTATTTTTCTTCTATACAACCAAAAGTATTATCAAGTATCGGTTTTGATTCGATTGCCGTATCCCTATTAGGAAATTCACATCCAATTGGTGTTGTTTTTTCATCATTTCTAATATCCATCATTGATCAGGGAAGCACGTATATGAGTTCACAAACTGGATTAAGACAGGAAATAGCCTTTGTTATTATCGCCCTTATCTTATTGTTTAGTGCGTGTGGTGAATACTTGAAACATAAAGTTAGCCGTATTAAGGATAAAGAAGTAGATCGAAAGGAGAGTGAATCATAATGAATACCATAATTATCGATGGATTATCCTTTGCTCTGCCTCTTTTTATTATGGCAATAGGTGGTATATACAGTGAAAAGAGTGGTATTACCAATTTAGCCCTTGAAGGCTTTCAAGGTTTTGGAGCATTCACCGGGGCACTTTCAGCTGTATTAATCGCAAATGCAATCAGCACAGACGTTCAAAATCTATTTTATGTCGCATTACTGTTTTCGATGATTGGTGGAATGGCTTTTTCCGTTATTCACGCTGTATTAAGTATTAAGTTTAAGGCCAATCAAGTAATCAGCGGTGTCGTGATTAATATTTTGGCGTTAGCCCTAACGACTTTCTTAACGACCCAAATCAATGCACTTGTGTTTGGATCGGCTTCGGACAAGTTTCGATTAGGTGTTTCCGAGCGGTTTACGGTTGAAGGTTTGGCTAATATACCTGTGATTGGTGCAGTGTTTACGAATGTGTATCCTTTCCAAGTGATTATCATCGTAATTGCTGTTTTTGCGTGGTATCTTTTATATAAAACAAAATTTGGCATGCGCTTAAGAGCGAGCGGAGAAAATCCTCATTCGGTTGATGCGGCTGGTATAAATGTATCAAAAATCAGGTTTTCTGCCGTTCTTATCTCAGGACTATTATCCGGGCTTGGTGGCATATGTTTCGCTTACTCCATTTCAGCTAACTTTTCTTCCAATATTTATATGGGATACGGATTCTTAGCGATTGCTGCTTTAATCTTTGGGAATTGGCGAATTCTCCCAACATTAGCGGCATGTCTATTATTCGGTTTTGCAAAATCTGGTGGGGTGTTTATTGCTCAGTCCATGGCATTACCGAGTAGTTTCACGGATTTATTTATGACTTTACCTTATATATTAACGTTATTATTACTAATCTTTTTCTCTAAATCCAATCGTGCTCCGAGAGCATTAGGTGAGATTTATGACAAAGGAAAGAGATAGATAAATGATTTAGAAATTTGTAAATAGAGGCTGACTCAGAAGAATCGTTCTTGAACGTTTCGCCTGAGTCAGCCTTTTTTCTAGTAGCAGTGCCTAACAGTTTCGGCCAGTTAACATTAATGCTTTAACTAATAATAAATAAATACAATACCAAAAATTAATACTAGATTAATAATTATTAGGTTTAATATTATTGTACGATAGAAATCAATTAGGAGGTTACTTCATGTTTAATAAGAAACTCGTGAAAAAAGGAGCTACTTTAGCACTTGCTCTAGCCATTACTGTTCCAGCATTAGCACCTGCAGCAGTGGATGCTCAGAAAAATCTTACAATAGAAGCGATTAAATTTAATGGAATGAAGGCACCATCTACTATTGATGAAATGGTAAAAACATATACAACTGCAACCGTTGATGTGAAATATAGCAATGGAAAAGTAAAAACATTTCCGTTATCTTACAACTACCTATTTAAATCAGAAGATAATGTAGCGACAGTTAAAGGGAAAAAAATCCCTGCCGGTACACCAATTGATGTAAAAGGAAATCCAATTAAGGATCCAAGCAGTCTAGACGGAAAATACTTTGTTTCCGATGCTCCAGATTCAAATAGCTTAATGCTGCCTATAAACGGCAAACTTTATATGGTTACACATTATGAATATCAAACCATTGATGCTGCTGGTAAATCAGCATACGGATTAGTTCCAGCCTCTATGTCTTTAACTGAATTGGAACAGGACAAAAAAACAGGTGAACTAAAACCTGTAAAAGTAGAAAAAATTGATTTTTCATCTGTCGATGGACTTTGGATTCCATGTAACGGATCATTATCTCCATGGAACACTCATTTAGGTTCTGAAGAATACGAACCAGATGCTCGTCTTTTCTTAAATCCAACTTCAAAAGTAAGAAGTCAAGTTGAAACATTCGCTCAATTCTATTTTGGAGATAAAGCAAAAGCCAATCCGTATTTCTATGGCTATACTCCAGAAATTACAGTAGATAAGAATGGTAAAACATCTGTTCAAAAGCATTACAGTACAGGACGTTTTTCTCATGAGTTAGCGAAAGTAATGCCTGATAACAGAACGGTCATTTACGGGGATGATGGTGGTAATACAGGATTGTTTATGTATGTAGCTGACAAGGAAAAAGATTTATCAGCTGGTACATTATATGGAGCTAAATTTAAACAAACTGGTACTGAAAACGGTGGTTCAGGTGATTTACAATGGATTAATTTAGGGCATGCCACTGATAAAGAAGTGAAAAATATTATTGATAGCGGTATTCAATTCAATGATATCTTTGAAACTTCTGACGAACCTAAAGAAGGTTTTACAGCTATTAAAACTTATTCAAATGAAGGAAAAATTGAGTACTTAAAACTTAAACCGGGTAAAGAAAAGGCAGCAGCCTTCCTTGAAACACGCCGTTACGCAGCTATGCTTGGTGCGACTACTGAATTTAACAAAATGGAAGGTGTAGCACTAAACCAAAAGGATAAAAAAGTATATATTGCTATTTCCGATCAAAGTAAGGCAATGGAAAAAGATTCAACAGGAAAAGATCCAGCAGACCATATCCAATTACCTAAAATTAAAGCGGGTGTAACGTATCAATTAGATTTGCAAGGTGGTCAAAAAGATAGCGAAGGTAAGGCGATTAATAGTTCTTATGTAGCGCCATCAATGTCTGGATTAGTTGTAGGAGAAGATTTAAAGGATGCTGATGCATTTGGTAACACTGCAAATGTAGATAAAGTAGCCAATCCAGATAACTTAAGTTACTCTGAGGCAATGAGAACACTCTTTATTGGTGAAGATAGTGGAGCTCACACCAATAACTACGTTTGGGCCTATAACGTTGATACGAAAGAATTAGATCGTATTTTATCAGTTCCAGCAGGAGCTGAAGCAACCGGATTGTTTGCTGCGGATGACCGCAATGGATTCTCTTATATTTTCAGTAATTTCCAGCATCCTGGTGATGAAGTAGATGGGAAGTCCATTACAGCAGTAAATAAAGAAGAGCTACTAAAAGAAATTGACAAGCAAATTGGTATTAATAAAACAGGTGGTATTGGTTATATCTCAGGTCTACCATCTTTAACAAAAATGCCAGATTTCACTGCCCCTGGTGTTCCAGTAATAAACAAGGTAACTGATAGTGCAACATCAATCAGTGGAAAAGCAGAAGCTAATTCAGTAGTGAAATTGTATATTAATGAAAAATACAAGCAGCAAACCAAGACGGATAAAAATGGGAACTATAAGTTTAAAATATCTAAGCTAAGTGTAGGTACAAAAATTAAGGTAACCGCTACTGATGAAGCTGGTAATGAAAGTGTTGCAAGCACTACTACAGTAATCGACAAAACGGCTCCTAATGCTCCCAAAGTAGATAAGGTTACGGCAAAATCTAAAACAGTTACGGGTACAACTGAAAAAGATGTTATTGTACAAGTTTATCAGGGGAAAACTTTATTAGGAGAGACAAAAGCAAACTCAAAAGGTAGATTTACAGTAAAAATTAAAGTTCAAAAAGCAGGCACTAGCCTAACTGTTGTGGCAAAAGATAAGGCTGGAAACAAAAGTAAAAGTACGGTCATAAAAATTGTTTCAAAATAATAACCAAGTTCATTTAGTGTACCGATAAACATGAAAAGGGCTGTCTCAAAAGTCAATTTTTGACTAAGAGATGCCCTTTTTATGTCTATTGCGACATGAAAGGTGAGTAAATTATTTTCTCTTCTTCAGTGCCTTCATAGAATTGTTCCTGAATTTCTTGATTAGCTTCATTCGGATTTGAAATAACGCCAGAAGGAAAGCGTTCGCTATCGTTGTTAAATCGAGCATTCAATTTCATATTTGCCTCATTAGTAGACATCTTTTTCCGGTTATTTTTAGACAAGATAATCATCCTCAATATATTTTAAATTAGTAAAGAAAAAAGCCACCAACATGGATATAAACCTTACAGGACTTATAGCAGATATGATTAACCAAAAACCAAAACTTAATTCGGCACATGTTGATAAATAACGAATATCCGTTTGTTGTTTAGGGAGAAAAAATATTTTATTAATGGCGTTAATTTCATTTTTTTGAACAAAATAAGCTTATGCGAGTTGGCTACTTTTATAGATAAGATTTAAAAAAAACTACCGTTTTTGGAGGAATTTACAAATGAAGATCTATCGAAAATTAGCTTTATCAGCAATGATGAGCGGAATGTTAGTTATCGCAGCGGCTTGTGGCACCGGAAATCAAAATGCAGAAGACACCAATACAGGTGCCGGAGGAAATAATGAGCAGCTATCTGGAGAAGTAAAAATAGATGGTTCCTCTACGGTTTATCCGATTATGGAGGCGGTAGCAGAGGAATACCAGACCGTTCAACCAAATGTAAGGGTGTCGGTTGGATTATCTGGAACGGGCGGTGGATTTAAAGCGTTTATCGCTGGGGAAACAGATATGAGTAATGCGTCTCGTCCTATTAAAGAGGAAGAAAAATCGAAATTACAAGAGAAAGGCATTGACTATACGGAGTTAAAATTGGCTTTCGATGGGCTGTCAGTAGTCGTTAATAAGGATAACGATTGGGTTGATCATTTAACGATTGATGAACTAAAGAAAATGTGGATTGAGGATGGTAAGACAAAAAAATGGTCGGATATTCGAACAGGTTGGCCGGATGAGGAAATTAAATTCTATTCCCCTGGAACGGATTCAGGAACATTCGATTACTTCGATGAAGTAATCTTAGATAAGCAACCAATTGTGGAAAAAGCAACTTTATCTGAAGATGATAATATACTTGTTCAAGGTGTATCGGGTGAAAAGAACGGTATTGCCTACTTCGGTTTTGCCTACTACTTAGAAAACAAGGATAAAGTAAGAATTGTTCCGATCGATGGCGGCAATGGTCCTGTAGAACCGACAAAAGAAACCATCAAATCAGGTGAATACTCACCTTTATCAAGACCTTTATTCACCTATGTAAAAAATGAATCATTAAAAAGGGCAGAAGTATATCATTATGCAACTTTTCTAATCGAAAATGCGGCCGTTCTATCAGAAGATGTAGGTTATGTTAGCCTACCGGAAGACGAATATACGAAGGACCTTGATAAGATTGAGTCGCTAAAGTGATATTTATGTTAAATGATGGGGAGCATATCAAAGAATGCTTCTCATTTTTTTTCAAAAGGAGGTTTTCTAATGGGGTCAGAAAAAAAGGGGTCATTATCTATTCAAAAACTCATTGCAGAAAAGAATCAAAATAAAAGTGCTCACATGGTTATTGAAAAGATGGTTCCAATAATATTATTCATTACCGCTGTGATCTCGGTATTAACGACACTTGGAATTGTATTTACACTAATATTTGAAACATTTACGTTCTTTTCAAAAGTTTCTTTTATAGAATTTATTACTGCAAAAAAGTGGTATCCGTTTTCTGAAACAGAAGGATCTTATGGAATCCTTCCGTTAGTATCTGGAACGTTAAGGGTAACGATTATTGGTATCATTGTTGCGGTTCCAATTGGGTTGGCTTCCGCTATATTTTTAAGTGAATATGCATCAGACCGTTCGAGAAGAATGATTAAACCTATTTTAGAAGTATTAGCAGGTATTCCAACAATTGTTTATGGATTCTTTGCTTTGACTTTCGTAACGCCCATTCTTCGCGGATTTATCCCTAATCTTGAGATTTTTAATGCTCTAAGCCCGGGGATTGTGATTGGTATTATGATTACTCCAATGATTGCCTCACTCTCAGAAGATGCCATGACTTCTGTTCCCAACTCGCTGAGGGAAGGGGCGTTAGCCCTTGGATCAACAAAATTCGAAGTTTCCATGAAAGTAGTATTACCTGCAGCTATTTCTGGTATCATATCCTCCATTGTTCTAGCTATTTCTAGAGCTATTGGAGAAACCATGATTGTAGCTGTTGCCGGTGGTTCAACGCCAACATTAGGCTGGAATGTTACTAGTTCTATTCAAACTATGACTGCCTATATTGTACAAGTGAGCACTGGTGATGCAGGGTATGGAACAACAATCTACTATAGTATTTATGCAGTGGGAATGACGTTATTTGTTTTTACTTTATTGATGAACCTTCTTGCCCAATTTATTTCTAAGCGCTTTAGGGAGGAGTACTAATGAAACGAATTGATCATTCAAAAGTTGTTGGAAGGATGGGATCAAGGTTATATTTGAACCGAGTTTATCGTTTCATATTTCTTATCGCTACACTTTTTGGCTTATTGGTTCTTGGGGTTCTTCTTTATCGGATACTTACGCAAGGAATGGACTATTTAAGTTTAGATTTTCTTCAAAATCTACCTTCGAGAAGGCCAGAGAGAGCAGGAGTTAAAACAGCGCTAATCGGGACGATTTGGTTGGTGGCCGTAACTGCACCTTTGTCATTATTACTAGGTGTGGGGACAGCGCTTTATTTAGAAGAATATGCAAAGAAAAATAGGTTTACTGATTTTATTCAAGTTAATATTTCAAACTTAGCGGGTGTACCTTCTATTGTATTTGGTTTACTAGGTTTAACTTTATTTGTCCGAGCTCTAGGCTTAGGCACTAGTGTTCTTGCTGCTGGACTAACAATGAGTTTACTCATCCTCCCTGTTATTATTGTTGCTTCTCAGGAAGCCATTCGTTCTGTTCCTAAAAATTTACGCGAAGCTTCATTCGGTATGGGGGCAACTAAATGGCAAACCATCATTCGTGTTGTTTTACCTGCTGCCATTCCAGGGATATTGACGGGAGGAATTTTAGCTCTCTCAAGGGCAATTGGAGAAACAGCACCACTTGTGGTTTTGGGGTTGCCGTTGTTTATTGCCTTTTTACCAAAAACGGTGTTTGATACATTCACGGTTTTACCGATGCAAATTTATAACTGGACAAGTCGCCCCCAGGAGGAATTTCATTCATTAGCTGCTGCCGGAATCATCGTATTGTTAATCATGCTTATTATCATGAATTCAATCGCTGTACTAATTAGAAATAAGTATCAAAAGCGTTATTAGAAAGGATTGGAGGATTATGAATGGAAAGTGTAATCAATAATGATAAGCATAATTCTGATGAAAATAATAAAGATATTGTTTATAAAACAAAACAACTTAATTTATGGTATGGTGAAAATCATGCTTTAAAAGAAATTGATCTTGATATAATGGCAAATGAAGTTACTGCTATAATTGGGCCGTCTGGCTGTGGTAAATCCACCTATATCAAAACGTTGAATCGGATGATTGAACTTGTTCCTGGAGTGAAAACAGCAGGTGAGATATTCTACAGAGGAAGAAATATCTTGGATAAGTCTTACAAGGTTGAAGAACTCCGGACAAAGGTGGGAATGGTTTTTCAAAAACCAAATCCATTTCCAAAATCAATCTATGAAAATGTCGTGTATGGTCCTAAAATTCATGGTATTCGTGATAGGAAAATATTAGATGAAATTGTAGAAACAAGCTTAAAAGGTGCTGCCATTTGGGATGAAGTAAAAGATCGTTTAAACCAAAATGCTTATGGCTTGTCAGGAGGACAACAGCAAAGATTATGCATTGCACGTTGTTTGGCTATTGAGCCAGATGTTATTTTAATGGATGAACCAACATCTGCACTTGATCCAATCTCAACATTAAAAGTGGAAGAATTAGTACAAGAATTAAAACGAAATTTTAGCATTATCATTGTGACTCATAACATGCAACAGGCAGCACGTATTTCCGATAAAACGGCTTTCTTTTTAAGTGGGGAAGTCATTGAATTTGACATAACGAATAAAATCTTTTCTACTCCTTCAGATAAAAGAACAGAAGATTATATTACAGGAAGATTTGGATAAAATTCAGCCTAGAGTAGTGAAAGGAGACTTCCGAAAAAATGCCCATCAGAGAAAGATATGACGCAGAATTAAAGCTTCTTCAAAACAAATTAACGGAGCTAGGACATTTCTCTATCAATGCCCTAGAGAAAGCAGTATTAGCATTAGAGTCCCAAAATGTTGATTTAGCGTTAGAAATTATGGAAGAGGATACAAAAGCAAATATGTTAGAGGAAGAAATTAATGATGCAGCTATCCTCCTTATTGCTAAGCAACAACCTGTAGCGATTGATTTAAGAAGACTGGTCGTGGCAATCAAAATAGCAAGTGATATAGAGCGAATTGCAGATTTTGCTGTTAATATAGCGAAGTCTACCATTCGTATTGGCAATGAACCATTAATAAAACCTATAGAGCATATCAAAAGAATGTATGAACTTAACCGTGACATGCTCCGTTTATCCATCGAGTCATACAATGAAGAGGACTTAGATAAAGCTAAAAGAGTATCAGTGATGGATGATGAAGTAGATTCCTTATACGGCCAAACCATTAAGGACCTTCTAAAAATCAATGCTGAAAAACCTGAATTTGTTTCCCAAATAACTCAGCTATCTTTTATATGCCGATACCTAGAAAGAGCGGCTGATCATATGACGAATATTGCAGAGCATGTTTTTTACATGGTGAAAGGAAAAAGATATGATTTAAATACATAGGGCATGGTTCTGTCCACAAGTGTAGTAACAGGAAGCTTTTCATGAGTTCACCCCGAACTTGTGAGAAGCTTTTTTCATCCCATTATTCATGTTGTTAAAATGGGTACATGGACAAAAGGAATTTGAACCTTATTGGTCATATATTATCGCATACGACTATAAAGGAGCTAATGACCTTGAATTGGAACAATATAGGATTCGTGATTTGTAAACCTGATGCGGTGTACTTAAATTTAGAGCAGGATATATTAGCCTATTTACAGGAAAACGGCTTTGAAATTCTCGCAAGTAAGTATGTGGATATTACACCTGATTTATGCCAGCGTTTATATTGGAATGATGATGATTATGAACCAGCTTGGTGGTGGAAATTAGAAACGGAGTTTTTTAACCTTGGCGAAAGTCTTTGTGTGATAGTCCAAGGAAAGCCAAGGCATCCATACCGTTCGGTTTCAGAAGAAATCAATCAAAAGTGGAAGGGGAATAACAAACCTGAATTAGCCCAACAGGGAAGTATTCGACATAAATTTGGATCGATGAATCGGATTTTTAACCTCTTTCATTCTTCTGATTCTTCAAATGATGCTAAACGGGAGGCACTATTGTTTTTCTCAAATGAAGAAATAAACCACTTAGAAAATCGACATTATTTATGTAAGTTTAAACAAAATGATCAGCATTCTCTGGATTTGGTAGATCTATATTTTCGATTAAAAATGAGATGCTTGCAACGTGCAACAATGGATACTAGAGTGAGACATCACTATACTACCTTTATTGAAGAAAAAATACAGCAGTCAAAAGGCATCAGTCAGGCAAAAAGGCAAATTTGGTTGTACGAAACCCTCCAGGAGGAATACCGCCAATTTTTTAAGGTTCTGCGAGAAAATAAACTTTTGAAATATATGACTGATTATAGACTTTTCCATAGAGTAAACTTTGATGCCTTATTGCCAAGAGTAGGATTGGACTTTTCAAAATGGGAGAGCTGTTTACTTAAAACAACTTTATTAATTCCACCTAAAAACTTCAGGTAATGGAATGGTTAGATGGTGCTTTATAAAAGCTCCCGAAGTTCCTCTGTCATTTGTTCACATAAATCTGGCCGGCCAAGAAACCTTGCCGGGGTACTTTGGAATAGTTTAATGAGCCATTTTCCCTCTTGGTTAATGATAATTAATGTGTGATGGGTATTTCCATTCGGAATAATGTCCTCATGTCCAGGGGGAACCATGCCGGCAATTGCCCTTATGATCGCAATAGTAGGACTAAGAAAATGAATATCTTTAATTTTATAAACAAAATTGGAGGTAAGAGTCTCTTCAAAAATCGTATGAAACCGAGCCAATAAAGATTCGCGGCCTATGATTTGGATGCCGTCAAACCCAATACTTTCTCCATCCACTGTATATAAATGGGCAATGGTATGAGCATCTCGGTTATTCCAAGCCTCCATTGTCTGGTAATATAAGGATTGTACCTGTTGGACTGCTAAAGACTCCATAAAAAACCTCCAAAAAATGCCTTTTTTCATAATCGTAAATGAATTATAACGGATTTTCAATTTCTTTTTTTAGAATATGTTAAATCAAAAGGGATGATTCCTCGATTGGAACCATCCCTGTGTTGAATACGGTAATCTAATTCATGAAAAACTATTACTGCTTAACTGCTCTAGCTCCTAGGTAAAGCGGTTTCCAGTAGGAATTGTTCAAATCCGAAATGGTTACGCCAACGGATGTGCTTGCATGGAGGAATTGATTATTTCCAAGGTAAATACCAGCATGTGATGGGCCTGGTTCATAAGTGGTGAAAAAGACAATGTCACCTTTTTGCGGTGTAGCTACAGATGTGGTAGCCTCCCATATTGTCGCAACGGTTCTCGGAAGTGTGACACCCTGTGTGTTGTAGACATACTTCAAGAAACCAGAACAGTCAAAACCGGTAGGTGTGTTGCCGCCCCATACATACGGAACGCCGATATACTTTTTACCTTCAGAGATTAGTGAATCCGAATTAAATGCTGGTTTGATTTCTGGAGCGGGAGTTGATACCTGATCGGTAGGTGTTAATTTTAACACTTGACCGATATAAATGTTGTCACTCGTTAGTTGGTTAAAATTTTTTAATTGTGTGACCGTTAATCCATTGTTCGTGGCAATTTTCCATAATGAATCACCTGATTGAACGGTATAAGTTTTTGCAGTAGATGGAGCAGGTGTTGGGACTGGAGTTGGCTCCGGTGTTGCCGGTGCTGGTAGCACCCCAATTATCAGCACTTGTCCAATATAAATCATGTCAGATGATAGATTATTTAAGGATTTAATCTCATTAACTGTTGAATTATTCTGTTTTGCAACTAAATAAAGCGTATCTCCGGCTTTAACTTTATAGGTTACTGGCTGCGGAGTTTCCACTGGGTGTGAATGTGGTGCCAATAAAGATAATTCTTGCCCTACGTAAATGGTTGAAGAGGTTAAATTGTTATATTGCATTAACTCTTGAACGGAGAGATTGTTATTATTGGAGATTTTCCAAAGGGTATCACCAGTCTGTACCTTATAGGTTAACTCGTGAGCATCGGCCTGGTTTACAAATCCCGTTGCCATCATACCTAATGCTACAGCTGCTGAAATAATTGTTTTTTTCATGAACACACTCCTCTAGTTGAATTTTTATTTCGTCTGATGTGGTGTGCTTTGTTGCTCGATTTCTATGATAAAGGTATCAGAAGGTCATTTAAACCCTAACATATTGGATAATAGGCCAATAGTTTCCTATTTTGATAGAGTGGTAAAATCTACATCTAAATATTCCGAAACTTTTTTGCTATGATATACGTCAAATAATGTATGGCTAAATTCTGAGTTTTTTACAGGGTTTTGCCAAAAAATGCCGAATATATTACTAAAAGTGAGTTTTTTTATTTACATCGCAAGGGGGAAGCGAAATTGCATAATAAAATGAATCCACAAATCGAGCGAATTATTCAAAATATAGAAAAGGTTATGATTGGTAAGCGTACAGTGGCAGAACTAAGCTTAGTGGCATTACTTGCAAATGGTCATGTACTGCTAGAGGACGTTCCTGGGGTAGGAAAAACGATGATGGTACGGGCACTGGCTAAATCAGTCGGGGCAAAATTTAAACGTATACAGTTTACGCCTGACCTTCTACCTTCTGATGTAACAGGTGTTTCCATTTATAATCCGAAGGAGATGGAGTTCCAGTTTCGACCAGGACCGTTGATGGGAAATATTATTCTAGCCGACGAAATCAATCGGACCTCTCCAAAAACCCAATCGGCGTTGCTAGAAGGAATGGAAGAAAATAGCGTTACAATTGACGGGGTAACCCATAAACTAGAAAGGCCGTTCTTCGTTATGGCCACACAAAACCCGATTGAATATGAAGGAACGTATCCATTGCCGGAAGCGCAGCTTGATCGTTTCTTATTAAAAATGCAAATGGGCTATCCTGAAATGGATGAAGAGATGGAAGTATTAAACCGCGCTCAAAAAACTCCACCAATCGAAGACTTAGAGCCAGTGGTGACTTTAGAGCAATTGAAATATCTGCAAGAGGATATTAAAAATGTGTATGTCGATGAAACGATTAAACGCTATATTGTCGAATTGGCACAAAGAACCCGTTCTCATAATAATGTTTATTTAGGGGCGAGTCCTCGTGGCTCCATAGCTCTTATGAAAGCAGCGCAAGCGTATGCATTTATGTATGACCGAGATTATGTCATTCCAGATGATGTGCAATTTTTAGCCCCTTATGTATTTGCACACCGGCTGATTTTAAAATCAGAAGCAAAATTTGAAGGGATTACGTCCGAGGAAATTGTCAAACGTGTCGTTGCTCGTGTGCCTGTCCCCGTTCAAAGGTTAGTGAAGTAGATGAAAAAGATCATCGCACTTATCCAATTTCCTTGGAAGCTGCTCGTTTTATTGTTATTAGCAGTGATTACCTATTCTTATGCGATGTTCCAGGGGGGATTTGTTAGTTGGTTTTTGTTTTTTAGTTTTTCGCCGTTTGTCATTTTGAGCTTGGGTGTTTCATTTTATCCCCTGAAGGATATAGAGGTAGAACGAATTTTAACAAAAACCGACTATCACGCTGGTGAGCCGCTGAAGGTAAAAATCATGCTAAAACGAAAATGGAGGTTTCCATTATTTTATTTAATTGTTGAAGATGCGCTAACTGATAAACTGAAATACTCACCTCAAGTGAAAAAGTCCAAGGTCATTCTCACTCCTGGTTTCAAAAGGGAGTTTGCTTTTGAGTACATCGTTGAAAATCTGCCTCGTGGTGAGCATTTTTTCAATGAAGTTCACTTAAAAACGGGTGATCTATTAGGGTTAATTGAAAAAGAAATAACCCGACCAGTTGTAAATCAAATTATCGTCTATCCGGCGTTCACAGAAATGATCTATCGTCCGTTTGAAAATCATTATGATCAAGGAATGACCGCATCAAGGGAGCGGGTGCAACGCGATACCACGATTGCCATAGGTGTCCGAGAATACGAACCGGGTGACCGGTTTTCTTGGATTAACTGGAAAGCTACCGCGAAGCGTAATGCCATTATGACGAAAGAATTTGAACAAAGGCAGTCCCATGATGTGTTGGTAGTGATGGATGGTGTGCGACACAGCCACTTTGAATTAGTTGTCTCGTTTACGGCTTCAATTGTGAGAGCGATATTACGGAAAGGTGCCCAAGTTGGATTACTAACTTACGGGAAGGAAAGAACGTCTTTCGCCATAAGGGGTGGCGAAGCGCAGCAGCATCAGATTTTCTATCATCTTGCAAAATTGGAGGACAGTAGCACGATTACATTAGATCGCGCTTTAGAATTTGAGGGTTTTTTAACACAGCAAAATGCATCCCTCTTACTTGTTACAGCAGAGCTAAACAAGCCATTGCTTGAAAAAGTCGGTTTTTTAGCACAGCGTAAAGGAACGATTGTTATTTTTCTAATGAAAAAAGCAAAAGAATCGTTGTCCGCGAATGAATTATCGTTACGATCTACGGCCTCGTCCCGCGGAATAAGAATTGTTATGGTTCACGAAGGGCAGTTTGCCAATGCGTTTGCGGAGGTGAATCGAGGATGAGTTCAGGAAGTATTAAACGTAATTGGGAGACCTTTTTCCTCTATGCTTTCGGGTTTGTTTTATTGTGGGAATGGATACGTCCGTTGGAAGAACTTACAGATACAGGACACATCTATGTTTTCATCTTTTATATTGTTTTATCCTTTGTTTTGGCGTTTTTTGAAGTAAGAATATGGTTGAGTTTTTTGATTAAAGTTTTTTATATTCTTTGTAGTGTCCATATTTTTTACTTTGAAGGCGGCTTTTTATCGCTTTCCTGGATTACACATATTGCCAATGATTTTATTAACAATCTCGGCTTTGTTTTTGAAGGTAATTGGACAGAAATGACCAATGTGTTCCGGACGATTATGTTTTTCCTGTTGTTATGGTTAATGACGTATCTAATCCATTATTGGCTGCTTAATCGTAAACGAATTTTTCTATTTTTTGCGGTCACCCTTATTTACATTACCGTACTAGATACATTTACCCCTTACTCTGCAAAGGGAGCGATTATTAGGGCGGTTGTGACTGGATTTGCCGCAATGGGAATTCTAACCTTAAATCGAATCTTAACAAAAGAAAATCTCGGACGTGATTTTTCCTTTTTAAAAAAATGGTTATCAATCCTGACAAGCTTAATTGTACTTAGTGTAAGCATTGGATATATCGCTCCTAAGGCAGAGCCGATATGGCCAGACCCTGTTCCATTTATAAAATCATTAAATGAAAAAAGTGGTAATGGTGGAACAGGGAAGATTGGTTATGGTGTGGATGACTCGCGGCTCGGGGGACCTTTTACTGGCGATAACAGCATAGTTTTCCAAGCTGAAACAGAGTCAAAGCATTATTGGAAAGTTGAAACGAAGGACTTTTATACAGGTAAAGGCTGGGTCGTTTCTAATAATGGTAATCGTCGGGTCTCATTGGCATCAGATTTGGAGGTTCCGCTTTATGATTATGAAGGGGAAGTGGAGAGCAAGGAGCGGAAAGCAATTATCATTCCATTTATGGCATATCCTCATATTGTCTATCCGTTCGGAGTTCGAAAAATTCAAACTCAGAGTCCAGAGTTGCTTGAGTTAGACTTGATAAATGAAAAAATTTATTTTGAAAATGGGGTCCGGAACAATCAACCCTATTCCTTTGTCTATGAAGTTCCGAGGTATAGTGTAACCAAGCTGCAACAGGTAAAATCCGGTGAATCAGCGAGACTTGATAATCAATTCCTACAGAGATATACCCAGTTGCCTACTACCTTACCGCCAGAGGTCCATAGACTCGCACGAGAAATTACCGATGGCCAAGAAACTTGGTTTGATAAAGCTCGAGCAGTTGAAAAGTATTTTAAGAAACCGCCATTTATCTATGATCAAAAAAATGTCGCGGTCCCACGCGCTGATGACGATTATGTTGCTCAGTTTTTATTTGAGACTCAGCGAGGTTATTGTGATAATTTTTCAACATCCATGGTTGTCTTATTGCGTGCGGTCGGAATACCTGCCCGTTGGGTTAAAGGTTATTCTGGCGGAGAGTATAAGTGGCTTGGTGAGGAAAGTCGCAAGGTGTATGAAATTACCAATAATAATGCTCATTCATGGGTGGAGGTTTATTTTCCGGGATCAGGTTGGTTGGCATTTGAGCCAACTCCTGGATTCGCAAATAACGTAACCTTAAATTTTGATACGTATAAGGAAGAAACCCAAAAGGACCAAACGCCGGTACCTGCAAAGAAACCAGAAGTGAAAAAGCCAGATCCTAAGGATACCGATACTAACAAATCCTCTTCCGGTTTTTCGTTTAAATTACTATGGCTTAAAGCAAAGCTATTCTTAAAGAATCATGGACATTGGGTGTTATTAGGTGGTTTAGTATTAGTGGTAATTACCGCCATTGCCTATCGGAAACGAGCAAACTGGATGCCGTATTATCTATTATTCCGCTATAAGTTTAAAAAGACGGATGATCATTTTGCGATGGCCTATCTTGCCCTTTTAAAACAATTGGATTTATATGGTCTAAAACGTAAACCAGATCAAACCTTACGAGAATACGCCAAATATGTGGACAGCTTTTTCTCGTCAAGAGAGATGACTCGTTTAACAGACCGATATGAGCACTTAATCTACAAGGGTACACTACAGAGCGGAACTTGGCAAAACAGTAAGGAATTATGGGAAAATTTAATTAAAAAAACAATCGCTTGACCAATAAGATTCCTATCGTTAAAATATGAAATATTAAATTGTATAGCACCTTCGTATATCCTCGATAATATGGATCGAAAGTTTCTACCGGATCACCGTAAATGATCTGACTATGAAGGCAGGAATCTATTTGTATACCAATATACTAGAATTCTGCCTTTCTATTTTTTTTATTATAGAGAGAGCGGATTCTAGTTTTTTTATTTGCGCATAATAAGAACAAATAATTTAAGGAAAGTGGTGACGAGTTATGAAGGAAGGTCAAACGCAAGAAATTGTAGTGGTGCTTGATTTTGGTAGTCAGTATAACCAGCTAATTACCCGTCGTATTCGTGAATTTGGTGTGTATAGTGAATTACACCCCCATACGATTACAGCTGAGGAAATCAAAAAAATGAATCCAGCAGGGATTATTTTTTCTGGTGGTCCAAATAGTGTCTATGAGGAAAATTCATTCCGCTGTGATGAAGCGATTTTTGAATTAGGCATTCCGATTCTAGGTATTTGTTATGGAATGCAACTAATGACCCTTCATTTTGGTGGTAAAGTAGAAAAGGCGAAACATCGTGAGTACGGAAAGGCAAACATTGATGTAAAAACTCCATCGCCATTATTCCGCGACCTTCCAACGCAACAGGTTGTTTGGATGAGCCATGGTGACTTAGTTGTTGAAACACCAGCAGGATTTTCCATTGATGCTACAAGCGTTTCATGTCCGATTGCTTCGATGTCAGATGTCAATCGTGGGTTGTACGCTGTCCAATTCCATCCGGAAGTATTGCATTCTGTTTACGGCAATGACCTTTTGAAGAACTTTGTATTCGGTGTATGTGAATGTAAAGGAAATTGGTCGATGGAAAACTTTATTGAGCATGAGATGGCCAAGATTCGTGAAACCGTTGGCGATAAAAAGGTTCTTTGTGCGTTAAGTGGCGGTGTAGATTCATCGGTTGTCGCTGTTCTAATCCATAAAGCAATTGGTGACCAATTAACATGTATATTTGTCGATCACGGTCTATTGCGTAAAGATGAAGCGGAAGGTGTAATGAAGACTTTTTCAGAAGGCTTCCATATGAATGTGATCAAAGTGGATGCGAAAGATCGTTTCTTAGGTAAGTTGAAAGGTATTTCTGATCCGGAACAAAAACGTAAAATTATCGGAAATGAATTTATTTATGTTTTTGATGATGAAGCAGCGAAATTACAAGGTATTGAGTTTTTAGCTCAAGGAACTCTATATACAGATATTATTGAGAGTGGTACGGCAACTGCGCAAACGATCAAGTCACATCATAATGTCGGTGGCCTCCCTGAAGATATGCAGTTTAAACTAATTGAACCGTTAAATACTTTATTTAAGGATGAGGTTCGGGCGTTAGGGAAAGAATTAGGAATTCCTGACGATATCGTTTGGAGACAGCCTTTCCCAGGTCCAGGGTTAGGGATTCGTGTGCTTGGAGAAATTTCCGACGAAAAGCTTGAAATCGTTCGTGAGTCAGATGCGATTTTGCGTGAAGAAATTAAAAATGCCGGCTTAGATCGTGATATTTGGCAATACTTTACGGTCCTTCCTGATATCCGCAGCGTTGGAGTAATGGGGGATGCTCGTACTTATGATTACACAATCGGAATTCGTGCCGTTACTTCCATTGATGGAATGACTTCTGACTGGGCGCGTATTCCATGGGAAGTGCTTGAAGTCATTTCAACACGAATCGTTAACGAAGTGGCACATGTGAATCGTGTTGTTTATGATATTACAAGCAAGCCACCAGCAACAATTGAGTGGGAGTAACAAGAAAAGCGGAAGCGGCTTATATCGAAGTGAACACGAACGTTAAACGAACATTTTAAAAAAATGTTCGTTTTTTTGTTGACGGGGTAAAAATACCTAGTTATAATAAAAATATAATAAATATTGTCGATTTACGTCGTATAATCTTGGGAATATGGCCCAGAAGTTTCTACCGAGCTACCGTAAATAGCTTGACTACGAGGTAAGTGTTGGATAAGCTATGGGCTATTTGTGTGCTCAAGATTATTTTACGCAAACTTCAAAGTCAACGCTTCGGTGAACGGTACCGAAGTGTTTTTTTTATTTCTTAGCACAAAAACGTTTAAGGGGGAGAAAAGAGTGAGAAAGTATTTTCAGTTTGAAGAGCTAGGTACCAATTATCGCCGTGAATTTATGGGTGGGTTAACAACCTTCC
Organism: Pseudoneobacillus rhizolycopersici; assembly: GCF_054786815.1. Classification (NCBI taxonomy): domain Bacteria; kingdom Bacillati; phylum Bacillota; class Bacilli; order Caryophanales; family Bacillaceae; genus Pseudoneobacillus; species Pseudoneobacillus rhizolycopersici. Next base: position 1,524 of record NZ_JBTOOE010000029.1, on the reverse strand, counting down.
TTGCGATGGCCTATATTTTAGTGGTCAATCCCATTACACTAACACTTGCTAATATTCCTGATTTGCCAGATTCAATGAGGATGGATTATGGCGCTGTCTTCGTGGCAACAGCCTTAGCGGCGGCGGTTGGCTCCATTATCATGGGTTTAATAGGGAAGTATCCACTAGCACTTGCACCGGGTATGGGCTTAAATGCTTTTTTTGCATATACCGTTGTCCTAGGTAGTGGAATTCCATGGCAGCATGCTCTTGGCGCTGTGTTGATTTCAGGTGTGTTTTTCTTATTGCTTACGATTTCCGGTTGGCGTGAAAAAATCATTAATGCCATTCCAATTGATTTGAAATATGCGGTTGGTGCGGGGATTGGATTATTTATTACGTTTGTAGGTTTGCAAAGTGCTAAAATCATCGTTAATAACGATGCGACCTTGGTTGGTTTGGGTGATTTATCAAATCCAGAAACACTGCTTGCGATTTTTGGTATTGTTGTAACAGTTATCTTAATGACAAAAGGAATTAAGGGCGGCGTGTTTTATGGAATGATCATTACTGCCATCGTAGGAATGATTTTTAATTTAATTGATACACCAGATAGAATTGTTGATCATGTGCCAAGTGTTGCTCCTACCTTCGGAGCGGTATTCTCATCATTTGGTGACAGCTCATTTTATACGACAACCATGATGGGAATTATTTTAACATTCTTGTTTGTAGACTTCTTTGATAATGCAGGAACGCTAGTTGCGGTTGCCAACCAAGCTGGGTTAATGAAGGAAAATAAGTTACCGAATGCAGGAAGAGCCTTATTTGCTGATTCGATTGCATCCATTGCAGGATCTATTTTCGGAACATCAACCACTACATCTTATATTGAATCATCGGCTGGGGTTGCAACAGGAGCTAGAACCGGATTTGCTGCCCTTGTAACAGCAGGATTTTTCCTTCTATCATTGTTTTTCTTTCCGTTATTAGAGGTAGTAACAGCACCAGTAACGGCGCCAGCACTAATTATCGTCGGGGTTTTAATGGTTTCTTCTTTGGGGAAAATTGATTGGAGTCGCTTTGAAATTGCTGTGCCAGCTTTCTTAACCGTTATTGCGATGCCACTATCATATAGTATTGCAACTGGAATTGCCGTAGGATTTATTTTTTATCCAATAACGATGGCTATTAAAGGTAAGATGAAAGAAGTTCATCCAATTATGTATTTCTTGTTTTTCGTTTTTGTTTGTTATTTTGTGTTTTTAATTTAATTTACATTTAATCCTTGCCAGCAAATTGGCAAGGTTTTTTTGTGTTTTAAAATTGGATTTAATTTCCTCCTAATGTTTAATTGACTTTGGAATGATACGGTGATAATATAGTTTAAGTCGACAACGACACAAGTTATCAATATAAAAATATTGAAAAGTTGTTGACATTCATTCGCTAGAATGATATATTAATAAAGTTGCTTAACGGCAATGTTGAAATTGCTCTTTGAAAACTAAACAACCAAACATTAACAAAACTTCTTTTTAAGAA
>NZ_JBTOOE010000028.1:0-53689 GCF_054786815.1 Pseudoneobacillus rhizolycopersici | reverse complement strand
TCAAACTCTCCAATAAAGAGTTGATAAAAGCTCAAAAAGTTAATCTGGCTTGTTTCTTTTTAAAAAAGAAGTTTTGTTAATGTTTGGTTGTTTAGTTTTCAAAGAGCAATTCATTTCGCTCGTAAGCGACTTTTTAATACTAACAGAATCAATTATCACAGTCAAGAACTTTTTTATCTTTTCTTTCGTGATAACTAATTAACACGTTGTTTTCGTAACAACGAAATCTAATATAACATGATTTTATTATGACTGCAATAGCTTTTTTTATATTTTTTCCTCCTAAAATTATTACCATTCTTTCTATACTTCTATATTTGATTAGTCAATGTGTTTTTATAAAACAATTTCAAAATAACTAAAAAGGCAAAGAACTCTTCTCGAGTATCTTTGCCTACTGTTTTTTAACGATGGCGCATTAACGGGAATAACAGAACATCTCTAATAGATGGAGAGTTCGTTAATAGCATGACTAAGCGATCGATTCCGATCCCTAAACCACCTGTTGGTGGCATTCCGTATTCTAACGCTTCAATAAAGTCATCATCCATCATATGGGCTTCGTCGTTACCTTGTTCACGTTCCTTTAATTGCGCTTCAAAGCGTTCGCGTTGATCAATTGGATCGTTAAGCTCCGTGAAAGCATTGGCATGCTCTCGAGCAACGATGAATAATTCAAAACGATCAGTAAAGCGTGGGTCTTCCTCATTTTTCTTCGCTAGTGGTGAAATTTCCACTGGGTGGCCATATATAAATGTCGGCTGAATGAGGTGCTCTTCGACCTTTTGTTCAAAGAATTCGTTGACGACATGACCATAAAGCATTGTATCTTTTACTTCAACTCCATGTTCTTTAGCAAGTTGAAGTGCCTCTTCTGCGGTCATTTCCTTCCAGAAGTCAACCCCTGTGTATTCTTTAATAGCGTCAACCATATGAAGCCGGCGCCATTGTGGTGATAAATCGACTAAATACTCCCCGTATTGAACCGTCGTGTTTCCGTTTACCTCTTGGGCAATATGGGCAATTAAGTTTTCCGTTAAGCTCATAATATCGCGATAGTCGGCAAATGCCTCGTACAGCTCTATCATTGTAAACTCTGGGTTATGCCGTGTCGATACTCCTTCGTTTCGGAAAACGCGGCCAATCTCATATACCTTTTCCAATCCACCGACAATCAAGCGTTTCAAGTGGAGTTCAATCGCAATCCGCATATAAAGTTCCATATCTAATGCATTATGGTGCGTAATGAATGGACGAGCAGAAGCACCGCCGGCAATAGAATGCATCATCGGAGTTTCTACTTCTAAATAACCATGATCATCTAAGTATCGGCGCATAGATTGGATAATTTTCGAACGCTTAATAAATGTTTCTTTGCTTTCTTGGCTCACGATTAAATCTAAGTAACGCTGACGATAACGTTGCTCAACATCCTTTAAGCCGTGAAATTTATCAGGTAATGGTCGAAGTGCCTTTGTTAGAAGTTCAAAGTTTTTAGCTTTAACCGACAATTCACCAACTTGAGTTTTAAATAATGTACCTGTAATACCAACAATATCACCTAAGTCAGCTTCATCAAAAAGTTCATATTGCTCTTCCCCAACAGCATCCGTACGAACGTATACTTGGATTTGACCTGATAAGTCTTGGATATGGGTGAAGCCTGCTTTCCCTTTGCCTCGTTTGGTCATAATCCGGCCAGCGATTGTAACCGGAACTGCTTTCGCTTCTAGATCTTCTTTCGATAATTCCCCGTACTCGTTCACTAAATCTTGTGATTGATGTGTACGGTCGAATCTTTTCCCAAATGGATCTTTTCCTTTTTCGCGGATGGCATTCATTTTTTCTCTTCTTACAAGTAGCTGGTCATTTAATTCTTCATGACTCATTTCATTCATCTCCAATTTCTTTATATGTAAATATTCATATATCTTTCAAATAACATACCTTCTATTTTACACAATCTTTCCGTTGTAGACAAAAAAATATAAAGAAAACTGCCAGTAACCAACTGGCAGCTTGAACTTATATGAAGAGTATTATAGAAAAAGGACATAAAGGTGTCAAACTTTCCCTTACCCGACCAAGGTTTCGTTCTCTTCTACCAAACTATAAAGAAGCGATGCTAATTGTTCACGAGTCTCACATTCATTGATTCCATCACGGACTTTTCCATTTCCGCGGACACCTTTTAAATACCAAGCAGCATGCTTTCTCATTTCCCGGACGGCAATGTGTTCATTTTTCAGGGCAATTAACCGATCTAGGTGAAGGACGCAGACATCCATTTTTTCCTTAACAGTTGGTTCGCCAATTAATTCACCTGTCTCAAGGTATTTAACGGTTTGGTAAATCATCCATGGATTACCTAGAGCTGCACGACCAATCATTACACCATCTACCCCGGTTTCATCTAGCATACGTTTAGCATCCTGTGGTGTCTGTACATCTCCGTTACCGATAATCGGAATATTCACGGATTGCTTCACTTCACGAATGATATCCCAATTTGCTTTTCCTTCATACATTTGAACGCGTGTTCTGCCGTGGAGTGATACAGCTTTTCCTCCTGCGCGCTCGACCATCTGTGCATTTTGAACAGCATAGATATGCTCTTCATCCCAGCCAATACGCATTTTAACGGTAACCGGTTTATCAACCGCATCCACTACAGCCGAAACCATTTCATAAATTTTATTTGGATCTAATAGCCATTTAGCTCCGGCATCACATTTCGTGATTTTTGGAACCGGGCAGCCCATATTAATGTCGATAATATCGGCATTTGTATTTTTGTCAACGAATTTAGCAGCTTCAACAAGTGATTCGCGTTCCCCTCCAAAAATTTGCAGAGACAACGGCTTCTCCTGCTCATCAATATAAAGCATATTCATCGTTTTATCGTTTTTATATATAATCCCTTTATCACTTACCATTTCCGCACAAACTAAGCCTGCCCCAAATTCCTTAACTGTTAAGCGAAAGGCAGAGTTACAAACACCTGCCATTGGCGCAAGGACAACTGGATTTTTCATCACGATATCGCCAATTTTTAACATTTGTACCTCCTTTTTACTACTTATTTATCTTCGTTTTCCGTTGGCGAAAGTTCTTTTACACTCACCTGAAGGATAGTAGAAATCTTCTCTAATATATCTATTGTCGGCATTCGACTACCTCGTTCAATTTCTCCAAAAATCGAAACCGAAATACCCAGCTCATTCGAAAATCCTTCCTGGGTATAGCCTTTTAGTTTTCGATAGGCGCGAATGCGTCGTCCCAACTTTTCCGCTTCCATAATCGAACACCCTCTTTTTCCTGAAGTTCTAGTATATTTATATCATGTATTGATGGTAAAGATAAATCAGAAGCTATTTCCAACAATGGAACAAGTACAAAAGCTCTTTCCATCATGCGTGGATGTGGAACAATCAATTCTTCTGTGTTGATTGTTTCCTGGTTATATATCAAAATATCCAGGTCAACCGTACGTGGCCCCCATCTAATTTCACGCTTTCTTCCAAGTGCAGCTTCAATTTTTAAACATTCCTTTAACAAATCATGTGGCTTGAGATCTGTTTTTACTAAAGCAACCATATTTAAAAAAGATTCCTGCTCCGTGTAGCCGACCGGATCCGTTTCATAGATGGAGGAGGTTTTGACAACATTTATTTTTACATGTTGCTCTAAGAACTCAATGGCTCCCATTAGATGCTTGAATCGGTCAGGAATATTTGAGCCTAATGCGATATACGCCATATTTTCCACGATTATCGCCCCCTTGTTATTTCAACAGACACGGATTTATAGTGGCCAGGGATTGGGGGGTCAGGTTTAATAACCACCACTTTTACCTCCTGCACTAGTGGGAACCTTTCTAATACGGTACTTGCTATATTTTCAGCAACCGCTTCTATCAGCTTAAAAGGCTCTCCTTGGACGATTTCCTTTGTAGTAAAATATAGTTCAGCATAGTTGACAGAGTGATGAAGATCATCGCTAAGCCCGGCTTCCATTAGATCGCAATAAACCTCTAAATCAACGATAAATCTTTGGCCAAGCTTTGTTTCTTCGGGGAAAACACCATGGTATCCAAAAAAAGTCATCCCATTGACAGTAATTTTATCCACGAATCTCACCCTTCCCCATCATGGCATCCATCATTTTCACCATTCGACTCATTTCCTTTACATCGTGAACCCGAACAATTTGACAACCTTTTTGAATCCCATAACACACAGTCGCTCCTGTCCCTTCCATTCTTTCATTAATCGGAAGATCAAGTACTTGTCCAATCATCGTTTTCCGCGATGTCCCCAAAAGAACTGGATAGCCAAGTGCGACCAGCTTATCCAAATCTCGCATCATTTGGAGATTTTGTTCTAAATCCTTGGCAAAACCAATACCTGGGTCTAAAATAATATTTTCATCTTTCACTCCCGCTGCTTTCATCATCGTAATGCTTTCAAACAGATCGTTTAGGCAATCTCTAAAAAACACCTGATAGTCGCGATTGTTTCGATTGTGCATGAGGATGACCGGAACCTGGTTTTCAGCCGCAACCTTCGCCATTTCCTCATCAGCTTTGCCACCCCAAACATCATTGATAATGTGAGCTCCAGCTAGAATAGCTTGTCTTGCTACCTCCGCTTTATAGGTATCAACGGAAATTGGAACTTTTACAGATTTAGAAATTGCTCCAATAATGGGAATGACACGTTCTAATTCCTCTTCAACTGATACTGCAGCATGACCAGGACGAGTTGACTCTCCGCCAATATCAAGGATATCAGCACCTAAAGCGACCAACTCCTCGGCCCGTTCGACCGCATACTCTAAATTATTATAGCGCCCCCCATCAGAGAAGGAATCCGGTGTGGCGTTTAGAATTCCCATGATTAGTGTTTTACGTCCATAGTCTAACTGATATGATCCACAATGAATCATGCCCATTGCTGTACACTCCTAACTTAACTCATTTCTGCTATAAAGCTTTAAACAATTTTCTCGGTAATCATTATAAAATAACCGAACAAATTCACCGTTTGCCCCAGGGTAGTCGCGATTATTCCAACAGTTAATCCCGACCACTTCCTGAATCGAATTGGTTATGAAAAACTCGTCAGCCCAATCAAGATTCTTAGGTTGATAAAAGCCTTCTACTACTTTCATTCCGTTTATTTTTGCTAGTTGAATAATAAATTGCCTTGTAACCCCATTTAAGATTCCCGTTTCAACCGAAGGTGTGTATAGAATTCCGTCCTTCACCCAAAAAAGATTAGATACGACTCCTTCGGCTAGGTAGCCATGGGAGTTTAGAAAAATCCCTTCAACATCCGAAGATGCCCCGACCTCCCGTTTTGCAAGAATATTATTTAAAAAGTGGTGCGATTTTAATCGTCGGCTCCCCTCGGGTGAATTGCGCCTAGTTACCGTTAAAAGCTGGGCTCGTTTTTCCGAAATTATTCGATTAGCCGGTGGCAATGGTTTTGCAAAAATAATCGTGTTCGGTTCCAGATACGGTTCAACCTGAAGCCCTACCTCTCCAATGCCAGCGGAAACATTAAAACGTATGTAAGCATTTTTATAGCTATTTGCTTCAAGAACTAATCTTAATGCCTCTTCCACTTCTTCTCGGGTAAAAGTCTTTTCAATCAGAAGCTCCTTTAATCCCTCATTTAATCTTTGCAGGTGGTCATCCAGTAAAAAGGGATGACCATCATAAATTCGAAAGGTTTCGAAGAGGCCCACTCCATATAAAAAGCCGTGGTCAAATGTCGAAATAAATGCCTCTTCCTTTGGGATAATCCTGCCGTTCAGATAAATAAACATCATTAAATTCTACCTTTTTCTTTTTGCAAAGGTAGGTAACTTTCATAATAATTGATAAAGTTTTGGAGTAATTTCTTTCCGTTCTTCGTCATGATGGATTCCGGGTGGAACTGAACTCCCTCAATTGGCAATGTTTTATGACGTAGGGCCATAATTTCGCCTTCAGCTGTCCAAGCGGATATTTCTAAGCATTCCGGCATGGTTTCTTTTTTTACAATTAATGAATGATATCTTGTTGCTGGGAATGGATTATCCATTCCAACGAAAATCGTTTTGCCATCATGGAACATATCCGATGTTTTCCCATGCATGAGTCTTTCCGCGCGAACAACGTCCCCATTAAACACTTGAGCAATCGATTGATGTCCAAGACAGACCCCGAAAATTGGAATCTTTCCAGCAAAATACTCGATCGCCTTAAGACTAATCCCCGCTTCATTAGGACTGCATGGACCGGGAGAGATCATTAAAAATTTCGGTTGAAGCCTCTCAATTTCTTCTAAAGAAGTTTGGTCATTCCGCTTAACGACCAGTTCCTGACCTAACTCACCTAAGAACTGGACAAGATTATAGGTAAACGAATCATAATTATCGATCATTAGAATCATATGGTCTCTGCTTTCTCCTTTGCTTTCCATAGTGCGATGGCCTTTTTTAAGCTTTCCTTGTATTCATTTTTTGGACTTGAGTCAATGACGATTCCGGCTCCTGCTTGGACATGGGCTTGTCCATCTTTGACCAGCATCGTCCGAATGACGATATTCAGTTCCATATCTCCGTCAAAACCAATCCAACCTAATGATCCGGTATAAATTCCCCGTTGAACAGGCTCGAGCTCTTCGATAATCTCCATCGTTCTTACCTTAGGTGCTCCTGTTATCGTTCCCCCTGGAAATACCGCATCAATACAATCGTATTCGTCTTTTTCTGGTGCCAATTCGCCTCTTACATTAGAGACAATATGCATGACGTGTGAGTATTTTTCAATCACCATAAACTCATTTACTTCAACGGTTCCGTATTGGCAAACTCGTCCTAAGTCGTTCCGTTCAAGATCAACGAGCATAACATGCTCAGCCCGTTCCTTTTCATTGTCGATTAATTCGTTGGCTAATGCTTTGTCCTCTGCTTCATCCTTACCTCTTGACCGAGTTCCGGCAATTGGACGGGTACTGACTTCCAAACCTTTCTTTTTAATCAGCAGCTCAGGTGAAGCGCTAACAAGTTGGAAATCGGAAGTGTGAAAATAGCTCATATATGGCGAAGGATTTAAAACACGTAACTGTTCATAGACATCGATTGCTTCGACCGCAAGTGGCTTAGACTGACGTACGGAAAGATTAACCTGAAATACATCGCCCGCCGAAATATAATCTTGAACATTGATAACAGCATCAATAAATTGTTGCTCTGTCATTGAGACTTGTAAAGTATCATCGTGCATGACTGTTTTCACCAATGGTCGTTCTGGTATTTCCTGATCCCATTTATGCTGCCAGTACTCGATTTTGGCGCCAACGTCTTCGCCTTCTTTATGTAAAAATAATAGCCATAGTTCTGAAGTTAGGTGGTCAAAAATAAACCATTCGTGGAAAACTAAGAAATATATTTCCGGAATACCAAGATCGTCTTCAGCCAAATCGGGAAGTTTCTCAATATAACGAGCATAGTCATAACTAATAAATCCAATTGCTCCACCTCGAAAGTCTGGTAGTGTTGGATCACTTTCCATATGGTATTGTTTCATCCACTCGCGCATCAGATGGAGCGGGTTCCCCTGCTTGGTTTCGGTCTGACCATTTGATTCAATTTGAAGATGGTGGTTTTTTCCGACTAATTTTGCAACAGGCTCAAAGGCAGCCATGCTATACCGCCCACCGCGTCCACTTTCGAGAAATATATGATTCGTATAGACTTCAGCTATTTGACGATAGTTTTGATAAAAACGTTCCAATGTATAAGGGATTTTAGCAGATTTTATTTGTAAGGTCGTCACCAAAAAGCCTCCTAAATAGATTCTCTACCTATCATACATGATGAAAGAATATTGTACAAAACAAGAAAAGCGGAAGCACCCTTTATAGGCGCTTCCGCTTTTCTGTTTTATTCTGTTTCAAATTGATAAAGTGGTGTGCTTAGGTAACGTTCACCATTACTAGGAATAATCGCTAATACTTTTTTGCCATTTCCTAATTCTTTAGCCACTTTTAATGCAGCAAAAATGGCGGCTCCGGAGGATATTCCCCCAAGAATCCCCTCTTCTTTTGCAGCCCGGCGCGCATATTCAAAAGCTTCCTCCGTCGATACCTGGATAATATGATCATAAATTTGGGTATCAAGGACATCTGGTACAAATCCGGCACCAATACCTTGAATTTTATGCGGTCCAGGTTTCCCACCTGATAGGACAGGTGAATCTGTAGGTTCCACAGCATAAATTTGAATGGATGGATAGGTTTCCTTTAGAACGGATCCTGCACCAGTAACCGTACCACCAGTTCCAATTCCAGAAATGAATGCATCTAATTGTTCGCCCATTTGCTCAACAATTTCTTTTCCGGTTGTGCGTCGATGCACTTCAGGGTTGGCTTCATTTTTAAATTGTTGCGGCATGAAGTAGCCGTTTTCCTTTGCTAACTCCTCGGCTTTTCGAATTGCCCCACCCATGCCTTCCGGACCAGGTGTTAATACTAAATCAGCCCCATAAGCACGCAATAAATTTCGACGCTCTAAGCTCATCGTTTCCGGCATTACAAGGACTGTTTTATAGCCTTTAGCAGCAGCAATCATCGCAAGCCCTATTCCAGTGTTACCGCTGGTCGGTTCAATTATCGTATCGCCTTGATTTAGCTGACCTGATTCTTCAGCTGATTCAATCATCGCTAACGCAATGCGGTCTTTCACACTGCTGCCAGGGTTCATATACTCTAATTTTAAATAGACTTCCGCACTATTTTCATCGACTAATCTGTTTAATTTCACAATCGGTGTTTGGCCAACTAATTCTGTAATGGAATTTGCAATTCGAACCATTTCTCTCCACCTCATTTTTATGTTTTTAATTCCGAGTATTACTATTGGTTTTATATAAAATTTAACAGTCATTTAGATTTATGTCAAATCATATGCATTTATTCATTAAAAAATCATTCTTATGCCTAAAAAAAGATGACCTTTAATATGGTCACCTTCTTTTTATTAATCATTCTTGTTTTCATAGAACCAATCGACCTTAAGTTCGTTCCAAAAGGCGCTTGCCGAAACGGGGGCGTCCATTTGCTCAAGGGCAATTTGTCTTCTGATTTGACCTTTGACCTCATCGAAGGAATAGGATTTCCCTGCTAATTTTTGTTGAAGTTTAATAATGGCATAACCATTTTTCACTTCAATCGGTTCGCTCCATTCCCCTTTTGCTAATTTTTTGGCTTGATCTATATAACTTTCAGGGTACCGATCGTCCGCTTCGCTAATGAAACCAATATCGCCGCCTTGATTAGCTGAGAACTCTTCAATTGACCTTTCCATTGCCAATGCTGAAAAGCTTGAACCTTGTTTTAACTCTTTCACAGCCGCCTTCGCTTCTTTTTCTGTTTTCACAACAATATGTGATAACTGATAACTAGTCGGAATGTCAAACAGATTTTTATTATCCTGATAATATTCTTCCATTTCCTTTTCGGTTACAATTACATCCTTTGTTAACAGTTCTTCTAGGAGAAGACTATAACGAATTTGTTCCTTCCACTTCTCTTCATCAGAACCCGTTTTGCCATTAGCACCATACATCGTTTGCATTAACTGTAACTCATGTTCAATGGCTTCATCAGAAACATGGATATTATATTTATCTGCCAATTGCTTTATGACCCTCTGATCAATTAAATCCTTTAAGACTGCTTTGCCATAACGACCTTCTATTTCATTTAGCCATTCCCCACGCGTAATTTTCTCTTTGCCGATCTCCGCTACTATCTCACCAGAGCCAAGATTGCCGCCAGCTAGTGGTTGCTTCATAAAGTAGACAATCGTAAGGCAATTAATTAGAAAGAGACCAGCAATTATCATCCAAAGCTGATTGTTTTTCAAAAAATTTCCTCTCCCGTAGAAAACCTATTTAATCTATGCTTCTTTTTTCAATTCTTCTAACTCTTCTTTTGTATAATGATATTTTTCATTACAGAAATGGCAGTGCGCTTCTGCTTGTTCATCCTCTTCGATGATTTGTGTTATTTCCTCTTTACCTAGGCTAATAATCGCATTAGCAAAGCGCTCCTTTGAGCAGGTACACTTAAAACTAACCGGCATAGATTCAAGTATTTTCACATTTTCTTTCCCTAGGATTTCGAATAAAAGTTCCTCAGGAGATAAGCCTCTTTCAATTAACTTGGATACAGGAGGCATTTTTTGAATGCTAGTTTCAATCTTTCCGATCGTATCATCATCAGTACCCGGCATTAATTGAATGATAAAACCTCCAGCTGCTAATATACTATTGTCCGGATTCACAAGAACGCCAACTCCTACCGCCGATGGTACTTGTTCGGAGGAGGCAAAATAATAAGTGAAATCCTCCCCTAACTCTCCGGATACGAGCGGTACTTGGCCGGTGAAATGCTCCCGCATCCCTAAATCTTTCACAACCACCAGCATTCCATCTGTACCGACAGCGCGGCGAACATCAAGTTTCCCTTGGTCATTTAATTCGAAATGGGTTTGCGGATGGTGGACATAGCCTCGTACTTCACCCTTTGCATTACTATCGACAATTATGCCGCCTAACGGCCCCCCGCCATTAATTTTAATCGTAAGTTTATTTTCACCCTTAAGCATAGCCCCCATCATAACACCTGCAGTCATTGATCTTCCTAATGCTGCTGAGGCTGTTGGCCACGTATAATGGCGACGCTGCGCTTCACTAACAGTCTCAGTACTGTTGACAGCATATGCTCGAACTTGGCCGTCAAAGGCTAATGCTTTTACTAAATAATCGTTCAATTCGGTTGCTCCTTTCGTGATGCTCTATCTCTTTAGAGACTCGATATTTCTTTTATAAATGAGCTGCAATCCCTTTAAGGTTAAAAAAGGATCAATGACATCAAAGATATCCGATTCTTGTGAGATGAGCCGTGCTAGTCCCCCGGTTGCGATAACCGTTGGTTTCTGTTTACTTTGTTCTTTCATTCGTTTGACAATACCTTCAACTTGTCCAACATAACCATAAACGATTCCAGCTTGCATCGCACTAACGGTATTTTTGCCAATGACTCCTTCCGGGCGGGCAATCTCAATTCGCGGCAGTTTTGCCGCCTTTGAATATAATGCTTCAGTGGAGATGCTTATCCCAGGGGCAATCGCCCCACCCATATATTGTTTATCTTCGTTTACATAGCAAAAAGTTGTTGCGGTGCCAAAGTCAACAATAATTAAGGGACTTCCATAGTCATGGATAGCGGCAACAGCATTGACTATTCGGTCTGCCCCTACTTCACGTGGGTTTTCGTATTTTATATTCAGGCCCGTCTTTGTACCTGGCCCAACTATTAATGGCTTTAGATGAAAATATTTTTCACACATGCGTTCTAAAGCAAACATAATTGGCGGAACAACAGAAGAGATAACGATTCCATCAATATCTGAAAAACTTAAGCCAACATGATTAAACAATGACTTGATGACCATACCATATTCATCATCGGTTCGGTTGCGATTCGTTTCAATTCGCCAATGATATTTCAATTCTTCCCCATCATAAACACCGAGAACCGTATTTGTATTTCCAATATCAAATACAAAAATCATAAAATCACCACTTTTTCTACAGAATTCTCATATGGAAACATCATACACTAATTATTTTATGACCGCAAAAAGAAAAGCGCCTTTTAAAAAGGCGCCTTACTGTTACTTTTGTTCTTCATCATTTGATGATGGTGCTTCTTCTTTTTTCGTGTTGATGTTTACTTTTACATCGTCTTGTTTCTTATCTTCAAGTTTCGTATCAACACTACGGTCAGGTAGTACGCCGTTATCGACAAGACTCTTAATTTGTTCTGCATCAAGCGTTTCAACCTCTAATAAAGTATTGGCAATGAGGTCAAGCTTGCTGCGATTTTCATTAATAATCTGTTTCGCACGTTCGTAACTCTCTTTAATAATTCGCTGTACTTCCATATCAATTTCGTAGGCGATTTTATCCGAGTAGTTTTGCTCGTTATTGATATCTCGACCTAGGAATACTTGACCTTGAACTTGACCAAATTGTAATGGCCCAAGCTTATCACTCATTCCATACTCGGTTACCATTTTACGGGCAATTCCGGTTGCACGCTGGAAGTCATTATGTGCACCAGTACTTACTTCATTGAAAACAACCTCTTCCGCAACACGTCCACCAAGTAGGCCAACAATTTTATCAAGAAGCTCTTGTTTCGTTGCTAGGAATCGGTCTTCTTTTGGTAGCATAACTGCATATCCACCCGCTTGACCACGAGGGACAATTGTTACTTTATGAACCATATCAGCTTCGTCTAAGACAACACCAATAATCGTATGACCAGCTTCATGGAATGCAACAATATTTCGCTCTTTTTGTGAAATAACACGACTTTTCTTAGCCGGACCGGCAATGACACGGTCGGTTGCTTCATCAATGTCATCCATTTCAATTTGCTTTTTGTTTTGACGAGCGGCAACGAGTGCTGCTTCATTCAACAGGTTTTCTAAATCGGCTCCAGAAAAACCTGGTGTTCTCATAGCAATACTCTTTAAATTAACAGAACTGGAAAGTGGCTTATTTCGAGCATGAACCTTAAGAACTGCTTCGCGTCCTTTTACATCTGGGCGATCAACCGTAATCTGACGATCAAATCGGCCTGGGCGTAAAAGAGCCGGGTCTAAAATATCCGGACGGTTTGTCGCAGCAATGATGATAATCCCTTCATTTGCCCCGAATCCATCCATCTCAACTAATAATTGGTTTAAGGTTTGTTCACGTTCATCGTGACCACCACCTAAACCGGCACCACGCTGACGGCCAACGGCGTCAATCTCATCGATAAAAATAATACATGGTGCATTTTTCTTTGCATTTTCGAATAAGTCACGAACACGGGAAGCCCCGACCCCTACAAACATTTCCACAAAATCAGATCCACTGATAGAGAAGAATGGTACACCGGCTTCACCTGCAACAGCGCGAGCAAGTAAGGTTTTACCTGTTCCCGGAGGTCCAACTAATAAAACCCCTTTTGGAATGCGAGCGCCAAGCTCAGCGAATTTACGAGGGTCCTTTAAGAATTCAACAACTTCAACAAGTTCTTGCTTTTCTTCATCTGCCCCTGCGACATCTTTAAATCGAACCTTCTTTTTATCATCATTGTAAAGCTTAGCTTTACTTTTCCCAAAATTCATGACACGGCTACCACCGCCCTGGGCTTGATTTAAAAGGAAGAAGAATAAAATAAAGATAATCACAAACGGAATAATCGATGTAAAGAAGGTAACCCAGCCGCTTGTTTCTTTAGCTTTATGAACTTCTAATTTTTGACCATTAGCAGCTGCTTGGTCAAGACGCGCCAACATTGGGTCATTGTTGGTAATATGGGTGATAAAGTCTTTGTCACCTTTTAATTTACCACGAACCAGGTACACGCCACCCTCAGGTTGCATATCAATCGAAATTACTTCACCTTTTTCTAAGTGATTGACGAACTCATTATAGGTTATTTGTGTAGTTGGCTCGTTACTACCATTAAAAAAGCTAACAACACCGATAATAACTAAAAATATTAATAAATAAAAAATCGTATTACGGAAGATCCGATTCATTCCTTACCTCCTCCCACGGTAAACAAACTATACTAAATAGTATCATAGAAAAACATGGTAATTCAAGAATTTAACCTTGACAAGACTATTCATTTTTCGTGTAAACTTCTGGTTTAAGAACGCCAATATATGGCAAATTTCGGTATTTCTCAATATAGTCTAATCCATAGCCTACCACAAATTCATCAGGTACGATAAATCCAACATAATCAGCTTGAATATCTGCTTTACGACCTGAAGGTTTATCTAACAATGTCACAATTTTTATTGACTTTGCTTTTCGATAACGGAAAAGATCAACTAAATAACTTAGGGTAAGGCCACTATCAATGATATCTTCAATAATTAAAATATCTCTACCCTCAACAGAAGTGTCCAAATCCTTAATAATTTTCACTTCACCTGAAGATACAAATGCACTTCCATAGCTTGACACATCCATAAAATCCATTTCTAAATATGTATTCATTCTTTTGAGGAGATCCGTCATGAAAGGCAAAGCTCCCTTTAAAACACCAATAGCTAGAGGAACTTTATCCTTATACTCCTCAGTAAGCTGGTCAGCAAGTTCCTTGATTTTTATTTGAATTTCCTCTTCCGATACAAGTATTTTTTCAATATCCTTTTCCATCATGATAAATGCCCCCTAGAAGAATCGTTGCTTTTATATGTTAGTACTAAATAACTTTCCAAATGCTGACCCCTAACATCAAGGTTTGATAATTTTAGCTTTGGTGCCCATACTATGTTACCTTCACCGTCTGTTACTATGGGCCAAGTTTCTCGTCTTGCTAATGGGATCTTCGCATCGATAAATATATCTTTTATCTTTTTCGTCCCACTCATACCTTTTGGATGAATTCGGTCCCCTTGAGCCCTTGTACGAATAATGAGCGGAAAAGGAATCTGCTGCGGATTCAATATACATAGATCTAGTCCACGTGTCGACGGCAACTGGGCAACATATTCCAAATGTATGGAATCTCCATTAGGAAGATGAATATTACCTGGACCAAATAATTCGTAACGGAAAATTCCCGCCTTTTTTTCACCAAATTGAAAATCGCATTGTTGATAAGAGCGAATAATTCGCAAACCTTCCGGAAAGTCAAGTTGGCCTGAAGGATTCGATTGACCCAGTAACTTTAAAATTAGATCTATATGTAAGGCAGATAAGGACGAAGGTCTCACCCTATAAAGATAGTTTAATATTAGTTGAATCGCCCTTCTTTGTAAAGGAAGAGGTATTGCGAGAAATTGGTCGACTTCAATACTAATTTCTCTGTCGGTTCTGCTTCTCATTACTTTATTCAATTCAGATACTGTTAATTCCTCTAGAAACTTTTCATCCTGATTAAGTTCCTCACTCATCCTTTGGAAATGTTCATGAACAGCTGGATTTTCCTTTTTCAAAAAAGGGAGTATATCTGAACGAAACCGATTGCGAACATAGTAAGGTTTTTCATTGCTTGGGTCTCTTCTAGGGTCCAACTTATGAATCATGCAGTAATTTTCAATTTCCAGCCTACTTACGGCTAATAATGGTCTAATAATTTCACCTCTTGCAAAAGGGCGTTTAAAAGGAATCCCTGCCCTAGCATATCCGGAACTCCCTCTTGTCATTCTCATTAAAATCGTTTCAATCTGGTCATCACCATGATGACCTAGGACTAAATAGTCTGCTTGAAACTGATGCATCTTTTCTTCAAAATATTGATAACGGCATTCCCTTGCTGCTATTTGGGGACTTTTTCCTGTTTCTTGCATATAAGCTGTCACATTGATTTGTTTCCACTCAAATAAAACTTCCATTTTTCTACATGTTTCTTTAACAAAAATTGCTTCTTCCCATGACTGTTCCCCACGAAACATATGATCGACATGAACAGCGATAATCTCTAACTCCCATAAATCTCGTTTTTTCCATAAATAATGAAGCAATGTTAAGGAATCGGGTCCACCCGAAACCCCAATCAATAGCCTTTTTCCTTTAAGGGACAGGTGATGGCGTTTTAAAAATGCTTCAACCTTTTGCTCTAACATTATGTTCTTCCTTACTTAAATTTGATATTGTTTATACGAATAGAAGGAATAAAAGTTTCAAGATTTTTTATAATTTTTCTATGATATAAAAAGCGTAGAGTAAAGTTACCACAAAGACAATCAACATCGTTTCAAAAAGCGAGTAGCTTTTTCTTTTTTTCTTTAGGGTCTGACGATTAATAGATTGTTTTGTCTGATTATGGGTTGTTTTCACCATTCGCGACCTAACTTGGCTCGAAGTAGTATAGGTCGTTCCAGAGTTTATCGTTGATGATGACTTCTTTGGGTTTCGCTCAGGAGCTTTTGTACCATCGCCCATTAAATCTAGTAAATATCTTCTCATTTCCTGTGCTGTAGAAAAATGCCCTTGCAAAGCATATAAAAGGAAATTTTTGTATATAGATAACTCCTGTTTCTCTGTAATCATCTTTTTTAATTGCTGGATTCCACCAGTTGTCTTTGGAAATTGTTTCGGATAGGCCGTATTAATCATTATCATGGCAACAGCAAATAGATCATATTGGGGGTCTGCCTTTCGTGACCCTAATCCCCAATAGCCACGGTCAAAGAATTCCGTAAACTCCTTGATTGCTCTTCCTTGAATCGTAGTTCCTCCAACATCTATACAGCGAATCTTAGGCGCAGGCCCGGTTACAATAAGATTTTCTGGCTTCAGGTCTCCAAACACCCAACCGTTCGTATGCAGTTTATCTAAATCGGACAATAATTGCAAAATCATAATCGATATCCACGATTTACCTTTTTGTTCGATAAACGTTAGAAAGCTCTGGCCGTGAATATATTCCATCACATAAAAAGAAACGGTCCCCTTACTTCTAACCCAATCATCAACATCAAGTAAAGAAGGTCCGAGGGCAGACCCTTGGACCTTTGCAAATGATTTTAATACATTTACCTCTGAAGTTATTGACATTCCATTGTCACTTAACTTCAAGGCCACATATTGACCATTGTGTTCAGCTAAATAGACAATGCCATTAGCTCCAAACCCCAGTTCTTTTACAATCGTATAAAGGTTTCGATGCCATTTCCCAGTAATTTCCGTCCCGACATCCAGTTTACACAGATTCTTCAAAGAATGATTCATCATCACGGGCTAACAAACTCCTTAATGAGCGTTTTTTCTTAAATGAAGATATTGCCTCTTTAATGGCAGGTCCAGTTGGTGTCAAACCACCCGTTTGTAATTTCGGGAAAATACTTGTTAATATTTCAAGTTTCGGGGTCCAGTCCAACAATTTTTCGACATCTTTCTGTTTCCCGGGAAATACAAAAACGGAAAACCGGTTTTCACCTGAACGCGCATTCAGGCTGAGGGATAAGTCCAATAAGGCGTCCTTTACGGTCGGCAATTTATGTTTCATACTGGCGCTGCAATCGACAAGAATCAACACTTCTAATTCGACAGTTTCCCCTAATTCATCGACAACCTCCATGACCTCACCTCGTTTATCAGGTGGAAGATCTTCGATGGTTTTAGATGAACCTAAAATTTGTTGAAGTTGGCGGTTTACCACTCCATGAATCGTTTGATTCATCGCTTTCCTTGTGACCATTTGGACAGTTTGTGAAAGTTGAGTAGCGTAAACAACCTGACTTACTCCCCCACCTGACAAAGCGATGCCTTCAATTTCTCGATTTCCCTGCTCATCAATCATATCCTGGTCAACTACTCCAATAACATTAACCGTAATATCCTGCTCTTTTGCTAAAGCTGCCATTGCGATTGGATCTTCACCTGCGTTTGAACAACCATCCGTTATTAATAAAATTTGCCTAATTCTCCCTGGATTCATTTACAAAACTCCCCTCCACGCTAATTTAGTATCCATTTTCGACTATATAGAGGGGATTTATACATAAATGAGTGTACTTCTGGTTAAAATATTAGGCTCGCTTGCGAAGCTTCGGGACAGGAATTGTTGCCCACTTCGGAGTATTATGTTGAATTTTTGCTACTACCACTGTCATATCATCTTCTATAGAACCTGCCCGCGAACGGATCACCTCTTCCATAATTAAGTCTGCAATTTCTTGTGGTTTATTCGTTTGGATTTCTGTAATTTTTCGTTTCATCCAAATATCAAAATTTTCGACATGCTTAGGTCCTTCAAAAACTCCATCGCTCATCATAATCAATAAATCTCCTGCTTTTAGCTGCTCACTGACAACATCGACATCGAATTCCTGAAGTATCCCCATTGGGAGATTGCTTGCTTGGATTTTACTAACCTTTCCACCCCTTTTAATAAAACTAGGCGTTGATCCAATTTTTAAAAACTTTGCTTGGGCTGTCTGCATATCTATCATCGCTAAATCAAGTGTTGAAAAAATCTCGTCTGTTGTTCGTAAGGACAGAACCGAATTGACCGATTTAATAGCAACCTTTTCTTCAATTCCAGATTGTAAAATCTTTTGTAATAACTCTAACGTTTCCTGACTCTCATAGTGCGCCCTCTCACCATTTCCCATCCCGTCACTTATGGCAATCGCAAATTTACCTGAACCAAGCTCAATCATCGAATAGCTGTCACCTGAGACTAGACCACCGTCCTTTGCAGCATGAGCAACAGCGGTGTCAACGCAATAGGCTTTCGCCGAACGGAATGTGACATGACAAAATCCATTTGGATAGGTTGCACAGTCTTCTGATTTCACTACAATTGTTTCCCCTAAAATATCTGATAACATCGGGGCAATGACCTTTTCACATTCGCCATGACCACCGCAATATGGAATGGTCATATCAATATCAACGTTTCCTTGTTCTAGGCTGTATATTTCTACTTGTTCTATTTGAACACCAAACTCTTGGATTGCCTCCAAAATTTGTTCTTCCTGTTTATGATGGTTTTCCCTTTCCCGCTGAATTTCTTTGGCGAAGTCACCCATGACTTCAGAAACTCCTAATAACTGTTCAGCAACAAGGCGCCTACTTTCCTGCACTTGTCTTTTTAGTTTTTGGTTAGCCTGGTAAAACGTTAGTTCCTGCTGCATCGCATCGATGACTCGTTTTGAACGAGTGCAATGCTTATCCCATTCTCTCAAAAGCCTACCTGATACCACCCCATTATTTTCATCCATTTCAAGCATAATTTCACTCATTTGGTCATAGGTTGTATTAAAGTTCTTTGTCCAACATTGCTCCTTTTTAAAGCAGGTCTGACAGGTTTTTTCCGTTACATTACTTAAGAAATAATCTAATTCCCGTTCTGAATCGAAATCTTCCGCCTTGCCATCTATATTTGTAAAGCTATTGGACAAAGCTTCAAATACAGAGGAAAACTTAGCAACTCGTTGCGCAGTAACATCACGCATTTTTCGCATATATTGCTGCTGTTCAGCAGTGTGCTCAGTTGTCCCAGGGATATATTTTGCTATCCTGGATGTCAATTGTTGTGGGGTCAGTAAAAAAAGTGAAATGGCAATAGCAGACTCTAAGAGGCTATTAACGATTGTTCCTGCACCCTCACCATACATTCCCATCAATAGAGTAGCGATAAATAACCCTATCGAAACACCAATTTTTTTACCATCCTTTAGAAGTCCACCAAGAACACCTGTAAAGGCTAGTAAACTCATATGATAGAAACTAGAAATATTGGCTAAACTAAATATTAGTCCTGTAACGACACCCACAGTTGAACCAATAGTTGCCCCAGCGACAAAAGAGAAAATAAGTACTAGATATCTTGATAAAATATGTTCAACTGATAGATCATAAAATTCCCAACCAATTGTCCCAGTCATCACGGAGGCCAATAATATGATCAAACAAACAATTTCTTCTGTTTTTAAGGCTTGCTTACGTTTCGTAAAGGTTAATAATGGAATACTTTGTAAAAAGATGAGTGTTAAAATAAAACCAAGGCTCGCTTCAACTCCAGCCATTAACCCATCATAAATCGTTACTTGATTGGTAAAAATGAAAGCCCCTAATAGCTTTGCAGTTAATAAAACAAAAAAGGTGAAAAATGGTATAGCCTTTAATTCATTTTTGATAAACTTCCTAATGGACCTATGAATGAAAAGGAATAACACGACAGTAAAAAAGGTGTACCCCGCTTGGACGATTGATAAGGTTACAGCTCCGCTAATTAAGCCGATGAGAGCAATTGGTGCTTTATCCCTTCTAATAAAGTAGACAGCGGCAAAAAAAGGCAAACTAAATGGTGTTAGTTTCGCTAAAATTAAAGCCCGCCCTAATAGGAAGCCAATGAAAAGAAGTAGGAAACCTTTCTTGATTAGCAGGTTCTCTAGCTTTAATTGAAACTTTTTTAACCCTTTTGATAGCCCCATTTGAGAACGAATAAGACTGACTTCACCAATCGGTTCGATTAAATTCCTTTCTACTTTTTCCATGCTGACTCCACTCCCCATTTTATAATTCTTAAAAACATTATAAGAGTCAGAATTTTAAAAGTTTGTCAAAATAGCGGACAAGCTCCTCATTTTCGTTCGACTGTTTTCCCGACGAGGAAACAAATTCCATTCCGTTTTCCAAATTTTAATGACGAATTTTGTTTATATTAAAATCTTATTGACAATTGAGGTTGTCGAATGTAATATATTTCTTGTGTCTAAATTACGGCGGTGTAGCTCAGCTGGCTAGAGCGTACGGTTCATACCCGTAAGGTCGGGGGTTCGATCCCCTCCGCCGCTATATAGAAAAGCTAAAAGCGCCTCGATCAGCCCCGACAAGCATAAGACAAGGGTTGAAAGAAGGCGCTTTTTGCCTTCATTCAGCCATTGGCTTATGACCTCGAGGGGCTAGGCGCTGGAGCTGGACAGATAAAAGAAAGGAATCGCCCTTGGCGATTCCTTTCTTTTTTTATATAAACTAAACAAAAAACAGGTCTATGATAGACCTGTTGAAAACTGCCTAAATATATAGTTAAGAAGCAGCAAGTTAACCGCGTCTGGCTCCTCTTCCGCCACGTTTTGATTCAGTATGGCGTTTAAGGGAAGACAGGCGATCTTCACTATCTTTTAGGAAACGAGCCATTTTCGATTCGAAATTCTCTCGTTGTCCGCCACCTTGGCCGCGATCATTTGATCTACCGCCTTGACGAGGACGACCGCCGCCACCATGGCCACCTCCATATGAAGGTCTGTCTGGTCTGTCTGGTCTATCCGGTCTTACTGGTCGTTCTGGTTGTGGTTTATCTACCGCTTTTTTAATGGATAAACCAATCTTCCCATCCTTTTCAACATTAATTACCTTGACTTCAACCATGTCGCCAACCTTTAAATGGTCGTTAATATCCTTCACATAGTTGTCAGCAACTTCACTAATGTGAACTAAACCCGTTGAACCTTCCGGCAGCTCCACAAACGCTCCGAAATTCGTAATCCCTGTTACCTTACCTTGTAACTTGCTGCCTACTTCAATTGACATAAAAAGAAACTTCCTCCTTAAAGATATAAAAAAATCATATTACTACATATTATACAGAATGTAAAAAATAAGTGTCAATAAGTCAACTATTGGGAAGACTTTTCTTCTTCAGTTTCCGGAAGATTAAAGATAATTTCATTATCTTCTGATAAAAAGTACTCTTTTCTAGCTAATTTAGCAATGTATTCATCGTCATTAAGTTTAATAATTTCCTCTTCTAAAATCTGTTGCTGTTTTTCTAGGTTGGCTAACCTTTTTTCCAGCTGTTCTTTTTTAGCCGTACGTTCTTCTAGGGCAGATGCCTGTGTTAAATAAGTTGAAACCATATAAAATGAGACAAGCCCAACGACAAGAAAAAATGCTATTAATCTACGATAAAGAAGCTTGCGTCTTCTCGCAGAGAATTTTTCCATACTCTCTTGTTGTTCTGCATATTTAGTTGGTAGTTTGGTAATATTGCGTGATCTCTCTGCGCTCAAATCTTCTTTACCTCCTTACTCTTTTGGCTTTTTAAAACGATTTATCCATCTATGGAAATAATTCTTGATTCGTAAAAAAATTCCTGCCCATCTATTATATAACTTCTCGACGATTTTTTTAACCTTTTTCGGCATAAGTTTCCAAAATAGGAGAAAAGTCCATATAATCAATTTCCATAAGATACCTAGAACCCATTTGATGATACGAAAAATAAGTCGAATGAGCGCTAAAAATCCCTTATACAGTGCAAATAATAGCGAAATTAAAAGGCTAATAATCAACACAATTGGTTTCCACAAGAGGAAAATAAAAGTTTTTTTCATAAACAAGTATATGGAAATGCAGGTTTGAATCATCAGCTCTAGTAATTTTAAATATAGACGTTTCAATAAGCTTTGGTAGAAAGCGAAACCACATAATAAGGCCAGAAAAATATAAAACCTTATTTCCCCTTTGTTTACTAGAAATAAGGTATAAAAGATGAGGAGTCCTTGGACTAGCCAAAATAAAAAATCATTGATAAAAACAATCCAGCGTTTTCGTTTCGGACGATTAAGAAAGCGTTGATAAGTATCTAAGGAGATACCAAAAAGTATCCCCATACCTACCATTGATAGCATTGTGTAAAACTGAGTGGTGAGTGTCATTTGAATAACTTGCTAAAGAAGCCCTTAGCCTTCTCCCCATGATGTTCATCCAAATAAACAAGGTCAAAAATCTTCCCTTTAATGGAGACGATTCCTTTGTCGACATCCAAGTTTTTCATTTGTAGATTTTGTCCCTTAATCGCTAAAAAACCCATCACTGTTTCTAACAAAAATTCCTCATTATCAAAGCTTTCTACCTGTTTCACCCCAGTGATATCAAGGAGACGTCTTCCTCTCATGATCACATCGTGCTCTTTTTCAGTTACTTTCGGGCTATTACTGTCATAGTATTGGTTCATATTTATCCCTCACATTCCTCACAAAGTAAAACTTTGTACAAGTCTATGAGGATGAGCCCAAATATAGAACAAGCTGTTATGATTCGAGTTGAATTCTCTCTTCTTTGATAATCGTGTACATGTCAGCGGCTTCTTCTTTTTTACTTGTTTCTTGAATCTGATCAATTCTAACAACGACGACCTTGTTACCAAACTGAACGGTTAGCTCATCGTTAACCTTTACAGTGGAGCTAGCTTTTGCCTCTTTACCGTTAATCAAAATTCGACCTTGGTCGGAAACCTCTTTCGCTAACGTTCTTCTTTTGATTAATCTGGATACTTTTAAAAATTTATCTAATCGCATCATTTTTCCCCTTCCCTTTATAAACCTTGCCGTTTCGCTTCATCCCAAAACTGGTCTAATTCGACTAAAGTAAAAGCTGAAAAATCTTTACCGCTCTTTTTTACTTTTTCCTCAATAAATTCAAATCGACGTTTAAATTTCTCGTTTGTTGTAAAAAGAGCCTCTTCAGGTTGAATTTTTAAAAATCGGCCGACATTGACCAGGGCAAAAAGAATATCACCATATTCCTTCATTAACAATTCTTCATCTCGTTCATCTTTTTTCATTTCTGCCTGTAATTCGGCCATTTCTTCATGAACCTTTTCAATCGCCGGTGCAATATCATCCCAATCAAAGCCTACCTTGGCTGCTTTTTTCTGAAGTTCATATGCCCTCACTAAATTTGGAAGTTCATATCCGACACCTGCTAATAGCGATTCTGTTCGTTCACCTTTTTCCTTACTTTTTATATCCTCCCAGAGTGTTACCACTTCGTCGGCATTTTCTGCCACTTCCGTTCCGAAAACGTGTGGATGTCTGCGGACCATTTTATTTGCTAATGTTTCAATAATATCGTCAATCGAGAAATACCCTTCATCTTCGCCAATTTGGGCATGCAGCAGTACCTGCAGCAATACATCGCCTAATTCTTCAATAATCAGGTCGTCGTCATCACGATTAATCGCATCGACCACTTCAAAGGTTTCTTCAATTAAATATTTTTTTAATGATTCATGGGTTTGTTTTTTATCCCAAGGACAGCCGTTCGGCCCTCTTAGAGCAGCAATAATCTCTCTGAGCTTAAAAAACTGCTTTCTTAATACGATTTCTTCTTTTACAGGGGGCACGTACAAAGAAGTTAAATTGTTTAAGGCTACTTTATGATCTAGCTCATATAGCGGGACAACCTTTAAGCTTTCACCTGTACTACCCGCTGCGGTGATAATCGTAATTGGATACTCCGCTGGAAGTAGCTCCATTAAGATAAGCTTTACATCTGAGGCCACAAAGCGATCATAAACTTGAGAAATAATCATGTGCTGGGTAATTTGCAGTTGCTCTCTCTTCAGGAATGTCCCATCTAGTAATTGGAATCCTTCAACTGGGTCAATTTTTAATGCTTGAAACAATGCATCAATAAAGCTATGCCCACCAACGATTTCAACTTGAACTTCTCCAGTTTCCTGGCGTTCCAATAATAGCTGTACCGTTCTTTCGGCAACAAGTGGGTGTCCGGGTACTGCATAAATAATCGAATGATTCTGAGCTTCGGTTATGAGCCTCTGGCAAATCTCCTGATAAACCGCTTCAAATTGGTCGAAAGCTTCATAAACATCATCAAAGGAAGTGTAAACCAGTCCTTCCTTTTCAAGTTCCTTGATGACCGGATGTTCTTTTGTTCTAAAAAATAGTCGTTCTTCACCTTGTAGCTTGCGATAAACACCTAAAGGTAGTTGATTAAGATCCCCGGCACCTAAACCGATAATTTCTATTTTATTTTTATTCATTTTTTCGACTCCTTTTTTGTCTCAAAAAGCAAGTAAAGAAGCTTACTTCCAAAAGGCAATAGTGCTAAATCAACTGCCTTAATAAGATTCATACGTAAAACAACGATGAAAAAGGTTAACCCACCTACCGCCACTCCACAAAGGGCTTGAATAGCAGCAAGTAGTCGTTCAGAGTCTACCCATTTGAAAATTGGGGTAGTTATAACTAAGCTAGCTTTAACGAGTAGAAACATCGTAGTAACGGCTAGCAATAATCTGATTAGAAACTTACCAGTTAATAAGGATGTCCCTATCGTTTTTTTCAATTTCCAAAATAGTAATAATAGACCGATTGCGATGCTGAAGACCGATGCGGTAGCCGCTCCTGCTGAATCCAACTTTGGAATGAGTAAAAGGTTTAAGCCATACTTTATGAAAAAGATGATAACAATAACCGCTGCAGGATAGTACATCACACCTAAGCCCTGCAAGATGGCGATAACCGTTATCGCCATACTACTTAACAGGATGATCAGCGTTAATATTGCTAACACCGATGATCCTACCTCATTTTCATAAAGCATGATATTAGTCGGCTTGACGATGGCCATTAAACCGACCGTAGCCGCCATACTAATCATTAAGCCAATTTGCAAAGCAAGTTGGATCTTTTCATTTAATTGAGTAGTGTCAGCTTTTATTCTCACACTCGAAATAACTGGGACAAGGGAAAGGGACATCGAAGTGGCAACAATACTTCCAAGCTGAATTAATGGTTGACCACGATCATAAATACCCTTTAACGTTTTGGCAGTCTCTGCGGCTATCCCCGAGTTTATTAATAAAGATAGCATATTTAATGAGTCTGCTAATTGAATAAATATTAATAGCATTCCGCTGATACAAACGGCAAATCCCTGAAACAGTAATAGCTTCCAGGCTTCTTTCATATCTGCTAAAACTGGCCTCTGCCAAACTCTAAATATGGGTATATTTCTTTTCTCTTGCAAGAAAAAGAGCATTAAGATGAAGACGGCAACTATACCACCAGAAATCGAACCGAAGGCTGCACCACTTCCCACTAAATAAAGCGATAAATCATTTTTCATAAACAATACCGCAACTACTAATATCGTTACAACCCGTACGAGTTGTTCACCGACTTGTGAAGTGGCCGTTGGAACCATATATCCAATCCCTTGAAAATATCCACGAAAAACAGAGATGATGGGAAAAATAAGAAATACAAGGGAAATGACCTTTAAAAGAATAGCGAGATTTGGATCCTTCATCTGCTTAGCAAGGAATCCAGCTCCAAAATACAAACTTAAAAATGAGAACATTCCTAGTACTGCTAAAATAAAAAAAGAATGAGCAAGAAAGCGCTCAGCTTTGTCGGTTCGACCCTCTTCCTGTAATTCCGTAAAATGTTTAGAAATGATGACAGGAAATCCATAGGTGGATAAAACCAACGCCAAGCCATAAAAAGGATAAACCTGCTGATATATGTAAAAGCCAATATCTCCAACCATATTCTGAAATGGAATCCGATAAATGGCACTTAACAGTTTTGTTAGAAGGGCACCAATGGTTAAAATAAACGCCCCTTTAAACCAGTCTTTTGAACGCTGATTGGGCTTCACAAGCCCAACTCCTTCCAATTTGGATTATCGAAAGTAATTATAGCATATTGGCCAGACTAAAAAATACAAAAGAAAAAAAGGTAGCCTTGAGCGCTACCCCTTTCCTATTGATTTAGTTTTCCATTTGTCTTGCTAGGAAGCCGGCTGCTGTTTCGACTGCCTTTTTCTCAACTTCACCTAATGTGCCTTCCTTAGCGAAAATTAACACAGCCCCAATTGGGTCACCGTTTGCAATGATTGGTCCAACTGTATAAGATGAAACATTTTCTTCGCTACCTTCAATAATCGCGATATCACCTGGTGTAGTTACTAGCACAGCATTACGTTCTTCCATCTTCTTTTCAATGAGTTCACTAATGTTTTTATTCAAGTAATCTTTTTTAGAGCTTCCTGCAACCGCAATATAGGCATCACGGTCACAAATTAAGACAGGGTTTCCTAAACTGTCATACAAAGCTTCTGCGTATTCCTTAGCGAAATCACTTAACTCACTGATCGGGGAATATTTTTTAAGGATAACTTCCCCATCACGATCAACAAAGATTTCTAATGGGTCTCCCTCACGAATTCGCAGCGTTCTGCGGATCTCCTTTGGTATTACAACACGACCCAAATCATCAATTCGACGAACTATTCCAGTTGCTTTCATTCAACGTTGCCTCTCTTTCATCTGATGATTGATTTTGGAAACGGCTTCAAAAACTTTGTCCGAGGCTAAGTTACAGCCTTTTCTACTTGAAATCATCTCCAAGTTTGAACTTAGTATCTTTCATATGGAAAGTTCTATTCACATACAAAGATTTTTTCTTATTTGGTTGTTTTTACCAAAACAATCAATCGGCGTTTGAAAGAATTGATAGAATACAATTACCCTTTATATTCCAACTTAAACATAAAATGAAAACAAATTATTTTAAATCGCATTTTTTTGTTGATTTTCTTCTTTCTTCGATATGGCCATCACTTTTATCATTTCAAAAGTAATAGCAAGCCATTTTTGCGCTTTTAACCCTTTCGTCTGAACGGTCATTTTAAATTTCTTCCCTTCCATTCCTAAACCGACAACTTTCGGGAAGTCATTACTTTTCTTAAAAATACTTTCACCATTGATTTGTGTGGTACCTCGCTCTGAAGTTAAAATGGTAATCTCATCCTTCACCTGCTTAATCATTTCGATTCCAGCGATGTTGGCATACACCTTCATTTCAGCAATTTGGAATAAGTAAGCAACCTCATCGGGATATTCACCAAACCGGTCAAGCATTTCCTCTTGTAGTTCTTCGATATCCTCAATGGAGCCAATCCCTCTAAAACGTTTATACATTTCAATTTTTTGGTGGCCATCAGCTATATAAGAGTCTGGAATATACGCATCAACTTCAAGATCAATTTCTACGCTAACTCGTTCCATCAAGTCAGGACTGCCTTTCCGGTCTTCAATCGCTTCTTTTAACATTTGCGAATACAAATCAAATCCTACGGAATCAATAAAACCATGCTGTTCAGCTCCAAGCAGATTTCCCGCTCCACGAATCGATAAGTCGCGCATCGCAATTTTGAATCCAGAACCAAGTTCAGTAAATTCTTTGATGGCCTGTAGACGTTTTTCAGCTATTTCGGTTAATACTTTATCCTTACGATAGGTAAAATAAGCATAGGCGACACGATTTGAGCGGCCTACCCGTCCCCGTAATTGGTATAGCTGAGATAGACCCATCCGGTCCGCATCAAAGACAATTAACGTATTGACATTCGGAATATCAACACCTGTTTCAATGATTGTCGTTGACACAAGAACATCAAAATCTCCTGCTAAAAATGATAGCATAACCGATTCAAGTTCATTCTCTGACATTTGACCATGAGCGCAAGCAACTCTAGCATCGGGAACGAGCAAAGAGATTTCCTCCGCTTTCCGATTAATATCCTCAACTCGATTATAAAGAAAATACACTTGTCCATCCCTTGCCAGCTCCCGTTCAATTGCCTCGCGAACAAGTCCACCGTTATATTCCATTACATAGGTTTGCACTGGGAAACGATTTTCAGGTGGGGTCTCAATGACAGATAAATCCCTTACACCCAACATCGACATATGCAGCGTACGAGGAATTGGTGTTGCAGTTAACGTAAGAACATCGATATTCGTTTTTAACTGTTTAATTTTTTCCTTATGAGTCACACCGAAACGTTGCTCTTCATCAATGACAAGTAAACCAAGGTCACGATAAATGATATCCTTTGAAAGCAAGCGATGGGTGCCAACCACAACATCAATCGTACCCTCTTTCAGCCCTTTTATGGTATCTGTTTGTTGTTTCTTGGAACGGAAACGACTTAATAAACCAATATTAATCGGATAATCCTGAAATCTTTCTCTCATCGTTTCAAAATGCTGCTGGGCTAGGATTGTTGTTGGAACTAGGAAGGCAACCTGTTTCCCATCGGCAATCGCCTTAAAAACAGCCCGAATCGCTACCTCTGTTTTCCCATAACCAACATCTCCACATAATAAGCGGTCCATTGGTCGCTCTTTTTCCATATCCTTTTTAATTTCGTGAATGGAGCGAAGTTGATCCTCTGTCTCCTCATAGGGAAAATTCATTTCAAACTCTCTTTGCATATCACCATCTGGGGAAAATGCATAGCCTTTTGCCGCTTCTCTTTCGGCATATAATTTAATTAAATCATCCGCAATATTTTGAACAGAAGCATGAACCTTCTTCTTTACCCGTTTCCAATCACTTCCACCCAACTTATATATTTTCGGTTCTTTACCTTCGGAAGCGACATATTTTTGCACTAAATCAATTTGCTCGACTGGGACATACAGTTTGTCCGAGCCTTGATAACGGATATGTAAGTAATCCTTATGAATTCCATTAATCACCAATGTTTCAATTCCTAAGTACTTACCGATTCCATGATTAACATGTACGACATGGTCGCCGACCTTTAACTCAGAATAATTTTTTATCCGTTCTGCATTTGACAATTTTTGTCTTCGCTGTGGTTTCTTTGTCTTTTTATTAAATAGCTCTTGCTCTGTAATGACTGCAACCTTTTGCAAAGGCAGCTCAAAACCAGTTTGCAGGCCGCCATAAGAAATTTGCACGGATCCAGGTCGAATCTTCTCATCACGACTTATGGTTGTAGCGTTAATATCATAATCTTCTAATACCCGTTGAAGCTTATTAACCCGTTCTTCATCAGAGCCAATCAGTAATACCGAAAACTTTCCCTTTCTCCAACGGTCAAGTTCTGTTTTTAACACATTCATTTGCCCATGAAAGCTCTGCATTTGTTTACAGGATACATTGAGAATATTTTGCGGATTTGTATTCGGCACATGTCTTAAAAATAACGATAAATACACGATCGGATGGATTGGCTTTTGCAGTAATCCCGCAAGCTGATGGGAAATTTTCAAATCATGCACCATCATTCCTTCAGCCAATAACGATGTGTACCATTCCGCCTCTTCCTTCTCAAGCGAATCATTCATTTCATAGACTCTACTAATTTCATCTACAAAAATAATACCTTTCTGAGGTAAATAATCTATTAAACTATCCCGATAGACATAGGATAAATATTTAAATAGTTGATCAGGTCTTTGACCGTTTTGCAACTGTTCCAGTTCAAAACTAATATTTTGACCGAGCAAGCTTTTTAATTTTGCATCTTTCAGTTTCGTTAAACTAGTAGCAAGACTATCAGCAAGCTTTTCTTTGACAATATGGAGCTGATCATCTTCCATCGGGTTTTCCGTCGCAGGACCGATGGTGATTTCACTAATTTTATTTTTGGAACGCTGATCCTCAAGCGAAAAATATCGAATCGAATCTACTTCTGTGTCAAACAATTCTATCCGAATTGGCTCACTTTCAGTAAGTGGATAAATATCTAAAATTCCGCCACGCATACTGAATTCACCCGGGGTTGCAACCATCCCAGAACGCACATAACCCATTTTTACAAGCTGCAATAGCAAGGTAGCGATATCGATTTCTTCGCCTACTGACAGCTTGATTTGATGCTTCGCCCATTGTTCCTTCGCAGGCAATAACTTACGCAATCCTGCTATTGGCGCAATGACGATGCCATTTTTATGCTTGCTCCAATAATTTAATGCCTCAATTCTCTGGGCTTTCAGCTCAGGGCTAGCAATACTTAATTCCGCTGCGATTAATTCATTGGCCGGATATAAGAAAACCTCCCCGGCAGGGATGGTGTTAATCAAATCCTCATAAAGCTTTTGTGCTTGAAGTAGGTTATGAGTAATGATTAAGATTGGTTTTTTCGTTTCCTCATATATGGAAGCCAAAAATAAGGTTCTTGCCGATCCCGAAAGTCCAGCGACCAACTGTTCCCTTAATCCTTCATTCATCCCATTAATAATGGTCTTCACATCATCCTGTTGCCGAAACAGATCAATTAATCCCCTCATCAGATTGACCTCCTCTCTGAAATTTTTTATTTGGATATAAAATTCGCTTTTTATGCATGGTGATTGGAGCTAAAAGGCGCGGAGACTCCTGTGGGAGTACGGAACAGGGAAGACCCCGGAGTCGCGAGAGCGACGAGGAGGCTTCCCGGACCGCCCACGGAAAGCGTAGCGCCTTTTAGCTCCAATCACCAATCTAAATATAATGTATATAGTTAAACGGAAAAATGCTTTGGATGATATCCAAAGCCCATTTACCGTTAATGGATTAAATAGTCATATTGATGGAAATCTGGATTACGTTGTAGCGATTCATGGCAATCCTCACAGATAGATTGGACGTAAACATCACCTGACGAGTGATATTGAACCATAGATTCTCGCTCCTCTACGGTTAATAAATGTAATCCAAGACGTTCCGTTTCTAGAGATAAATCTTCTAAAGAACCTAGTTTTTGACCACAATGACGACAATGGTAATGTATCGCCAAAACTTGCCCTCCTCCTCATACTACCCAAGTATTGTTAGTATGCTCCTTGTGGAGGGAACTTATACAATTGTATGTTTAAGGTTTTCGGCGTATGTGTTATTGATTAAATTCATTCATGACTTGTAAAAATGGCTTCGTTAACCATGCTTTACAAGCCTCCGCACTTCTTTTAGCAACCTCATCAATCATTTGTTGCTCCTCATCAGTAAACCGACTTAACACATAGTTAGAAACACTCATGCCACCTTTTGGACGGTCAATCCCTATTCGGATTCGATTAAACTCTTGGGTACCTAAATGTGCAATCGTCGATTTAATTCCGTTATGCCCACCGGCACTTCCCTTTTGTCGTAACCTTAACTTTCCTACCGGAAGGTCCAAATCATCATAAATGACAACCAATTGTTCGTCAGGAATATTATAGAAATCCGCCACGGCTAAAATAGATTCCCCGGATAAATTCATATAAGTTAAAGGCTTTAGTAATAACACCTTTTCCCCGCCTACCATACCCATTCCGAATAAACCTTTAAACTTTAATTGATCCAATTCGATATTAAGTTCTTTAGCCAATACATCAATAACATCAAAGCCTACATTATGTCTTGTTCGTTCATATTGTTTGCCGGGATTTCCTAAACCGACGATTAGTTTCATAGCCTTGTTTCCCCTTTTTTATCCAAATCAAAGGCCTTACCTACTTAGGTAGTAAGGGTAAGGCCATATCGTTTATGATTCATCTGCTTCGGTTTCTCTTCCTTCTTGATTAACAGGTTGTCCACCTTCTTGCTGCTCACCTGAGCTAATCTCTTTTTCAACCTTAGGTGGTAGGATGGAGGCAATAGTCAATTCTGGTTCATGATTGATGGAAAAATCGCCTTGATAAAGAATATCATCAACCGTAACCGTTTCTCCTACTTGAAGATTCGTGATATCGATCTCCAATGCAGAAGGAATATTGTCTGGTGTAGCGGTAATCGATAGTTCATGAAACGCTTGCTGTAAAACACCGCCATCCTTTACTCCGACTGCTTCTCCTGTTAAAACCACCCGTACTTCTACAGTAAGTTTAGAAGATTTATCAACAGCTAGAAAGTCAGCATGGACAATATCTTTTTTAAGTGAGTCCTCTTGGTACTCCGTTAAAATGACATCTTGTTTTTCCCCACCAATATCAAGAGAAATGACCCCATTTCTGCCGACCGTTTTTATCGTTTTAATTAATTCTAGTTTATCAACAAAAACCGGTTTACTCTCAACCTTCCGTCCATAAACAACGGCCGGAATATTTCCTTGCTGTCTAATTTTACGTAGTTCAGAATTGCGAAATTGATTACGTTCAGTTGCTCTAAGTGAACTAGCCATAGGTTTACCATCCTTTTCTTGAAGAAATTTGACAATCTATATCTAAAATTGCCCCAAAAGAGGAAGGTCTAAACACCCAATCATTTTTTTAGAAAAATGAAATTATTTAGCTAGTAGAGAAAGGCTTGCATGGAGTATGCAAGCCTGAATTTTTAATCAAAAAGGGTACTAACTGATTGCTCTTCGTGGACACGAATAATCGCTTCGCCGATTAATGGCGCCACTGATAGCTCGTGAATTTTACCAATTTTCTTTTCTTCTGCCAGTGCAATAGAGTTGGTCACAACTAATTCTTTAATATTGGAATTTTCGATTCTACTGATGGCTGGACCTGATAAAACAGGGTGTGTACAGCACGCATAAACTTCAGCTGCGCCATTTTCAACTAAAGCATTGGCTGCTAGTGTAATAGTACCAGCAGTATCAATAATATCATCAATCAAGATGGCAACTTTACCTTCAATATTCCCAACAATATTCATTACTTCTGCAACATTAGGTCTTGGTCGACGCTTGTCGATTATCGCAATTGGTGCTTTTAAACGCTCAGCTAGTTTACGAGCACGAGTAACTCCACCATGGTCAGGTGATACAATCACGATGTCATGGTCAAATTTCTTTGATTTAAAGTATTCGGATAAAATCGGCACACCCATTAAATGATCAATTGGGATATCAAAGAAACCTTGGATTTGCGGCGCATGTAAATCAAGAGTAATGACACGCGTAGCACCTGCAGTTTCAAGAAGATTCGCTACTAGTTTTGCCGTAATCGGCTCGCGGGCACGCGCTTTACGATCTTGGCGGGCATAGCCATAATAAGGCATAACAATATTAATCGTTTTCGCAGATGCGCGTTTTAACGCATCAATCATAATGAGTAATTCCATTAAATGTTCATTGACAGGTCCGCTTGTGGACTGGATAACGAATACATCACAGCCACGGATACTTTCTTCAATATTAATTTGAATTTCACCGTCGCTAAATCTAGTTACGGAGTTCTTTCCAAGCTCAACTCCAATCACCTTAGCAATTTCCTCTGCAAGCGCCTTGTTCGAATTCAAACTAAACAACTTCATTTTCGGATCTAAGTATTTGTTAGACATTTCGCGAACCTCCAAGTTTATTTCTTTAGATTAAGCTTCTTCACATAGTTTTCTTTATTTTCTTGTCTCGCTCTAGCAATCGAAAGTGCCTCGGCCGGAACATTCTTTGTAATCGTTGAACCTGCAGCAATATAAGCTCCTTTGCCAACAGTTACAGGGGCAACTAAGTTAGAATTACAGCCAACAAACACATCATCTTCAATTTTTGTTAAATATTTATTTTTACCATCGTAATTGACTGTAATCGAGCCACAGCCCAGATTTACATTAGATCCTACTTCAGCATCGCCAATATAGCTAAGATGGGAGGCTTTACTACCTTGTCCGAATACGGATTTCTTCACTTCCACAAAGTTGCCGATCTTCACATCATCGGAAATCGAAGAATCAGGACGAATATGGGCAAATGGACCGATATTTACACGTGAACCAATGGAGCTATTATGGGCAACAGATTGTTTAATAACGGTATCATTACCAATTTCGCAATTGTCTATTTCTGTATGAGGTCCGATTGTACAATCCTCACCAATCACTGTTTTCCCTTTTAACACGCATCCAGGGTAAACAATCGTATCTCTTCCGATTTGGACGTCTGAATCAATATAGGTAGCCGCAGAATCAATAAACGTTACGCCGTTCTTCATATGCGCTTCATTAATCCGTTTTCTCATTAGGACTTCTGCTTCTGCTAAAGCGACGCGATCATTGACCCCAAGCGTTTCATAAAAGTCGTTAGTTTGGTAGGCAACAACAACTTCCCCTTGTTTTTTCATGATTTCAATCACATCAGGCAAATAATATTCCCCTTGGACATTGTCATTGGAAACGTTTTTTAATGCTTCGAATAAAGCTTTATTATCGAAACAATAGGTACCCGTATTAATTTCGTTTACTTTCCGTTCCTCATCCGTGGCATCCTTATGCTCGACAATTTTTTCAACATGACCTAACTCGTTCCGGATAATTCTACCATAGCCAGTTGGGTCATCAGCTTTTGCTGTTAATACAGAAGCCTTGGCCCCATTCTCCTGATGGTGTTGAAATAAGCTTTCAATGGTTTCAGCTTTAATCAACGGTGTATCGCCACATACAACTATTGTTATGCCTTCTTTCCCTTCTAAGGCGTCTTTTGCCTGTAAAACAGCGTGTGCCGTACCAAGTTGCTCCGCTTGTAAGGCATAGGAGCTGCTGTTGCCAAGCTGTGCCTTTACTATTTCCGCACCATGACCGATGATGGTCACAATATTTTCTATTTGAAGCGTACGAATTTGATCAACCACATGTTGGACCATCGGCTTACCACAAACAGGATGAAGTACCTTATAAAGCTTCGACTTCATTCTTGTTCCTTGGCCCGCAGCCAAAATGACGGCATATCTATTAGACATAAGCGTCCTCCAATTCACCTTTTTATCAAAGACTCTTTTCATAAACTTATCGCTAATAGAATTATTTTCTTCTATTCTCTAGTCTTAAGCATACGAAAAGAGTGACGAAATAAAAACCAAGAACGTGATACGTTCGGTAAACAACAATATTAACGAAATCAGTATTATCCATATAAAAATATATCTTAAATATTGGTTTATTTCAAGGAAGATACAAAAGCGAAAGAGACCGTTTTGTTCCGTAGGGAGGGAGGATAAAGTCCACTAGGAGCCGGATATTGGGCTGTGCGTTAGGTAAGAGTAAAGAGGATTTTTTTTATAAAAGAGGTTTGAAATAAGAAGTTTGGGGGTAAATAAAAAAGAGCCAACTATTGAAGTAGGCCCTTGGTGTATTCTTCTAAGAAGCTCCAGCTTCTTCAAATTCAACTTCTAGTTCACCTAAACGGTGGTATTCAGCTAGTACAGCTTCTTGGATTTTACCGCGTGTACCAGAGTTAATCGGATGAGCGATATCACGGAATTCACCGTCTGGAGTTCTTTTACTTGGCATCGCAACAAATAAACCGTTATTACCATCAATGACACGGATATCATGGACAACAAATTCATTATCCAGGGTAATTGATGCGATTGCTCTCATACGACCTTCTGTGTTTACACGACGTAATCTTACATCAGTCACTTCCATTTTGTTCACACCCTTTTCTTCGAAGTTAAAATGCTAGTAACTACATTCTACAAATTTTATGTAATTCCTGCTTAATTTGTAAAATATTTTGAAAAAGGTGCAGAAGGACTAAATTACTTTACTAGCGCAATAACTTCGATTTCCACTTCGGCATCTTTAGGAAGACGCGCTACCTCCACACAAGACCGAGCCGGTTTATGATGATGAAAATATTGGCCATAGATTTCGTTAATGGCCGCAAAGTCGTCCATATTTTTGATAAATACAGTCGCTTTAACAACAGTATCAAAACTTGCTCCCGCACTTTCTAAAAGAGCTTCCAGGTTTTTAAAAACTTGGTGAGTTTGTTCCTTAATATCACCTGTCACCATTTGTCCTTCTGCGTTCAATGGAATTTGCCCTGAACTATAAAAAAGATTATTAACGACGATACCTTGTGAATAAGGCCCAATTGCTGCAGGTGCTTGATTAGTTTGAATTACCTTCATTTTCAATTCCTCCTCGTCTAAAATAATTTCCTTCTCTAACATTAATGGTTCTTTCCTTTTCGTTTACATTCGAAAGTTGTACCAGCGAAATGTATTCATCGATTAATCGTTCATCGATTTCTTCAGATTCCACTAATACGGCAATACCGGCTAAACTTGCTTGGAATTCCTCAAGCAGATTCATCATTCCTTTTATGGTTCCGCCCGCTTTCATAAAGTCATCGACAATTAACACTTTTGACCCTTGTGAAAGACTTCGTTTTGAAAGAAACATGGTTTGAATACGTTTGGCAGAGCCTGTGACGTAATTAATGCTAACCGTTGACCCCTCTGTCACTTTATTATCGCGGCGGACAATAACAACTGGTACATTAAGTTGACTTGCTACTGCATAGGCTAAAGGTATACCTTTCGTTGCGACTGTCATAACCATATCAATATTAGCATTGGCATAGGCAGAGGCAATAATCTTCCCGGCTGACTGCACGATTGAAGGATTGCCAAGAATATCCGTCATATATAGGTAACCACCAGGTAATAGTCGATCCGGACTAGCGATAAGCTGGCAAAGCTCCTGAACAAATGGTCTTGCCATCTCATCACTAATTTTAACAGAATATTTAACACCACCAGCTGCTCCAGCTACTGTTTGCAAGGTTCCAATCCCTCTTGTTTCGAAAGTATCCTTAATGATCGCAAGGTCTTCACTAATGGAGGATTTGGCCGAGCCGTATTTATCAGCAAAGTATGTAAGTGGAATAAGTTGCTCTGGATGATCTAGTAAATAGGATGTCATGTCAATTAGCCGTTCACTGCGACGAAACTTCATACATTCACCCCCAAAAACCGAATATTTTAAAGTAACTATACCATTATTATCCGTGTTTAATCAAGGGTGTGACGTTCTCCCAATAAACGAACAGCAAATACTTGATCACAAAAACCCCTTAATCCATTATAGATTCGATGCATTCGCGAATCATGTCGAACAAGACCAAAGACAGTCGGTCCACTCCCACTCATCAAAACAGCATCTGCACCAAAACGTTTCATTTGTTCTTTAATTTGTGCCACTTCCGGATGTAATGGTAAGGTAACAGATTCTAAGACATTGCCCATATGGCGACAAACATGGTCATAATCAGCATCTTTAATCCCTTTAATCATTTCCGAAGTATTCGGATGGACGATTTGATTAATATCTAGCCTACGATAAACATCTGCAGTTGAAACACCAATAAAAGGCTTAGCTAGAATCACCCAACAAGTTGGTGGTGCCGGCAATCGTGAGATTAGCTCCCCTCTACCTTTTGCTAAAGCGGTTCCCCCATATACGCAAAAAGAAACGTCTGAGCCAATTTCCGCACCGATTTCAGCCAGTTCATCTAAGGTTAGCCCCAACTGCCATAGTTGATTTAGTCCTCTTAAAGTTGCTGCCGCATCACTGCTGCCACCAGCGAGACCTGCGGCAACGGGAATCGATTTATCAATTGATATGACAACTCCCTTTTTTACTTGATATCGTTCTTTCAAAGCTAGGGCTGCTTGAAAGGCGAGATTTCTTTGATCATCAGGTACAAAACGATTGTGAGAATGAATGACAATCTGATCCTGATCGAGTAAGGATAATTCTAATCGATCAGCTAAATCAATGGTTGTCATGATCATCTCTACCTCGTGGTACCCATCCGGCCGTTTCGATAAAACATCAAGCGATAAATTAATCTTAGCCGGAGCTTTTACTAAAAGCTTCACTACTTCCACCTCTTCATTAGCGGTCTGCGCACATTTTGTCCTATTTTACCACAAAATGCAGCATTCAAGACGTGATAAAATGTATATATTTAAAAAAAGTCAAGGGTGGTCCCTTGACTTCTTTTGCACGGTGGGTATTTAAGCCGCTAATTGGGCGCTACATTTTTCTGTTTGAGTTAAGAAGTTGTTGCTGGGCTAGTTCAACAGCCCGTTTAACCATGTTTCCAGCATCTTTTGCACGAATGCCGCCCCATCCTTCCTTTTGGACGACATCATAGAAACCTAAATCCTTGGCCAATTCTTCTTTAAACTGGTAGGACATAATCCCTCTTCTTCTGCTCATGACAACACCCCTTCTACCACACGTGCTTAGTATTAGTATGTGTTATTTTTATGCAAATAAAAAAACAGTCAACATTTTGTTCACTGTTATTTTATATGGTGTATGAAATTAACTTAATGCTTGTGTTTCTGCAGATTCGTCATAGAAGGTAATTTGAACGGTTTCTGTTAAAACATCCGCATAACTATAGGAAACACGTTCAAAGGCGTTTTCATCTTGATCTAGTTGAATGACAAATACAGATGGGTATGTTTCAGCTAAAATACCAAAACGTTCAATCGTTTTTCTACGTCCGCCGTTTGCCTTGAGTAAAAGTTTCTTCCCTAGATTCGAATCTAAGGCCTTTTTAATATCGGCTAAAGTTTTTGCCATTAAGTCCACCTCACTATGTTAAGTATAACACTTTGACATAAAATAGTCAAATAAAAACTATAAATTATATCAGTAGACCAAAAAGTTTGTCAACGGTTTTTTATCTACTTTTGTTACCTTTTTTTCAACAATATTCTTAAAACCTTTCCAACAATAGAGTTTACTACTAAAGAACTAAATATGTATGAAAAAAATTTAATAAAAAGGTTGTGTTAAATTAAATGGTTTATTTCCGCTCCAAGCAAAGGTAATTAAAACAAACGTTTCTGTACCATAGCCCAAATAAAAAAGGAGTGCACATGTTGTGAACTCCTTTCATTCCTCTTCTTGGTCTTTTATTTCAATTCGATAAGGCATCCCCATACGCAAAACACCCTTAGTATCAATACCACCTAAGCCCTTTTCACCTGTTAGAGTATTTCGTAATACATCCCAGACATTAATTCTGTCCATAAAGGGGGTAAAACTAATTTTAGCGACAATATAAACAGGATCGAGTGCATGGATATTTATGCGGGATGGCGAGCTAGCAAAATTCGCCCCTGCATAAATCAACGATTCAAAATGGGATTGACAGGCACCTGCAAAAATAACGAGCTGATCTAAATGAGGTATTTTTCTCCGCGCTTCTTTGACAGTTTGAACAAAGTCCCTTGAATGGCGGTAAGCATTCAGGTCGGTAAAATCACCTTTTGATTTCGAGTATGCATCATGACCAGTAATAACCAATATATCTGGGCGATAATCATCAATTAACTGTCCAACTCGCCTTGCCATTTCCTTTTCACTACAGTGGACGCCATATACAGGAATTCCTACCTTTTCATATACATCGGTACACTTTTTCAAATAAGTCGAATCCCCATCAAGGTGGAGGACTTTACCCGGAATCTGAAAGTAATTAGATTCTTTGCTATAACCTCGAGTAACCTCGTATTCCTGTCTCTCTTTCATTAAATTGACTTCCTGACGAAACAGCTGAAGGGATTGCTCTTCTAACGAGCGAATTTCCTTAGAACGTTTTTGTCTTTCCATCGGGTCCATCTTCACTAAATCATGAAACGGCGCATCTGCAATAAGACGATAATCTTCCCCGTAAAGAATTGCGATTTTTTGACCATTTTCCATCTTGGTATCGATTATTCGAAAAATAATGTCACAATCATAAGATAATCTTCCAACATAATCCATTATTTCTCACGCTCCTAAAAACGAGCTAAACTTAAAGAAACAGCCTTTCATCTAAACTGTTACTTACTTAGCCTATGCGAGCGCTGAAAAATATGTTACTTAAAATGTTCGTACAGTGCATCACTTAAGTGCGCGAATTCTTCAATACTTAATGTTTCCCCACGTCTTTGCGGGTCAATTTGTACTTGCTCTAACACAGTTAAGATTAATTCTTTCTTTTCTTTACCGTTATTTAGTCCGTGTTGGAGGTTATTAAAAAGGGTTTTCCGCCTTTGAGCGAAACTTGCACGGGTAACTTGAAAAAAGAAAGCCTCATCCTTGACTTGAACAAGCGGTGTTTGTCGCTTCGTTAACCGGATTACAGCCGAGTCAACATTTGGCTGCGGGACAAACACCGTTTTTGGGACAATCATCACTGTTTCTGCCTCGGTGTAATATTGAACAGCAATCGACAATGAGCCGTAATCCTTTGTCCCTGGAGACGCGGAAATTCTGTCAGCTACTTCCTTTTGGAGCATACAAACAATTCCTCTAATTGGGAGCCTATCCTCTAGAAGTTTCATAATAATTGGTGTCGTCACATAGTATGGCAAATTAGCGACAACCATGACGTCTTCGATACCAAAAAATTCTTCGTTCATCATCGACAATACATCCGCTTTTAAAATATCCTGATGAATCACCTTAACATGAGGATAGGGTGATAAGGTGTCAGCTAAAATTGGTAATAGTCTTTGGTCAATTTCAAAAGCAACAACCTTTTGGCAATTTTTCGCTAATTGTTCGGTTAAGGCACCTATCCCTGGCCCGATTTCAATTGCCCCTGATTGAGGCGATAGGTTCGCATGATCGACGATTCTTTTTAAAATATTCGTATCAATTAAAAAGTTCTGTCCTAAACTCTTCTTAAAGGAAAAGCCATACTTTTCTAAAATGGCCTTCGTTCGGTTTGGGGTAGCAATATCTTTATTCATTTTTCCCTCCTGAATCTAACGACTGAATTGCATGAGCGAAATCTTCCATACTCACTTGGAACATCATTAATCTTTTATGTAATTGTTTTCCGTTGGTATAGCCTATTTTAAGGATTTCCCCTAGCCGCTCCCTCCGTTCCTTGGAATAGGGACCAGCAATTAAACCTGCTGTCAAAAGGTCCTCCTTGGTAATTTGTTCAGCGATATCCTCCTGCATCAGATGGGCATCTCTTAAGGCACGACGAATTGATTCCACAGAGGCATGCTCGACGCCAACACCCTTCCCATGTTTATGAATCGCCTCTCCTTTTGGCAAAAAGGCATGTTTACAGCCTGGGACTCTTTGCTCAATGGTCTTTCTTATTTTTTCCCCTGGAAAATCAGGATCGGTAAAAATAATAACTCCTCTTGTTTCTTGTGCTAATTTAATTTTAATAATGGTCTCTTCATTGATAGCTGAGCCATTTGTTTCAATCGTATCCGCATCAAGAGCTCTATGAATCGCAACGGTATCATCTTTTCCTTCGACAACAATGATTTCTTTTATTTTCAATGCTTTCTATCCTTTATTTTAAAATTTTTTTGCAAAAATCCTGAAACATTTGGGTAATATAAACCGTCTAAATGGATATAATGGCAACACAAGATATATGTAATATATTATCAATTATTTTACGAAAAAAGCAAAATGCAGAGGAAAATCCTCTGCACTTCGAATTGATTATTTTAGAATTTTAATCTTAACCGTTCGGTTACCCCAACGATAGGCTTCCGCTTTGGTTGCAAAAAACAAGTCAATTTTATAGCCCTTTACAGCAGAACCCGTATCGGCAGCCACTGCATAACCGTAGCCATCAACATATACCTTTGTACCTAAAGGAATAATGCTTGGGTCGACAGCAATGACTTTAATACCAGGATTTTGGTGGAGATTAATGCCTGTCGCCGTATAGCCTGAACATCCATTACAATTAGCCGTGTAAGCCGTAGATGTCACATAATATTCAAGACCTGTTTCCATACCACGGGACACTTGTTTTGTTGCCACCTTCGTGCCGACGGCCACCACTTGATCTTTACGATCCTTTAAGTAATTCTTCTTAACTAATTTTCTAGATACCTCTTTACCATTTTCAAGAACCACTTCATACTCCTTGGTCATTAAGCCATTTTGACCAGCAGAGACGATTTTCTCTTTTCCTTTTGATAATTTAGCATCTTTCTTTTTGACAACAGCAAATTTAATTGGTTCTTCCACTACATCGGTGACCTTTTCAATTCGAACAACATTAACGACTGTATCATTTTGAACGGCCGCATCTAATGCTGGTTTAACTCGGTCTAATGGTTTAAGGGTAATTCCTTGTTGTGCTAAAAAGTCACCGACCGTAGTCGAAGTAGTCCAAACCTTTTCTTTTTTTCCGCCGTTATTTAACGTAATCTGAAATGCCTGGTCAATGGCAATACTCATTTTACCCTTAATTGCTGTGTCTTGTTCAACATTTATTTCATCAAATTCTTTTAAAGCAATATTCTGCTCGACTAAGAGGTCAGCAACTGTATCAGCTGTTGTCCAAATCGTTTTCTTCTCGTTGTCTACTACCATTTCAACCTGTTTTGCCGGTTTCCAGACAATTTCTAAATCGTCCTTAATCCTCGTATCTCGTTTATGAGATAGATAGTCTTCTTTATAGAGCGAAATATCAAGATCATTAAACAACTCCTGTACGGTGTCAGCATGGGTTTTAATGACTTGCCTCTCTCCATCAAGTGTTAGGGCTACCGTATCCTTTGTTCCTTCATAGGTTAGTACCGCAAGTGTTGTCACAAAAGCTACTAGACTACTAGAAATGATTGCCCATTTTTTCTTGCTCAAAGACGTAGAAAACAGGTTTTTCATGTTTGGAATCACGATGAAAAACGCCTCCTTTTCTTGGAGTGATTATATGGTAAAATCTGTCCAACTGTCAACCCTACAATTTCGCCAGTTTTTTCCGCTTGCTTTAGCGATTGACTTTATAGCCATTTTTTAAATGTATTCCCTATTATGCATACTATTCTGACAAAAAGGAAGGAAAACTTATCGACACGGTTATCCTATGAAGAAAAGGAGACATGTAGAACTTTTTATTTTTCGAAAAAAAAGGGACAAACCTATCAATTATTCGACATCATTTGATATCAATTTATGCCGAATAATTTTTTGGCATTGTCGGATGTTGTCCGCGCAATTTCTTCATATGAAAGCCCTTTTATTTCAGCAATTTGTTCTGCTACTAGCCTTACATAACCAGGTTCATTTCGCTCTCCACGATGTGGATGCGGTGTTAAGTATGGACAATCCGTCTCAATAAGCAGTTTGTCTAATGGGATTTCAGCTGCCACTTCTTTTGGCTTTTTGGCA
Organism: Pseudoneobacillus rhizolycopersici; assembly: GCF_054786815.1. Lineage (NCBI taxonomy): Bacteria > Bacillati > Bacillota > Bacilli > Caryophanales > Bacillaceae > Pseudoneobacillus > Pseudoneobacillus rhizolycopersici. The sequence goes on along the minus strand of NZ_JBTOOE010000028.1, from coordinate 10,672 downwards.
TTTTTAAAGGTTACGGGTCCTCCTAATGAAATGTAAAAATTCATATCGAGACATTGTTTAGCAATTTCAACACTTCCGCTAAAGCAATGCATGATACCACCAACTTCAGCAGCTCCCTCTTCCTTTAAAATTTCCACAATATCTGCTGTGGCATCACGGTTATGAATGACAATGGGCAGTTTAACCTTTTTAGCCAGTTGGATTTGTTTACGGAAAACTTCCTTTTGAATATCATGTGGGGATTTATCCCAATGATAGTCCAACCCCATTTCACCAAGTGCTACTACTTTAGGGTGGGAGGCAAGCTCTTCTATCCATTGTAAATCCTGTTCCGTCATATCGATTGCATCCACTGGGTGCCAGCCCACACAAGCATAAATAAAGTCATAAGTCTCACACAGCTCCATCGCCTTTGTGATGGTTGGCCGATCAAAACCAACGACAACAATATTAGAAACTCCCGCTTCTTTAGCTCTACTAATCACTTCAGATAAATCTTCATTATACTGCACCGCATTTAAATGCGCATGAGTGTCGAATAACATAAAAATGTCCCCTTATTTTATATAATAAATCGAGTAATCGAGATATTGTTCCCTGAAATTTGTCTAAATATAGAAAAAAACATAGAAATGTTTCATGTGAAACATTTCTATGTACATTCTTGTCGAATAATTATTTTACTTTTGCACCGAGTGGCAGTGATTCTGCGATAGTGGCTAATGAAAGTACACCATCTTTAGAGCCTGCTAGGATCATTCCTTGGGAAAGTTCCCCTCTTAAGGTCACTGGTTTTAAGTTGGTTACACAGATTACTTTACGTCCAACTAATTCTTCTGGTTTATAAAATTCCGCAATTCCAGAAACAACTTGACGTTTTTCATAGCCTAAGTCTAATTGCAACTTTAATAGCTTATTTGCCTTTTTAATTGGTTCTGCCTGTATGACTTGTGCAACCCGCAAATCGACCTTCATAAAATCATCAATAGTTATTTCAGCAACCTCATCTACCTTTTCTGCGATCACCTCAGGGGTTGGTTCTGTCTTTTTGCCCCCTGACATTTGGGCCACAATATAATCAACCTCTTCCTGCACCTCTAAGCGTGGGAAAATCGGTTCGCCCTTTTCAACCTTTACGCCAGCTGAAGTAATTCCAAAGTCTTCTAGGCTTTCCCAAGTCTGGTTATTGGCATTTGTTAAACCTAATTGCTTAAAGATTTTATCAGGTGTTTGTGTCATAAAAGGTTTTAATAAAATGGCTGTACGACGTAATGATTCGACAAGATGTGTCATCACACTTGCCAGTTGGTCACGATTCGACTCTTCTTTTGCAAGAGCCCACGGCTGAGTCTCATCAATATATTTATTCGTTCTACTAACTAACTGCCAAACATTGGCTAAAGCAACAGAGAATTCCATACTTTCCATTGCTTCTTCGTATTTTTTCACCGTTTCAAGATTAACCTGCAATAATGATGCATCAAATTCTGTGACAGAGCCTTTATAAACAGGCACCTCACCATTAAAATATTTGTCGACCATTGCAACTGTTCGATTTAATAGATTTCCTAGGTCATTGGCTAAATCAAAGTTTAAGCGATTAACAAAACCTTCTGGGGTAAAGACACCATCAGAGCCGAATGGTACTTCACGCAATAAATAGTAACGAACGGCATCTAAACCATACCGATCAATCAGCATAACAGGGTCGACAACATTCCCCTTCGATTTCGACATTTTCCCTTCCTTCATTAATAACCAGCCATGGGCAAAAACCTTTTTAGGAAGTGGAAGATCTAATGCCATTAACATAATTGGCCAATAGATTGTATGGAAACGGACAATCTCCTTCCCAACCAAATGAACATCAGCTGGCCAATACTTGAGGTATTTCGAATCATTTTCCGTTCCATATCCAAGGGCAGTAATGTAATTAGATAAAGCATCAATCCAAACATAAATAACATGTTTCGGATTTCCAGGTACTTTGATACCCCAATCAAAGGTTGTACGAGAAACAGCTAAATCCTCCAAACCAGGTTTAATGAAGTTATTAATCATTTCATTTTTACGTGATTCAGGTTGGATGAAGGTTGGATTTTCTTCATAATATTGTAGCAATCGATCTGCATATTTGCTCATTCTGAAGAAGTAGGACTCTTCCTTAACCTTTTCAACAGGTCGATTACAGTCTGGACAATTACCATCAACAAGCTGTAGATCCGTATAATAAGATTCACATGGGGTACAGTACCAGCCTTCATAATAATCCAGATAAATATCATCTTGTTCCATTAATCTGGCAAAAATCTTTTCGACAATATTTTTATGTCGATCCTCTGTTGTTCGGATAAAATCGTCATAAGAGATATCTAATCTCTTCCATAAAGCCTGGATACCTGATACAATATCATCTACATATTGTTGTGGGGATTTCCCAGCCTCTAAAGCATTGCGTTGAATTTTTTGGCCGTGTTCATCTGTCCCAGTTAAATACATAACATCAAAGCCACGTACGCGTTTATATCTTGCCATCGCATCCCCAGCTACTGTCGTATAGGCATGACCGATATGTAAATTTCCGCTCGGATAATAAATCGGAGTTGTGAGATAAAACGTTTTTGAATTTTTCTCCATCAGGATTTCCTCCTACCTTCCTTTATTTCTTACAAGTATATCTATCCTTTTCCTTTTATACCAACAAAATATACCTAAAAAATAGTAATTTCGCAAGGAAGGGAGAAATACCAAAAGTTTAACCCACAAAAAGAGTTCCAGTTTGTCGAAACTTATGAGTGTGAAATGGAGAATTTGTTGAATTTTGTCGAATTCCATTTATTTTAAATTATTTAAAAATAAGGATAATTCCCCCTATATTTTTAAATAATTTTTCCAAGTCATTATCAAAAAACGTTGGTACTTCTCATTTTGTAGAACTTCATAAATTGTTCACATTTTTTCCATTTAAAAGTAATTGACGTTTATGGGAATGACTGGTATTATAAAAACACACGGAATTTGTCGAATAATGACGAAAATATAAACAGAAAAATAGTTGTTAAATTTGAGAGGAGAAAAGTAAATATGAAATCAACAGGTATTGTTCGTAAAGTTGATGAGCTTGGTCGTGTAGTTATTCCAATCGAATTACGCCGCACTTTAGGCATTGCTGAAAAGGATGCTTTAGAAATTTATGTGGATGATGACCGCATTATTTTAAAGAAATACAAGCCAAATATGACTTGCCAAATCACTGGAGAAGTTTCTGATACAAATATTTCTCTTGCTGGCGGTAAGCTAATTCTAAGCCGTGAAGGTGCAGAGCAATTATTAAATGAAATCCAAGGTGCATTTGTTGTCGCTTCAAAATAATATTAAAGCAGCCTCATGGTTTTGATGAGGCTGCTTTTTTTATCATTCTACATGAAAAGCTTGATAGACTTCATTTTTATGTACACCGCGGTCTTTTGCAGCTAATTTTATGGCTTCTTTAGAAGATAGCCCGTTCGTAGAGATGTAATGTTCAACATGCTCTTTGGGCGATAGTTCCTCCCACCATAGATTGTTTTCCGCTGCGTTTACCGTTTCTGTCGCTCCTTCGATAATCAGACAAAATTCGCCTCTTATCTCATCCTCATTAGCCCACTGGCGCAATTCTTCAACAGTTCCCCTAATAAATTCCTCATATTTTTTGGTAAGTTCACGGCATAGAACGAGCCGTCGATTGCCAAGGAAGTTTTCCATTAATTCCAAGGTTTCTTTTAGCCGATGGGGTGACTCATATAAAATAATCGTTGAGTCTATCCTAGCTAATTTCTCTAACTCTTTCTTTTTTGTTTTCTTTTGTCGATCTAAAAAGCCATAGAAATAGAAGGGCTGTGTTGGCAAACCGGAAGCAATTAGTGCTGTAAGAGCAGCATTTGCACCTGGGAGTGGAACAACGGTCATTTGTTGTTCCATTGCACTGATTACTAATTCATAACCTGGGTCCGAAATTGTCGGCATCCCGGCATCACTGACCAATGCGATTTTCTCCCCCTCTTTGAGTTTATCTATGATTTTTTGGCCACTAGCCTGTTTATTATGTTCATGATAGCTAATTAGCGGCGTTTCGATTTGAAAATAATGACAAAGCTTTTTCGTGTTCCGAGTATCTTCAGCAGCAATCCAATTGACTTCCTTTAATATTCTAAGTGCCCTTATACTCATATCCTCAAGATTGCCAATCGGGGTTGGCACGAGGTATAAGATTCCTTTACGATCTTCATTTTCAAAGCTTTTCTGCATCCACATCTTTAAGACCTCTTTCCCCATATAGAATCTTTTTTACCTCTTCTGTATAGTCATTATCATCTTTATAGACAAAAAGGGGAGGTAAGATTTTTAAATCGGACCGACCGTTTTTGATTGCCTCTATTAAAAGCGTATTAGCCTCTTTCCCTTGCTTCGGATAAACAAATTGAATTTTCTTAGGCTCTAATTTATATTGTCTCATTAAAGAAAGGATATCCATTAGTCGTCCAGGCCGATGGACAAATGCTACTTTTCCGCCTGTTCGGACTAGCTGACTCGAAGCTTTGATGGCATCTTCTAATGTACATAAGATTTCATGACGTGCATAGGCTAAATGTTCATTTTCGTTAATTTCATCTTGGGAAGGAGTCGGAAAGTAAGGTGGATTACACGTCACCACATCAAACTTGCCGTGACCTAATCTGTGTGAAATTTCTTTTATATCCCCATGAATCATTTTAATTCTTGAATCTAACCTATTATAAGTAATACTTCGACACGCCATATCATAAAGACGTTCCTGGATTTCGATACCGACAATATCAGCTTTTGACCTTGTGCTTAGAAATAAAGGAATAACCCCATTTCCACTACATAAATCAATCATTTTTCCTTTTTGAATTGGTACATAAACAAATTTAGACAGCAACACTGCATCTAAGGAAAAGGCAAATACCGAAGGGCTTTGAATTATCCTTAAATCCTCCGCTAATAAATAGTCTAGGCGCTCATCATCTTTTAACATTACCATCCTAAATCCTCCAAAATATGAAAATGGAGCTGAATAAATTCAGCTCCCCTGTTATTTTTTATTTAAAAATGACAAACAGAAAAGGCAATCTCCTTCTTTACGTGGACTTCCAAAGTGGAGGTTACAAATGTGAAAGCCTTCATGATAAAGTCTTGCAAGATTATCATAGCCTTCACCAATATCGAAGGTTTTATCCTCAGTGTCTCCTGCCTGATGAGGAGTTAATTTTTGCACCTTTTCAGTTATGCTCTTTTTTTGATTCATTGTTTGATCAAGTCTACGTCTTAAATGCTCATTTTCTAGCTTCAATGAATTATTTTCCTCAAGTATTTCTGCTAAATGCTGCTTTAATTCACCAAGCTGAGTATATAAATGACCAATTTGCGTCTCCATTAGAATGACCGATTCAAAGATTTCTTTTTTATCCACGTTCTCCACCTCTTAATCTGTGGATTGTAATGAAACAGCGCCCTCTTTTATAATTTCGTCAATTGTATATTCAATTACTCGCTCTTGATCTTTTAATTCAACTTGAAGAACCTTTTCTAAAATATTTAAACCGACTACTTTTCCACGACCAAGCGGCGTTTCAATGATTTCACCAAGGTCTGGCAATTGCTCCTTGGCAGATTCGTATTCATCATTTTCATATTTTAAGCAGCACATAAGGCGACCACATAACCCGGAAATTTTCGTTGGATTCAATGACAGATTCTGATCTTTTGCCATTTTAATAGATACTGGATCAAAATCCCCTAAAAAGGTTGAACAACAAAGCATTCTTCCGCAAGGGCCAATTCCGCCTAACATCTTTGCTTCATCTCTAACCCCAATTTGGCGAAGCTCTATTCTTGTGCGAAAAATAGCTGCCAAATCCTTTACAAGTTCACGGAAATCCACTCTACCGTCTGCAGTAAAATAAAAAATGACTTTGTTCCGATCAAATGTATATTCAACATCAACCAATTTCATATCAAGGTCGTGTGCATTTACCTTCTCGTTACATATTTGATACGCTTCCGCTGCTGCTTGTTTATTTTCATCAACGATCATTCGATCCTTTTGATCAGCAAGACGCAATACCTTTTTTAAAGGAAGGACAACATCATTTTCCCCCACTTTTTTTGGAGCTATGACACACCTACCAAACTCCACACCACGGACTGTTTCAACGATAACAAAGTCGTCCTTTTCAATGGAGAGGTCGCCGGGATCAAAATAGTATATTTTACCTGCCTTTTTAAAGCGTACTCCTACAACATCATACAAAAGAAGATCCCTCCTGCAAATTCAACACAAGCTGCTCCATTAATAATTGGGGATTCATATTTGCCTGTAACTTTCTTTTTGCCTCTAAAACGAAAGATAATTGGGAAGAAAGGGCTGTCTCCCCTGAAGAAAAAGCAAATGTTTCTAAACGGTTCCGCTCATTAATGAAAACAACTTGGTCTTCTTTTCCAACCTGTATATATAATAAATCCTTAATGAGTAAAAGAAGTAAATCTAACCCACGATCGATTTGCTCTTTTTCTTTAAAGTGCAAAAACCAATCTTCTTGGAGAACTAATAATGCCTCAAGAGGATTTCGTCGTTGCACCTCATATAATTTTACCACTATTTTTTGTGCTTGTGCAAACCAATCGTCACCATTTAAGGCAATTGCTTCATTAATATTGTTCGTCATCGCAGCAAGTACTGGAGCTTGTTCCCTTTTTACACCTAATTCGACTATTTTCTCTGTTAAATGTTCTTGGGAAAGCGGTTTGAACGATAATACTTGACATCGAGATAATATGGTTGGTAGGATTTGTTGAATTTGTTCTGTCATTAATATGGCAATTGTCTCGGAATTTGGTTCCTCTAAAAATTTCAATAAACTATTTGCAGCATTGGTCGTCATTCGATCGGCGTGGGTAAGCAAATACATTTTCTTCTTTGATTCAACCCCAGCCTTGGAAAACTCCTCCTGCAAAGCTTTTATCTGCCCTTTTTTTATCGAAAGTCCATCCGGTTCAAGCAAATGTACGTCAGGGTGATTCCCATGATTAATCCGTTTACAATTGATACATGTTTCACATGGAACATATTGATCAATGGGGTGTTGGCAAAGAATTGCTTTAGTTAATAAAAAGGCTACGTCCTTTTTACCGGTCCCCCTTGCCCCTTCAAATAAATAAGCATGGGCAACCCGATCTTTTTGGAGACTATTTCTTAACATTTTTAATACAATAGGTTGAAGCTCTTGAAGCTGCTCCCAATTTTTGACCAAAAATGCCACTTCCTAACCCTAATTTATATTCTATTTTAAAGCTGTGTTAAATAAAATTGTTGATTTCCGCTGTAGTGGGCGTCCGGTGAGCCTCCTCGTCGCTTTGCTCCTGCGGGGTCTCACCCTTGGCCGCTATCTCCCGCAGGAGTCGAGTGCCTTCCGCTCCAATCAACAGGTGCTTAATAACTACATTTATCGTTAACACAGCCTATTTTAAAAATGATGGAATTGTTCTACAGGTAACACAAACACGGTTGCTCCACCAACAGCTACCTCGACAGGATATGGCACATAGGAGTCTGCATTGCCACCCATCGGTGATACTGGTGCCACCAACTGATCTCTTGATTGGCAATTTTCCTTAATAATTTGCAGACATTTATCAACGCGAATATCATCAGTACCAATAATAAACGTAGTATTTCCTGATTTTAAAAACCCGCCTGTACTGGCCAATTTTGTCGCACGAAAATTATGTTTAACCAATTGTGATAATAAACGATTGCTATCTTGATCTTGGACTACTGCAAATATTAATTTCATTCTATCAGCCCCTTATGAGAGATTACCGTTTCTTTTCCCTTTATTATAACAGGTAAACCCTAACCTTACAGGGATTTCCCACTCAAAAATTCTAAATTTTCCAATAACATACCTAAAGTTTTGTTAAAATTAATCTTTTCACTTGATCAAGAACCAACTCTATCGCTAATGACGCATCAACCTTTTTGATTCTGTCTGGAAAACGATTTAGTAGAATATGATAGCCTTCACACACTTTATTATGGAACTCGATATTTTCCAAATCTAGCCGGTTGACTTCCCGTTTTTGCTGCTGATTAATCCGGTCTAAACCCATTCTTGGATCAAGGTCAAAATAAATCGTCAAATCCGGCATCCGTTCCCCGATGGCAAACTCATTTATTGAAAACACCTCATCAATCCCTAAACCACGGGCATAGCCCTGATAGGCCAACGAGCTATCAATAAAACGGTCACAGAGGACAATTTTTCCGCTCTCAAGTGCGGGATTGACCTTTTCCACTAAATGCTGCCTTCTGGCCGCCGCGTAAAGCAGTGCCTCTGTTCTTGGGTCCATGGCTGTATGGCTTTTATCTAAAATAATACCTCTTATTTTTTCAGCGATATCAATTCCGCCTGGCTCTCGTGTTTGTAAAACCTCGAACCCAAGTCGTTCAAGCTCTGTTGCTACCATTGATATAATTGTCGTTTTTCCAGCCCCTTCAGGACCTTCTAACGAAATAAATCTTCCATTATTCATTTCTATTTCCTCACTCAAACACATTTATTTTTCCTTCAGACAAACAAGATCCACCATGGAACTTAGCACCTAAGCTCCGCAATTGCTGTAATTCTTCAAGCTTCGTTGCAGTGATTGCTTCACCTTCCATTAAAAGTGGAATCCCAGGTGGATATGGAATAATCATCTCAGCTGAAACTTTATCAATCGAATCTGTAAAGGGAATCGCTATTATTGCGGTATCTTCTTGATTCCGATATTTCATTTTTAAACTTGAGTAAGCTTGGTTTCTTCTTATATAGCTTGGTGGATTGACTAAATTATTTGAAGTTGCACTTTCTAATGTGGCCTTAATCGATTGGAGCACTTCATCTTGATTAAAGACCGCTGGTTTTTTTAATAATGGAAAAACCAGCAGAACATTATATGGGTCAGCAAGCTCTGAATCAATCCCGACTGATTGTAATTTTTCCTGCAACTCATAGCCGCTTAGGCCGATTGTTGATTGAATAACGATTTTTAGAGGATCACCCTCGGTTGTATGGTAAAGTACCTTAATCGTAGGTATTTGTTGTATTCCAAGAATAAATTCTTGTAATTGACTAATCAAATGGCTTTTGTCCTCTGAATCATAAGTAGCAATATAGTTTCTCGCTAAATCCAATGATGCCATAATCGGATAGGACGGGCTACTCGATTGCAAAATCTGTAATAAAGAGTGGACTTTATTTATCGGTATTTGCTCACTATTGACATGTAAAAATGCAGCCATCGTCATTGCTGGTAAGGTCTTATGGGCTGATTGGACCACGATATCTGCACCATATTGTAAACTGGAAGCCGGAAAGGGCGAGCCTGCGATAAAATGGGCCCCATGTGCTTCATCTACCAGTACAACCATATCATTGGCATGGCAAAAATCAATAATGGTCTCAATATTATAAGTATGTCCGTAATAATTCGGATAAGTTAATATGATACCCTTTGCATCTGGAAAGTCCTGATATGCACTTTTTAAGCTGTTAATGTCAATACCGGTTGCAACCTTCCACTCGCTATCAAATTCTGGCTCAATGAAAACGGGATTTGCCTTTGCAAGCTTTAACCCATTCAAAATGGATTTATGACAATTACGTTGGACAAAAACTGTTTCATCTTCCTTAAAACAAGCTAGAATCATCGTTAAATTTCCAACGGTAGAGCCGTTTATTAAGAAAAAACTTTCCTTTGTTTGATAGGCATCAGTTAGTAAGTCTTGCGCCTCTTTTATAACCCCATCAGGTGCATGCAAGTCATCCAAACCAGAAAGCTCAGTGACGTCAATGGATAAGACATGACGATAGTATTTAAAAGCCTCTTCATTAAAAATATGGCCATTTTTATGGCCTGGAACATGGAAGGAAACTGGTTTCCGTTGGTGATGCTGGCGCAAAGCTTCAAAAAGTGGTACTTTTTGTTGTTTCATTAGGTTTACATCCTTTTGCTAGTATCCTATTTATTTTATCAAATCCAATAGAAAAAATCTCATCTTGGGGGAAATAACGAGATGATGTATTTTGGCTCAAGGGAATTTCCGAAATATTTTGGGGGCAAAAAAAAGAACCCTTACTTAGAGGGCTGTTATGAATAGATTTCAGGCGTGGTAATTTTTTTTAATTTTTGTAGGAAGTATTTATATTTAGGATGATCGGTCTCAGTTCGGATTAAATCTTGCTCGCAGTCTGTACAAATAAACGAGGTGTATAAATGGATTCCTCTTAATTTACTTTGCTCACAAATAACACATGTTTCTCCAATTTGTTTTTCTGTTAATAGTGTACTCAGGTTACTCCACCTCCATACCCCTATTCTGCTCTATTTGGATGGGTTTTATACAATATTATGAAAATTCACGTTGGTAGGTTACTTGATTACTATTGTATGTTGAAATGGAGGTTATGTTGTATGTCTATATGTCGGTTTTATGTGTTTCTTATCCTTTTGGTGGGATTGATCAACTTCTCATGTAGAAACACAAAAAACAACCCTTCCGGGTTGTTTTCAATTTGCCTGGCGACGTCCTACTCTCACAGGAGGAATCCTCCAACTACCATCGGCG